>JAISCL010000182.1 GCA_031265585.1 Tannerella sp. | reverse complement strand
TTATCAGTTGCAAATATACGAAAAATCCTGCGAACAGCCAAATATTTTTGCAAGTTTTTTTACTCTTTTTTGATCGGATAAAGTACAAAAAAAAAGAGGCTGCCTGGCTTTTGAGACAGCCTCTACAATCCGGCATCCGGTTTCCAAAACGGAAAGGGCAGGCTGCAAGTGAAAGGTTTCTTGATCATCATAGCTCACGGTACGGGATCGTATCCGCTGCCGCCCCAGGGATGGCAGCGCAGGATGCGTTTTATGGCCAGCCGGCTTCCTTTGAACGGGCCGTATTTTTTCAGCGCCAGTATGGCATATTCCGAACAGGTCGGTGTATACCTGCAACTTGCCGGCGTTAAGGGAGATATGCAGTATCTATAGAAGTAGACCGGTAACAGAACGATTTGTGTCAGTAGCCATTTCATAGGTTTTCTTTCCGGCGGATCATTGTAAATGCTTTCAGCATGGCTTTTTCCATGTCTGTATATGGTTTTACCTCATTACATACATACATGAAGGCAATTTGAAGGTGTTTTCCGTTTTGTTTACAGAGGTCTGACAGTTCCTTTTTATTCAGACGGAATGTCTCGCGTATCAGACGCCTGATCCGGTTGCGCTGTACCGCACGCCGGATACGCTTTTTGGGAACACTGATTAAAACGGAAAGGCCGGATACCGGAAATGTATTTCCGGTATCCGGCAAATATACGATTCGTAAGGGATACAGTATGAAAGATTGTCCGTTATCGAACAGCCAGTCAATGTCTTTTTTTAAATGCAGCCGTTCACTTTTAGGGAAAAAGACCCTTTCAGTACGTTCCATTTATTTCGTCCTGACCCATTTCCTTTTTCAGATATTGCTCAAGGGCAGCAGTCATGGAGGGCGCTTCCGGTGTCGGCGCCTCAATGTCGAGGCGTAATCCTGCATCAACGGCGGCTTTCGCGGTCGTAGGTCCGAAACAGCCGATACGGATGTCCTGCTGATTGAATTTTGGAAAATTTTTCAGCAGGGAAGATATGCCGGAAGGACTGAAAAACAGAAGCATATCATAATCAAATGCCTCATTGTCTTTAAAGTTATTACTTACAGTACGATACATCGTTGCTGTTTTGTAATGGATCTTCTTTGCGTCAAGACTGGTCATCAGGTCATCTTTATGGACATCGGAAACAGGAATCAGGTACTTTTCCTTCGGATGTTTTCCTATCAGTTTGACTAAATCATCCAGTTTTCCATTTTGTCCGAAGAAAACTTTGCGTTTGCGGTATACAATATATTTCTGCAGATAGACGGCAATTGTCTCCGTTATACAGAAATATTTCATTGTTTCGGGAATAATAATGCGCATTTCTTCACACAGGTTGAAAAAATGATCTATTGCCGTTCGAGCTGTGAAAATAATAGCGTTATAGTCCGGAATAGAAACTTTCTGCTGTCTAAATTCTTTTGCAGACAGCGGCTCTACCTTGATGAACGGACGGAAGTCTATTTCCACGCCGTATTTTTTTGCAATGTCAAAATAAGGTGATTTGCCCGATACAGGCTGGGGTTGGGATACCAACATTTTTCTGATAATCACTGCCATATATTATTTTTTTCGATAATATTATACATATAAATCAAACCCTCATATAAAAATACCGACGGTATAATTTCTTGGGCGCAAAGATACAAACTAAAAAACAATAAACCCGTATTTTTGTTAAAAAAGATGTGAATAAATCTATAAATTAGTAATATCCTAAAGATTAAATAGCTGATAATAAATAATGTGTATGCCATTAACAGGTATTTGCCGACAAATAGAATCCATAAAACAGGAATATACAAAAATACTCCCCATGTACAGAACAGTCCCTGATAATTAACGAGCATTGTTTTACAGGTGCTTTTTTCCGAAAATATGCGTCCAAAGATGTTGTAAGCCGCTTTTCTGAATAAACAGGAAAGAAGCAGGATCATAAACAGAACGGTTGTCATAATGAATATTGCCGGAATATCCGGATTTGTAAAACGGGTATATCCGGTTATGACAGAAAATAAAAAGATGCTGAAAAGTAACAGGGTTTGAAATGTCATGAATGTATTGAACAGGAAACTGTCACTTTCGGTTGTGCCAAAAAGACTTTGCCTTTGTTCCCCCGCATTTATGTTACCGATCATTTTGCCGAATAAAGGGATATTTAGACGGAATATCAGTGCAAATGCAGACAGCAGCGTTATTACAACAATCAGTAAAATGTCGTTTGAGAATGTTATATTATTCAGATATATACCTGTATGCCCTTCGAAATCAGCGTTGTTCATCAGTAGATGTAATCAAATTCCGGTGCAAAGTTAGTATTTTTATGCAACTGTTTATATGCTGCGCGGACTAAAATTGCGAGATGAAAAAGAAAAAAGTAGGCTTCCCTGTAGCGTTTTGCCGTCAGTGCGCGCATTTCCACCGGCGAGGCAAGCGGTTCAGGTGCAATACTCATGTCTTAACATCATGTGCTTTGCCGGCTAATACGTTTTTATAATCTTCATAATTTTTTTGCAGGAGGGCAGGGCTGTCAAGTTTATATGGGCATTTTTCCCGGCATTGATTGCATTGGATACATTCTTCAATCTTCTTCATTTTTTTCTGCACTTCCGGAGTCAGCTGCAATTCGGATGGCGAACGCCGTAAGAGTAACGACATGCGTGCACAGTTATGGATCTCTATACCTGCCGGACAGGGCATGCAGTATCCGCATCCCCGGCAAAATTCTCCCTTGAGTTCATCCCGCTCCCTGTTTATGAAACGGCTCATTTCACTGTTCATTTCCGGAGGATTTACGGCATAATTCAGAAATTCGTCCAGTTCCTTTTCCCGTTGTATACCCCATATCGGAAGCACATTTTCATATTGGGAAATAAAAGCGCAGGCCGCCGCCGAGTTGCTTATTAATCCGCCAGAAAGAGCTTTCATTGCAATAAACCCCATATCGTTTGCGGCGCAGTTCCTTACCAGTTGCAGTTCCTTTTCACCGGACAGGTAACAGAATGGAAACTGCAAGGTCTCATACAGGCTGCTTTTTATTGCTTCGTGCGCTACTGACAGGCGATGGTTTGTAATTCCGATGTGACGCACAGATCCGCTTTTTACAGCTTCGGTCATCGCTTCATAAAGTCCGCTTCCATCATCCGGCTTCGGGCAAAATGCCGGATTGTGGAACTGGTAGATATCCAGGTAATCTGTTTGCAGGTTTCGGAGTGTTGTCTCCATGTCTTTCCGGAAGCCTGATGGATTCACGGCCATTGTTTTCGAGGCAATAACGATTTTATCCCGCATTCCTTTGAATGCCTTACCTATTTTTTCTTCACTGTCGGTATAAAACCGTGCCGTATCAAATAAACCGATACCCCCTTCGTATGCCTTCTGCAGTAGATGAACTGCTTCTTTTTCCGGAATCCTCTGGATCGGCAGTGCTCCGAATCCGTTTTTATTGACGGATATACCGGTTTTTCCTAATGTTACATTCATATATATATGTATTGAATTTATCCGGTCGGGCGCCGGCTGCTCACTCTTTCCATGTCAGTATAAAGTCTTCCGTTACCCGATAGTTTATTTTGAAATTTAATTTTTGCTCCGTACGTTTCTCTTTTAATAAGAGAATCCCTTCTTTGGATGGATTGAATGGCTTGATACGGAAATGTTCGGCAAAGTCGACTCCTGTATCTCCCAGCGCCTTACAGGCTGTTTCTTTGGCGCACCAGCATATTGTGGCAGTTTCCGTTACGTTCGCCGTCAGGGCGGTTTCGGGGTTTTTGTGATCGCATAATGACGTGATGAAGGCTAATTCGCTCTCATTCATATATTTTTTACGCAATCTCCATGCGCGTTCCGAGTGATATTCAATATCAATGCCCGGGTTCGGGTTCTTGCTTAGCAGGAGAGCTGCATAGCCTTGCGTATGTGAAATACTTATGTGATACTTGCTGTCCGGTAAAAAGGGGGCTCCGTTTTTACGGTATCTTATCAGCGCCTCTTTGCCCGAAAGATGTTGAAGCAGCAGTCTCACGGCAAGCCATTCCTGTTTACGCCTGTCTGACCGTAGTTCATTCAGACCGGGATGATAAGCCTCCCTGCCGGTCAGCGAATCGAATAATTCCTGCCATGGTTCGCTAATCTTCCAGATACCCATGAGGGGGGATTTGTCTACATTAAACACAGGCATTATTTTTTCCAGTAAAACGATTGTATGAGTTCCGTAATGTCTTTTTGTATATATTCGGTAACAGGAGCGAGCGAGTCGGCGTTGGAGCTGTATTTGTAATAAAGTGCGCCCCGAAAGAATCCGGAGATGCTGTCCGTAAGCATGAACTGTATGGGAGATGCGGTTTCTCCTTCGATCCGGAACAGCGTGCCGTAGACATGATGTTTCCCGTTTTCATAGCGTTTTTCGTTTATTGCGTCCGCATTCCTGACTGTACGTTCCGTCAGTTGGCGGCACTCGTTCTCATATTCACGGAGGGTTTGCGGGGTAATAGCCTGATAGCTGCAGTAAATCTTTGCATGAAGGTCCGGATAGTCTATATTAAGCCAGTATAAAGAACTGTCTTCCGGGGGTATTTCAATGACGGTCTGTGTTGAAATATTAAAACCGTACGGCAACTCGTTCATGTTGAAGGCGATATACTGTGCTTCCGGAGGGGCTATGCGAAGATAGCCTTTTGGTTTGGGAGTATAATCGTTTCTGCATGATAATGATATGCATGTGAAGAAGATAAATAAAACAGTATTTCGCATGGGCGTTTTTATTTTTTATATTCCCCGCTATCCGGAATCATACTGAATTTGACTTTCAGCACACGGCGTTCGTTGGCTTCGAGTATGTGGAAACGGTATTTTTTATAATCAATCACTTCGCGTCTGTGGGGTAATGTTCCCTTGATCGCCAGCATGAGACCGGTCAGTGTTTCCGCTTCTTCGGTATGTTCGCTGAAGTCGGACGGGGGAACGCCTGTTTCACGGAAGAAGTCATTGAGCTGGGTTTTCCCCTCAAAGATATAACCGCCGTCAGGCAAAGCCATGAAATAATGCTCATCCTCGTCATATTCGTCTGATATATCCCCGACAATTTCTTCCACAATATCTTCCATTGTTACGAGGCCCGATGTGCATCCAAATTCATCCACGACGATTGCCATGTGCGTCTTATGTGTCCGTAATTCGTCCAGCAGGTCGTCAATTTTTTTTGCCTCCGGAATAAAGTAGGGTTTCCGCATGAGGGACTGCCACTCAAAATGTACCGGTTTGTTAAGCGCCGGAATAATGTCCTTTACGTAAAGCACTCCTTTTATGTCGTCTTCATCTTCCTCATAAACGGGGATTCTGGAATATCCTGACTCCACGATCGTGTTTACGACTTCATTGATATCGCTTTTTATGCTTATCGCGACCATGTCCGTACGTGGCGTCATGATCTCATTCGCCTTTTTATTATAGAAGTGGATGATATCTTCCAGCATTTCTTTTTCTTCGTACATATCGTTCGGCGCTTCACCGGCAAGCGGCACCTGCGTCTTTTTGACATGCTCGTTTTCCGCTTTCTCAACCGGAATGGATGTCATGCGAACAAGCGGTGAACATATTTTGATGACGGATTTTAATAATGGAGCCATGGCGCGCGCCATACTCAGTTTGTGATTGGAGAAAGATTTGGGTATCACTCCATAGAAAAGGATCCACAAGACAATCGTACATAGAAATGCGATCAGGTACGCCAATATATGCGGCGTTATACCGAATATATTCATTCCGTAAGCACACAATGCGGTTACGGCGATCAGGATGAAAGACTGAAGCATGCGGCAGGATGCTTTCATCAGCCGTAGATGACCGGACAGACAGCTAATAATTTTATCTCTTGCCGAAGCGCTTTCTTCCAGTCTATTCGCGTTCTCCTGCGATAAGGATGTTATTACGTTTTCGGCGGCGGATAGAAATGTCACGAATAATAATAGTAGTAAGGCAATGCCAAATGCTGCTGCAAAATCAGTCATAAGATCACTGAAGGTTACTTGCAGCAGCTGTTCCGGAAGATAATCGTCTGATTCCAAAATATATTTTGTTTTATACTGAAAACTTAGAGCGGACAGGATCGTTAAAATGGCAAATCGTCAGCCGGTTCGGATGCAGGCGGGATTTCTGCGGTATGATTCATGTTTACGGGTGTTCCGTTTGCATTACCGGTTTCCTGCTGGTCTTCCTCACGACGGTTACCGCTCCCTATCGAATAAAAATCAATGCGGTCGGCATAGATCTCCGTTATATAACGTACATTACCGTCTTTGTCATTGTAGCTGCGTGTACGTATTTTGCCCTCTACATATAAAAGAGAGCCTTTCTTAATGTGTTTTTCGACAAACTGTGCGCGGTCGCGTGTAGCCACAATACTGTGCCACTCGGTACGTTCGGGGATTTCGGTTCCGTTCGCAAGCTTGTATCCTCGCTCTGATGTTGCCATCTGGAATTTTGCTACGGCATTGCCGTCATCAAAATAATGGACGTCGGGTTCTTTTCCTACGTTACCAATTAAAATAACCTTGTTTAATGACATAACTATGAATATTTAAAAAGTGAAAAATAATAAGTACAAACGTACAAGCTTTTTTTGAGTATTCAAAATTTATAGGTTTTTTTTTACTGATCTTTAATAAGTTTGCCGGTTTTTATCGGATGGTTTGGTACTAATCGGAGTCGTATTTGAGGCAGGTAAAAAAATAAAAGTGCATTTTTGTTGAAAAAAAAGCGTTTTTTTTTTTTCTATCATAGAAAAGTCTTATATTTGCAGTCCGAAAAATCGAAACGTAATATTCATTTAATAAATTATTTAACATGACTAAAGCAGAACTTATTAGCCTGATATCAAAAAATACGGGCATTGAGAAGACAGAGGTATTAAACATTGTAACTTCTTACATGGATACAATTAAGAAGTCTTTGGCAGAGGGTGAAAATGTTTATTTGAGAGGCTTCGGAAGCTTCATCGTTAAGAAAAGAGCCGAGAAAAAAGCCCGTAACATTTCGAAAAACACGACGATTACAATTCCGGAACACAACATTCCGGCGTTTAAACCGGCTAAAGTATTTATGGAGGCAATCGCTAGCGATAAGAAGAAAGCTAAAAAGAAAAAATAATCTAAAATAGTGTACTATGCCAAGTGGTAAGAAGAGAAAAAGACATAAAATGGCTACGCATAAGCGTAAAAAAAGACTGAAGAAAAACAGACATAAAAAGAAATAAGTCTGGAAAGGAGAAATCAGAAAGAGCAAGCTTAATAAAAATCGTAGTTATTTAAGTTTGTTCTTTTGTTTATTTATTTAATAGTTATCGTGATAAGTGAAATAGTTGTAGATGTAACACCTAAAGAGGTGTCAATTGTGGTGATGGAAGATAAGGTTTTGGTTGAGTTTCAGAAAGAAGCCCGAAATGAATCTTATGCGGTCGGTGATATCTATTTCGGGAGAGTCAAAAAGCTGCTCCCCGGACTTAATGCAGCTTTTATTGATGTCGGATATAAAAAAGAAGGATTTCTTCATTATCAGGATCTGGGGTCTCATTTTAATACACAACAGAAATTCCTGAAAAAGATATTTTCGGGTGATAAGAAGAATGTTGTTCCGTTTTCTAAAATAACAATCCTTCCGGAGTTGCCGAAAGACGGCAAGATCACCAATGTGCTCACAGCAGGTGAAGATATTCTCGTTCAGATAGCGAAAGAACCTATTTCTACCAAGGGGCCGCGGCTTACGGCGGAATTGTCTTTTGCCGGGCGTTACCTCGTCCTGATCCCTTTTTCCGATAAGGTCTCCGTTTCTACCAAAATAAAATCAAGTGAGGAACGTGCGAGATTGCGCCAGTTGATACAAAGCGTGAAGCCCAAAAACTATGGTGTGATCGTAAGGACATCGGCCGAAGGAAAACGTGTGGCCGAACTGGATCATGAACTGAGGATCCTGCAGAAACGTTTTGAGGATAATCTGTTCAAGCTGCCCAAGGCTAAGAAGCCTTCGCTTTTCTATGAAGAGACGTCACGTATGGTAGCCCTCCTGCGGGATATCCTGAACCCTACATTTGAGCATATCTATATTAATAATGAAGCTGTTTATAAAAATGTACTTGATTATGTTTCCCTGATAGCGCCCGAACAAAAAGGGATCATGAAGCTTTATACCGGCGAGCTTCCGATTTTCGATCATTTTGCCGTTACCAAACAAATCAAATCATCGCTCGCGCGTACGGTTACTTTCAGGAACGGGGCTTATCTTATTATCGAACACACCGAGGCGATGCATGTGGTAGATGTGAACAGTGGTAACCGTTCCAATAAGAATGGAAGTGAACCGGAAGAAACTTCCTTTAATGTGAACCTGGCGGCGGTGGACGAATTGGCGCGTCAGTTTCGTTTGCGTGATATGGGAGGTATTATCGTGATTGATTTTATTGATATGAACGAAGCGTCACATCGTCAGAAGCTGTTTGAACACATGACGGTTGCTATGTCGCGTGACCGCGCCCGTCATAATATATTACCGCTGACCAAGTTTGGACTGATGCAGATCACACGGCAACGTGTACGGCCTGTGCTGGATATTGATACTTCGGAAACTTGCCCGACCTGTTTCGGATCCGGCCATGCAAGTCCATCGATCCTGTTTACCGATACGCTGGAAGAAAAACTGGATACCCTGACGGGTAAACTGCATGTTAAAAACTTTACCCTTCATCTTCACCCTTATGTATTTGCATATATTTCCAAAGGGTTTATTTCTATGTTGCGACGCTGGAAGTGGAAGTACAGTAAAAGCCTTAAGGTTATTCCCGATCAGAATCTTGGCTTTTTGGAGTATAAGTTTTATGATACAGACCATAATGAGTTTGATGTCAATGAAAATGTGGAAGTCAAGTGATACGCGTCATTTGACGCAATGGATAAATAAGCCGTTTAGCAAATAGACGGTCCGATGTTTAACTATTTAACCCGATTTATACGATGAAATATTTTTTTCTTTTTTTGATGTTTAATGTAATGAGTTTACATGTATTTTCACAGGATAAAGAGATTCGTCTGTTTCCCGGCGGCGCTCCCGGAGAAAAAAACAGTCTGCCTGAAGAAGTCGCTGATATAACCGGAAACAAGGTGGCCGGGGAAACGGTACAACGGGTCAGTAACGTAAGCGATCCTGTGATCGCAATCTACCATCCGGTGCAGGAACTGGCGAATGGTACGGCTATGATCATTTGTCCCGGTGGCGGTTATAATATCCTGGCGTACGATCTGGAGGGAACGGAAATCTGCGAATGGTTGAATGATATGGGGATAACGGCGGTGCTGCTGAAATACCGGGTGCCGCGCCGCGAAGGAACGGAGAAGCATACGGCGCCGTTGCAGGATGCACAACGCGCCGTCAGCTATGTGCGCGCCCATGCTGAAGAACTGCATATCCATCCTGAACGTATCGGTATCATGGGCTTCTCTGCCGGAGCGCATTTGTCGGTCATGGTTTGCAATAACCCGGAAGAACATACCTATCCGGCTCTTGATGAATGTGACAGGTTCAGTAGCCGTCCGAACTTTTGCCTGCTGGTTTATCCAGCCTACCTGAGCGGGGAAACGTTCGGCACCCTGGCTTCCGAAATAAAAGTATCCTTTAATAAAACGCCTCCCACCATGCTGGTGCAGTCTCAGGATGATAAATCCCATATAAACAGCAGTCTGTTCTATTATTATGCCTTGAAGGAAGCGGGCGTGCCGGCAACGATGCATCTGTACAGTCAGGGTGGACACGGATATGGTATGCGCGATACCAAGGCGACCGTAAACGAATGGCCCGAACGTGCGGAATACTGGTTGCGTTCGATGGGCGTTATTGAATGACAAAATGGAGAGATGAAAAGATAACAATAATTAACGCAACTATGTGAGTGTTGTATTGTTATTTTTTCATATCTTTGCGGGCGAATTGACGTGGACAGATTTGTACTGCTTGCAACCACAGGAAAAAATGCTAAAATGAATTGAATTTCCTTTTCTTGCCGTTCGGCATAAATTTCCCGGCGTTGATTCATTGCTTATGTTTAACTTAATAAATTAAGAAGGTAATGAGTTATTTATTTACTTCAGAATCGGTGTCGGAAGGACACCCGGACAAAGTGGCCGATCAGATATCGGATGCTTTATTGGATGAGTTCCTGGCTCAGGATGAAAACTCTAAAGTGGCATGTGAAACGCTGGTTACTACCGGTCAGGTAGTTGTAGCCGGCGAGGTTAAATCGAAAGCGTATGTAGATGTACAGGATGTTGTGCGTCGTGTAATCGGGAAAATCGGTTATACGAAGAGCGAATATCGGTTTGAAGCGGAATCGTGCGGATTGCTTTCTGCTATTCATGAACAAAGCCCGGATATTAACCGCGGCGTTGAACGGAAAGATCCTTACGATCAGGGCGCGGGCGACCAGGGGATGATGTTCGGTTATGCAACGAACGAGACGGATAATTATATGCCGCTGGCCTTGGATTTGGCGCACAGTTTATTGCAGGAGCTTGCCGTCATACGGAAAAATGAAAATGAGAAAATGCCGTATCTTCGTCCCGATGCAAAAAGTCAGGTTACGATTGAATATGATGACAGCGGGACGCCCTTGCATATTGATACGATCGTAATATCTACGCAGCATGACGAATTTGTGACAGCCGAGAATGGCCTGTCGCAGGAGGAGGCGGATAAACGGATGCAGCTTAAGATCGCGGAAGATATGAAGGCAATTCTGATTCCGCGCGTAAAAGCGCAGTATCCTGCTAAAGTTCAGGCGTTGTTTGATGACCGTATTACGTATTACGTCAATCCTACCGGCAAATTTGTTATCGGTGGGCCTCATGGCGATACGGGCCTTACGGGACGTAAGATTATTGTAGATACCTACGGCGGTAAGGGTGCGCACGGCGGTGGCGCATTTTCGGGGAAAGACCCTTCCAAAGTGGATCGTTCGGCTGCATACGCTGCGCGCCATATAGCCAAGAACTTAGTCGCTGCGGGCGTGGCGGACGAGGTGCTTGTTCAGGTATCCTATGCTATCGGCATTGCCGAGCCTGTGAATATTTTTGTTAACACATTCGGACGTTCCAACGTAAAGATAACCGACGGTGAAATTGTTGCGAAAATAACCGGTCTGTTCGATATGCGTCCCAAGGCAATCGAAGAACGGCTTAAGTTGCGTAACCCGATCTATCTCGAAACGGCTTCTTACGGTCACATGGGGCGTACGCCGGCGGTGGTGAAGAAAGTTTTTCAGTCGCGTTACAATGATCCGGTTTCCTGTGAAGTTGAACTGTTCACCTGGGAAAAATTAGACTATGTAAGTAAAATAAAAGAAGCGTTCGGATTGTAATCGCCGGACATTTAGGCTCTATCACGTTTTGTATGGGTATAATCTCATTCGGAGTGCATTTGACTGCGTCGATTTTCAATTCAACGGGTCGGGATGAAATCTGGGATCCCTTATTTTTCAAAAGCGCCCTTAGTAGCTTGAAGCATCCCCCTTTTTCTCCCTTATTTATCTTATTTTCACGCAAATAAAATAAGGGAGAGGGAGGAGGAATCACTTGAGCTACTAAGGGAAAATACAGAAAATAAGGTTTTAAAAGTGATTTTCCTTAGTAGCTCATATTAGTGAATAACTTCTTCCTGCCGGTGCGACAGCGACCCTTTGAATTGAAAATCGACATAGTCAAATGCACCTCTCGTTTATGGGCATAGAAAATTGAATGGCTTACCCTCTTTACCCACATGATTCGTCATAGAACCTACATTTATAAAAGCAAAAAAGCAGGTATCTCGCGATAGCTGCTTTTTTGTTTACCGGTTTTCCGGTAAATAATATTGTAATAATGAATAATGAAACTCTTTGTTATTCTTCCCTAACGCATCTTACGTTGAGTTTTTCCGTTTCAGATTTAAGATGATTAGGTGCATTTCCCGATGATCCCGGTTTTGTTCTGCTTCCGCATATTATCCAAGCGTTTGTTCCGTTAGTCTTAGAATCTGTTGCACTCCAATAATAATAATCATCTGCGAGCAAATCGAAACTGGGAAATTCATCCTTTATTTCACTTTGCAGTATCCAAATAGCTTGCAGTTCGCGCTGTGTCGGGAGTCTCCAGTCAGTCTCTCCTTCGGCAGTATATCCATCACATGCGTTTATATCCCACGGTACTCCCGATGCATGATCGGCAATCGCTACGCGAAGCGTTTTGAATAAAGTCTTGTTATTGTCAGATAGTTCGTCACCACCGGCATTATTATTAAGTGTCTTAGATATTGTCGTATAACTTCCTGTCGGCATTCCATTTCCGAAATCTATAACAGGATAGTTGTTCGATGATAATATCATGGTGGAGGTGGGAGGGGTAGCAGCGGTGCCATCACGTACACATCGAACCCAGTATTTGGTTTCTCTTAGACGGTGACCTATATTACCAAATTCGAAGTTCATGTATTGAGCATCCGGATAATCGTTATTATTCGTAGAACTCCAGAAATAGTCGGCAGGCGCTCCATTACTGTAATTAAAGTTTGATGTAGTCTCGTCTTTATAAGAATTGTAAGATATCCACATACCCGCCAACTGAGCTTGCGATGGCAAATACCACAATAATTGATCATTAATGTTACCGCCTGAAGTAATTCTGTTTTTATGCGCACAATAATTTATTGCCTGATATAATGCATCCTGATAGTTGAAATAATTATTAGTTTCCTCGTACTTCGCTCCGTCAAATACAGATATTGCACTCATGCGTCCGTTATAGATGGCATTTACGAGTGGCATGTTAGTACCTGTTCCTATATACGTGGGTTCTGTCTTAAATTCGTATAGTTGTTCCGTATATAGCATAGCTCCATATATGCTGTCATCTGTAAGGATACTATTATAACCGAATCTTCCTATCGGTATGGCCGGTAATTGTTCTAGATTGAGTGTCTTTTCTGCACCATTTTCTGTTATGACTGTTACGGTGCCTTTTCGTGAAGAACCTGTTAGATTTTCGTCTAAATGCAAATATAGAGGTGTAGAGGGTCCGTTATATGTTTGCTTCATGTCCCCCGAGTTGTATAACCTGTTGACCGAAACGCGAAGCCAAGATTCCGAAACCGGAAGAACGGTTGCACTTATGTATCTTTCATTCCAGTTAAAAATACTGTCTCCAACGATAAAATGGGCATCATACGTTCTTATTCCGGGGAAGGATAAACATTTTACTATATTGCCGGCCCTGACGCATATTTTTCCACTGAAATTAACCGCAGGGAATGACGGATATTCATTGAGGTTTATTTCGAATCCGAAACTTCCACAGTGTTGTTTGTCTAATAATATTTGTCCGTCTTTAAAATCGCTTGGGGCCAGATTCGGATCTGTATCTTCAATTCTCAAGAGACCGGGATCGTCGCTGATGGGATAAAGTATCTTGGAACCGATCTCTGCACCAATTACAGTATTCGCGTTATTAAATTCTTCAAAATTAAAATAGACTGCCTGTGCATCCGTGCAGAAGTTGATTACGGCTTTTCCGTATGAATCAAAAACAATCTCGGATTTATCCATCGTAAGGTAGGTACCGTGAATCGTTCCGTCTATATTTACATCGTTCCAGGGTTGTATGCTTGTGGTAATAACAGGTTCCAGACTCTGTCCGCGAACTTTTATATCTAATGTATAGATGAAGTTTCTTTTAAGGTTGTATCCGTCGGGAGAAATATACAAGGAGTAAGTATAGGTATCCTTTTTAGAGCCTTCTGTGGGTGATATTGTAGGTATTTCAATTTGTACCCGGGTGGCATGGGATAATTCCGTAAAGGATGCGCGACAGTTTTCATATACATAAAAGGAGTCTATCTGTCCGCCGTTGGCGCTGAATGAAGATGATTTGTGTAATAATGCCCCTGTACGTTCGTCTGTTTCGATATATGTATTTGTAGCATCATTTGCAGGGCCGAATAAGGCGGTTTGGTTAGCTATGTTTAACGTTTTAATTTTGATGTTATCATAGTCAATCTCCAAATCCGAAGGAAGAACAGCAGTATGTTTAGATACGTTTACGCGAATTTTTGCCACATTACGTTGCAGGGGAATATCTGCTTTATAGGTGCCGGAACCTGCATCATAGTTGATCTGAGCAATTTCTCCGCTCATAAAGAATGAGGTCGCAGCATCTCCTTTAGGCAGAGGAACGGAGTCTGTACCTGCTAAAACCCTGACGGTTCTGCTGTTTGCAAACACTTTGGCGCTAAGCGTACCTGTTGTAATATTGTCGACTTCATATCCTACCGTTACTATGGAATCATTGCTATTCATCAATACGGTTAGTTCAGTACCGGAAAAGTCTTCTTGTTTTATCAGAGAACCTCCCTGATATAAATCTACATATAATATCTCTATATGGTTTTCAAGCTTTGTTGCGTCTACTCCTGCATAGGTAGATACATTTGATTTCGGAATAAGGATATTCAAAGAGACTTTGCTTTTACCTTCGGGATCAGTCCCGGGTCCGGGAGGTTCCGGATCAATCCGGCTATTACTACATTGTATAAAAAACACCACATTTAACAATAGCAATGGATATGCTATACGTTTCATTTTCATATTCATTTTCTTCTAATTTTAATTTCTAAATGGTAATGTAGGTACATTTTAAACTAAATTATAAATCCGAAACAAAAGTAAGTGTTGATAAGAACATACATGCTATACAAATCTATATATTTACATAAATCCGATCCCTGCAACCCTATTAATATATCCTGTTCAAAACTATACGAACTTCATCTCTCATTTTTGCAATTTATTTGTAATTAAACTTTTGGGATTAATTTTTAAAACTATTTTGTATATATATGTGCTTACATTCATTTTTATCTTTTCTATTCTGTTTTTTCCTGCATCTTTTTTGCTTTACGAAGCAGATCGGAAGCAAAAATGAAGTCTTCCAGGGCTTTGTTTTGAGAACTGATCACCTGTTCCTTCGTGCCGTTCCATTCGTTGATGCCGTCTTTTGTAAAAACAATGTTTTCACCGATGTTCATCACCGAATTCATGTCATGTGTGTTGATCACAGTGGTCATCCCATATTCTTTTGTTATGCTGTGTATCAGGTCGTCAATAATCAACGCTGTTTTCGGGTCCAGGCCTGAATTGGGTTCATCACAGAACAGGTATTTGGGCTGTAAAGCGATTGCACGAGCGATGGCGGCACGTTTCATCATGCCACCACTTATTTCCGAAGGATACAGGTCGTATGTATCCGACATATCAACCCTCTCCAGGCAGGATATGGCACGCTTTCTGCGTTCCCGTACGGTTTCTTTGGAAAACATATTCAATGGGAACATGACGTTTTCCAGTACTGTCATACTGTCGAACAGTGCCGATCCCTGAAACAATAAGCCCATTTCACGTCGCAGGACAAGGGTTTCATGCTTATTCATGTTCAGGATATTGCGGCCATCAAAAATGACCTCCCCGGAATCCGGCGTCATCAGCCCGATGACATTTTTTAATAAAACCGTTTTTCCAGAGCCGCTTCGTCCAATGATCAGGTTTGTCTTTCCTGTTTCAAAAACCGTGCTGATATCATGGATAACGATTCTGCCATCGAATGACTTTGTCAAATGTTTTATCTCAATCATATCAAGTCAGCATTAAATGTGTTAATAAAACATCTGCCAGCAATATCATAATGCTGCTCATTACAACGGCGTTTGTACTGGCTTTGCCCACCATTAATGAACCGCCTTTGACCGTGTATCCGAAATAAGATGCGATGGATGAAATGATGAACGCATAAACGATGGACTTTATGATGGAATACCAGACGTAGAAAGGGTTGAAGTAGTATTGCAGTCCGAACTCAAAAGAGGATGGAGTCATGTCTCTTCCCACATAACTGGCTGCTACGCCTCCTGCTATACCGGTCATCATACTGGATATGACAAGTACGGGAATGAATAACATAAGCCCTGCTATTTTGGGCATGATCAGGAAATTGGCGGAATTGACGCCCATCATTTCCATGGCGTCAATCTGCTCGGTGACACGCATGGTGCCTATTTCGGATGCAATGTTACTGCCCACTTTGCCTGCAAGTATGAGACACATGATGGAAGACGAAAATTCCAGCAGGATGATTTCACGCGTTGTATAGCCGATCGTGAATTTGGGAATGAGCGGTGAACCGATGTTCAATGATATCTGGATGGCAATAACGGTTCCGATGAATATGGAGATGATCACAACAATCCATATCGAATCGACCCCAAGTTTGTAGATCTCTTTGACCAGTTGTTTGAAAAACATATTCCACCGCGTAGGTACGTCAATCGTCTTCCCCATAAGGAGTACATATTCTCCCAATTGATGTAACGCTTTTTTCATTGTTAAGCCGTTTTATTATTTAATGCGAGAAGAATCTCAGGATATCATTCCCGTTTGCAAAGATAAGCAAAGAAAATAAGATAATCATACCTGCAATCTGGGCATATTCGAGGAATTTATCGCCTGGTTTACGCCGGGTGATGACCTCGTAGAGCAAAAACATCACGTGTCCACCGTCAAGTGCGGGGATTGGGAGTATGTTCATGAAAGCCAGTATGATTGACAGAAATGCCGTGCGTTCCCAGAAGATGCGCCAATTCCAGGAAGCCGGGAACAGATTGCCGATCGCGCCGAATCCGCCTACACTTTTTGCGCCTTCTTTTGTAAATACATATTTCATGTCGTTTACGTATCCTTTCAGCGTGTTGATCCCTAATTTTATTCCGGCCGGAAAGGATGTGAAGAAGTTATATTTGATCGTGACCGTCTCGTAGATACCGGCAGAATTACTGTTGACCAGTATTCCGATATGTCCGAGGGAGTCGATCGGCACATTTGTCGAAAACGGACCGCCGTCGCGCACAACGTCTATTTGTACGGTTTTTTGTTTATTGAGGTCTAATTCACTGATAACGTCGGTTACTGTCGGCGTGTTGACTCCATTCACTCCCGTTATGCGGTCTCCTTTTTTCAAACCGGCATCAATGGCGACCTGTTGCTGCACTTCAGTGATAATCATCGGGAAGCGGTAATAGGCAAAGCCTTCCTTATCCCGCAGCAACCGTTGCATCATGTCTTCCGGAATTTCGATGGAAACTTCCCGGCCATCCCTCGAAACGGTTACGGCTTTTGCATTTACCACTTTACGCAGGCAGTCTTCATTGAAGCGTTCGAGTGTTGTGGTATCCGCTTTCAATAAAATATCCCCGTCCTGAAAGCCTATGTTTTTAAACGTACTGCCGTACGTCATGCCGTATGTTACATTTTTCAGCGGGATGTATGTGTCGCCCCAGTAAAGCAGTACCATCGAATAGATGAATAATGCAAGCAGAAAGTTGAATATGACTCCGGCAGTCATGATGAGTAGCCGCTGTCCTGCAGGCTTGGATCGAAATTCGTATGGTTTGGGCGGTTGCGCCATTTGCTCCCTGTCCATCGACTCGTCAATCATACCGGATATTTTACAGTATCCGCCCAACGGAAGCCATCCGATGCCATATTCCGTGTCGCTGTTCTTCGGTTTGAATTTGAACAGTGAAAACCAGGGGTCAAAGAACAGGTAAAATTTTTCTACGCGTACCTTAAATATACGGGCAAATAAAAAATGCCCAAATTCATGAATGAGTACTAATAATGAGAGACTGAGGATAAGCTGTACGGCCTTTATCAAAAATGTTTCCATATATTCTTGTTTTTATTAATCAGTTCTTTTGCAATCCTGCGCGCTTCGGTATCGGTTAAGACATAGTCCTCATATACAGGATTTGCGATGAAAGAGGTCTTTGTCATTGTTTGTTCGATGATGTCACTCATACGAAGGAATCCGGTCTGTTCCTGAAGAAATGCAGCTACTGCGATTTCGTTGGCTGCGTTCAGGATACACGGCATATTTCCTCCTTTCCGTACAGCTTCGAATGCAAACGCCAGGTTGCGGAAATTTTCCGTATCGGGCTTTTCGAATGTAAGCGACCGGCAGGAGAAGAAATCAAGTCTTTCCGACGGGCTTTTCAATCTTTCGGGATATGAAAATGCGTACGATATGGGCAGTTTCATGTCGGGTATGCCTAATTGCGCCATAATAGCGCCGTCTTCAAACTGAACCATGGAATGGATGATTGACTGCGGATGAATAACGATTTCGATTTGTTCCGGTTTGACATCAAACAGCCATTTGGCTTCAATCATCTCAAATCCTTTGTTCATCAGGGAGGCCGAATCAATTGTCACTTTGGCTCCCATGTTCCAGTTGGGATGTTTTAGCGCCTGTTCTTTGGTGACCGCTGTAAGTTCTTCCCCTGTTTTTTTGAAAAACGGACCGCCCGAAGCGGTGAGCAGTATTTTCTCTACCGGGTTGCGCCATTCGCCATTGAGGCACTGGAAGATCGCCGAGTGTTCCGAGTCAACCGGTATGATGGGAGTTTGCGTCTCCTTTGCAAGGTTCGTTACCAGCTCACCCGCTACGACTAATGTTTCTTTATTGGCAAGCGCAATCGCTTTACGGGCTTTGAGCGCTTCGATCGTAGGGCGAAGTCCTGCATATCCGACCATTGCCGTCAGTACTATGTCTATCGGCCCTGCTGTGACTACCCGGGCTATGGCGTCGGCTCCCGCCCATACTTTTACGGGCAGGTCTTCCAGGGCTTCCTTTACTTCGGGGTATTTCTTTTCATTGGCGATCACGACCGTGTCGGGCATGTATTTGTGCGCCTGTTCGATCAGCAGTTCGGCATTGTTATTCGCCGTCAGGGCGTACACTTCAAACAGATCCCGGTGTGCGCTTACGATCTCTAAGGCCTGTGTGCCTATGGAGCCTGTAGAACCTAATATCGCTATTTGCCTTGCCATCCGACCGTTTTTAAAATGTTAAAAAGCAATATACTCTTCCGGATTGACGGGAGCGCCCTTCTGCCATAATTCAAAGTGCAGATGCGGGCCTGTGGACAATTCGCCGGTATTGCCTGCAATGGCAATTGCTTCACCGGCAGCTACACGGTCTCCGACCTCTTTCAGGAGTATATCATTATGTTTATAGATTGATATAAAATCATTTTTATGCTGCAGGGAGATCACATTTCCGTATTTAGGATCAAATCCTGCATAAACGACCGTCCCGTCAAGCGTCGCGATCACATTTTCCTTGGGCGCTGCCGTCAGGTCTATGCCGAAATGCTGCTTTTCTTCATTAAAAGCGGAAGATATGATGCCGTTCAGAGGGCGGTAAAAGAAGATTTCCGTCTGAGCCGGACTGGGATTCAACGCTGTCAGGTTATATTTTTCCTCTTCCTCAAACTTGTTCAGGAACGCAGATTCCCTGTCGCTTCGCGGAATGTCGTAGTTTGATGTGATAAACGACAGCGTGTCTCCGGACTGGATGGAATCAACGGAGATGTTTCCGGACAGGATGTCGGATATGTTCCTGATATAATTGGACTGGATGGCGATTTTTTCTTCCAGCGAATCGGCTCTCAATGCATTTTCCAGGATTTCTTTGCGCACTTCTACGTCCAGGTACCCCGGTAGATAGTTACGTATGGGGGTCAGGATGATAATCGTGGAGGTCAGCGTAATCAGGATAAAGGCGAAAATGCAGGTATAAATGAAGACCGATAACCGGGATAAGCGGAAAGACCAGACCTCTTCCAGCGTGGATTCGTTGAAAAATAGAAGCTTGTACTTAAACCGTATACGCTTCCAGAATGATTTGTTTGCATGTTTCCGTTTCATATTTCCCAAAAACCTTCCGGCAGTGAAACTGCGATTGTTTTCCGTTCCCGGTCCAGCGCGGTTATCAGCGCTGCCGGGATCAGTGTTTCTTTGCCTTTGTAATTAACTGCGAGAAGAACGTTTGCCGTGCGGCTGTCAATGTCCGAAACGGTTCCGGCTTTTCCGGTGTTGCTGTCCGTTACCGTATATCCGGTCAGGTCTTTCCATTCCGGGACAGCTTCGCCGTTTGACGGAAGCATCTCCGAGGGAACATAAGCCGGTTTCCCGGTGAAAAGTTTTGCTTTGTCTTTAGAGTCGATGCCTGCCAGTTCGACGAGCACGGCCGTATTGTTTTTCTGTCTGCATGATTCAATGAAAAAAGGTACCGGTATGCCTTCCATGTCACAAACAAGATACGGGTCGTCAGCGGAAATGTCTGCTATTTCATAATCCGTCAGGAGCGATATTTCTCCTTTTATTCCATGCGGTTTGGCAAAGTGTCCTATTTTGATCAAATCTTCCTTTTTTAACATAAGTCCTGCCTTGAAATACACGCTCCTATCCTGTTCAGGCGTTCGTCAATGCGCTGATATCCACGGTCTATCTGTTCGATGTTGTCTATACGGCTGGTGCCTTTGGCGCTCATGGCTGCAATGAGCAGGGCGATCCCGGCGCGTATGTCGGGTGATACCATATTGGCACATCTCAGCTGCTGACGGTTTCCGAGACCGATGACTGTCGCTCTGTGCGGGTCGCAGAGTATGATCTGTGCGCCCATATCAATGAGTTTATCTACAAAAAACAGCCGGCTTTCGAACATTTTCTGGTGGATCAGTACGCTTCCTTCGGCCTGTGTTGCTACGACAAGCATCACACTCAGGAGGTCGGGCGTCAGGCCCGGCCACGGGGCGTCGGCGACCGTCATGATGGAGCCGTCCATAAAGGTTTCGATCTGATACCTGTCCTGTGCCGGAATATAAATGGTATCTTCTTTTTTTTCGAGTTTTATTCCCAGGCGGCGAAAAGATTCCGGTATGATGCCCAGTTTTTCGCAGGCCGTATTTTTGATTGTAATCTCGGAGCCGGTCATGGCTGCCATGCCGATGAAACTGCCTACTTCTATCATGTCGGGAAGGATGGTGTGCCGGACGCCGTGCAGTGCCTCTACGCCTTCGACTGTAAGCAGATTGGATCCGATGCCCTGTATCTTTGCTCCCATGCCGTTGAGCATTTCCGACAATTGCTGGATATACGGTTCGCAGGCGGCATTGTAAATGGTTGTAATGCCTTTTGCCAGTACGGCTGCCATGATGATATTGGCGGTTCCCGTCACGGATGCCTCATCCAGCAGCATGTATCTCCCCTGCAGCTTTGAGGCGGTTATTTCACAGATATGATGCTGTACGCTGTGATTGAAATCCGCTCCCAGCGCCTGAAATCCGGTGAGATGCGTATCCAGCCTGCGGCGTCCGATCTTGTCGCCTCCGGTTTGCGGAAGCACGGCTTTGCCGAAACGTCCGAGCAACGGGCCGACCATCAGTACGGATCCTCTCAGGGATGCGGCCCTGCGTGCATATTCTTCGGTATAAATGTAATTAATGTCAATTTCATCTGCCTGGAAGGAATAGGAATCATTCGACAGCCGTTCGGTTTTGACGCCCATTTCCCGGAATAGCAGGATGAGATTGCGGATGTCGAGTATATCCGGGACATTCCGTATTTCTATCTTTTCCGGCGTCAGCAAGGTGGCGCATAGAACCTGCAGGGCTTCGTTTTTCGCACCCTGCGGATAAATATCCCCGCTCAGTTTGTGACTGCCTTCTATGATAAAAGAACTCATTATCCTTTCCGTGAATGATTTTTTTTGTTTTTCTTGCTGTTACGCTGCTGGGGGGCGTCGATCACTTCGGAGACATCGATCAGTTTCACTGTTTCCGTGTTGCGGACGATGCGCATCTCGGACAGTTCGGCCAGGTCTTTCAATATTTTCTGATTGTCGACCGAATCCTTGTTCCAGAGAAGGAACGATTTTTTCATTTGATTGGCGATCAGATGTATCAAAGCCTCTTTTTCTTTTCCGTCTTCCATCAGTGCGGCTTTGTTGATAAGGTGTTCGAGGGTCTGTCCGTAATGTTTGTAGATGATTTCCGTTTCGCTGTATGGTACACGCGGCGGACGCTGATGCAGGTTTTCTTTCTTTACAACTTCATACGGGTAGTCTACATCCAGGCTGAAATCGGCCATGATCGCCAGATGGTCCCACAGGATGTGCTTGAAATCGCTGACGTCGCGCAGGTGGGGAAACATATTTCCCATGATGCTTATAATCGCGTTTGCACAGCGATTGCGTTCTTCCCGGTTTTCTATTGTCAGGCAATGATCGACCATGTTCTGGATATTACGCCCATACTCCGGAAGTTCAAGGCGTTTTGCGTTTGTGTTATACTTCATAAATTTAATTTTCTGTCTATATTTTACGGTGCAAAAATAGATAATTATATTGACTTTTACTATTTTTGCGGAGGTAAAAATAAAAATCAGGGTGATGAAGAAGATCTATGTTGAGGGTGAAATAAATAATGTGCGGGTGGGGATGTGCCGGATAAACCTTTCCGATACGCTTATAGAGACAGATAGTGGTGGAATGATGAAAAAGAACAACCCGGTCGTTGTTTATGATACTTCAGGGCCTTACGGAGACAGCGCTTTTAAGGCTGACTTTTCGGAAGGTCTGCCCCGCATACGCAAATCGTGGTATACACGCCGCAAGGATATTGTATTCAATCCCCGCAATAACGGCGATGCCGCGGGCCGTTCCTTTTTCTCGGCGAAGGAAGGGAAGTGCATTACACAGATGTATTATGCGAAAAAGCGGATGATAACGCCCGAAATGGAGTATGTGGCGATACGCGAGAATCAGCAGGTTGAGACGCTGGGGCTTAAATCGTATATCACGCCGGATTTCGTGCGTAAGGAAATCGCTTCCGGGCGCGCTGTCATTCCTGCAAATATCAATCATCTGGAACTGGAACCGATGATTATCGGCGGCCGTTTCCTTGTAAAAATAAACAGTAATATTACGACCGGCAAGGTCTTTTCCCGGAATGATGCGGAAAAGGTGAGGCTGAACTGCTGTCTTGGCGTGGATACCCTGATGGATATTTCGTATGAAGAACCGTCTTCCCTGTCGCGTGAATGTCTGGTGCGCAACTCACCGGCGCCTGTCGGCACGCCTCCGTTATACCATGCGCTGGCAAAGGTGGGGGGACGGGTCGGGGAGCTGTCATGGGACGTCTACCGCAGCGCTCTCGTGGAACAGCTCATGCAGGGAGTCGATTTTATTTCCGTACATGCGGCTATGAAACGCAGGCATTTGAAGATGACGGCTCACCGGCTTACGGGGATTGTCTCCCGCGCCGGACGGATCCTGGCTGAGTGGATGAATATTCATAAGGAAGAAAATTTCCTGAATACGCACTTTCCCGAAATTTGCGAGCTGGCCGGCGCATACGATGCCGTTATCTCTCTGGGCAGCGGACTGCGTCCGGGATCCATCTACGATTCGAACGACAGGGTGCACGGCGCCGAACTGGCGGAAATGCGGGAACTGGTTGACATGGCGTGGGAAAACTGTGTGCAGGTGATGGCTGAAGGGCCGGGACATATACCGATGAACAGGATAGAGCCTTATATGAAGGAGTACCGTTATATGTGCCGGGGCGTTCCGTTTTTTTCACCGGGCATGGTGACTTCGGATCTGGCCGTCGGACATGAACATATTGCAGCGGCTATCGGAGGGGCGCAGATGGCATGGTATGGCGCTTCCCTTATCGGCGGACTGAAGAGTCAGGCGGGCATAACGGATCCGGAACGTATGCGGACAGACCTGCTCAGCTACAAGATTGCGGCACACTCGGCCGATCTGGCGAAAGGCCATCCCGGAGCGCAGGTGCGTGATAATGCATTCAGCAAGGCAAAACAGGAGAACCGCAGGGCCGACTGGATGAAACTGTCGCTTGGCGCTTTTGTGAACCGGTAAATCCGTACCTGCCGCCGAACCGGTTACCGGTCCGCAGCCTGTGCCGAATCCGCATTTTCTTTCAGGAGAAATTCTTTAATCACCTTTACGAATGATTCACGCGGTATAGCTCCCCTGACCGACTGGGGTGTTCCTTTCCCCGGAATAAAAAGAAAGGTGGGGATACTGCTTATGCCGAAAGCCCGGGCCAGTTCCTTTTCCTTATCCACGTCGATTTTGTAGACAATGATCCGTCCCTTATATTCGTTGGCAAGTTCTTTTAAAATGGGAGATACCATTTTGCATGGCCCGCACCAGTCGGCATAAAAATCAATAATGCAGGGAAGGCTGCCTTCATAAACCCATGCTTCGGTATTCTTTTCGTAATTGAATACTTTTTCAAGAAAATCAGCTTTGTTCAGCACCACTACCCTGTCTGCTGTTATCTCCTTTCCGTTTGCCGTTTGCGCTAAAACACTGCCGGCCGGAATGAGCATGGCAGCAACTGTCAGTATGTATTTAAAAACCTTCATTGAATTAAATGATTTAATGTGAATAATCAAGGTCACAAAAGTACATGAATTTTTTAGATTTCCAAGCGCGGAGGAGAGTAATTCAAACTGCCGCATCACGTCGCAGGCGCAGATAATGCCGGGGCTTACCGGAATGGCCCGCTAAAGGCAACGCCTGACGGCGTTCAGGGAGAGAGGCCATTGTTACTGCCGGGATAAATCCGGCATTATGTGCAGGTTACTGCCGGCATAGTACGATGCGACCATAACTTGATCGGGAAGAAATCCGACGCCACGGATTTAGTGCTCGCAGCGCGAGGAAGTAATCCGACGTACCGGATTTAATGCTCGCGGCGCGGTGAAGAAATCCGGCGCCACGGATCTAATGCCCGCGGAGCGAGGAAGAAATCCGACGCCACGGATTTAATGCTCGCAGCGCGTGGAAGGAATCCGGCGCACCGGATATAATGCTCGCGACGCGGGGAAGAAATCCGTGACGTCGGATTTAATGCTCGCAGCGAGGGGAAGGAATCCGGGATGTCGGATCTAATGCTCGCGGAGCGAGGAAGAAATCCGGGATGTACAAATTGTTGCCGATATCAGGTTTTATCGATTTATACATTCAAATTATATACTGACGTTATGCGATTGCCGGGAGAAGGGCTTTTTCTATTGATATTGATGCCCTGCGGACGACTTTTCTATTGATATGAATCCTGACCGGGGCAGGGCGCAAAACCGCGCCATACTATACAAGCGCTTCCTGCACTTTGTAGACCAGTTCCATCCAGACCCAGTAACGGATCGCTTTTCCGGCAAACATGGAGATCGCTACGATGCGGACATCGGCCCTCAAAAAACCGAGCGCCACGGCGATGAAATCGCCGATGCCGGGCAGGAAAACGAAAAATCCGATCCACGAACCTTTGTCCTTTATCCGGTTTTGAACACGTTCCAGCCGGCTTATGTCAAGATGCAGGTATTTCCGGATCCATTCTACCTTGCCGGCCATTCCCAGCCAGTAACAGGTCATCCCGCCCAGGAAATTCCCGACCGTGGCCGCGATCATGCAGGGCCAGTAGGAGGCTCCGCCCAGCAGGACGCCCGTCAGTACGACTTCCGAACCGAACGGCAGTACCGTAGCCGCCAGGAAAGAGGCTGCGAAGACGCCAATATAACCGTAAGCGATCAGAAACTCCATAGACGCAGCAGAAAAGACGCCAACCAGGTCAGCAGCATGAAATAATACAACACAAACCGGAAGATGCGCCGGCTGTTTTCCAGCAAATGGGCTATCAAAACAGACGACGGAAGATAGATCACGGCCAGAAACGGATCCGGATCCCTTCCATACAGCACGATCAGACCGAATGACCAGGCGGCCATATTCGACAGAAATGCAAGCATCTGGCGTACGCGCACGCTGTTATTAAAGGCGTCTATCCTGACATAAAAGAATGCCGCCGCAAGAACCGACAGCAGGACGGCCGATCCTGCCTGATAGAACCGGAACAGCTCTGCGGACGGAAACCTGAAATCCGCAAGTCTGTCATACAGCATGGAAAACATGGAATAATCGTGCTTCCATACACACCAGGCCAGCAAAAACCAGTAGAGGATCAGCATCCCTGTCAGCGAAGCCATGAAATTCCGGACAGTCAGGGTGCGAAACCGGAACATGCCTGTCCAGAAAAGCGGGATGAACCAGATGGCCTGCGGCATCAGCAAACCGGCTACGCCCACTAAAATGCCGATATTAAAAAACTTCCCGGTCAGTTCGGGGCACTGGTAGGAATGGAACAGTTCATAGACGGCAAAAACGAGGCATATCAGCACAACGGATACTTCCCTTACGGGCAGCAGCCCTGCATTTGTACTCACTAACAGCAAAAACAGCAGAAAGGGCAGACGTGTACGCTCACGGATGAGCATCTCCATATCACTGATGCGCTGCATTACATAAGCTGCAAGCGCCGTCACGAACAGGCCGGCAAGACAGGCTCCCAGCCTGCGGTTAAGAAGTTTGCCGGCAAGCGCCCACAGCGGCATCGTCTCCGGACTTTCTTCCGGGGGGGAACCGGTTGAACAGACATAGCATAGCACCCAGCACAGCAGGCAAACCGTAAAAGTCAGTAACATTGACGGCCAGTCCGACAAGGACTTCAATCGCTTATCCGTGCTGCGAAAATGTCTCATAATACTCAGCTGTCAAACCCGATGTCGCGGCGGAAATATTTCCGGTCAAACCGTACCGTTTCGGCTCCGGCAAACGACTTGGCCAGGGCTTCCTCTTTCGTTGCCCCGTAAGAACTGATGGCGATCACGCGGCCTCCGTCCGTCACGAGCTGTCCATCCTTCAGCTTCGTGCCTGCGTGGAAAACGATGCTCCCGTGCGGCACCTTTTCAAGGCCGGTAATCACTTTCCCTTTCTCATACGCTTCGGGATAGCCGCCGCTGACGAGCATCACCGTCACCGCCGTACGCGGATCTTCCACGAGCTTCCGGGCCGCCAGATTGCCATGAGCCACTCCTTCCAGCAGATCCACCAGGTCACTGTGTACACGCAGCATGACCGCCTCGGTCTCGGGATCGCCCATGCGGCAGTTATATTCAATCACCAGCGGCTCCCCGGCAACATTTATCAGGCCGAAAAAAAGGAACCCCCTGTAGTCGATTCCTTCTTCCCTCAGTCCGTCAACCGTAGGGCGGATAATGCGTTCATCCACTTTCCGCATAAACGCACCGTCCGCAAAGGAAACGGGAGAAACGGCGCCCATGCCGCCCGTATTCAGCCCGGTATTGCCTTCGCCGATCCGTTTGTAGTCTTTCGCTACCGGCAATACCTTATAATCGGTTCCGTCCGTCAGGATAAAAACGGAACATTCCACTCCGTCTAAAAACTCTTCAATCACGACGGTACGGCTTGCCTCACCGAACATGCCCTGCAGCATGTTTCCCAGTTTGTCGACCGCCTCCTCCGGCGAATCGACAATAAGTACGCCTTTGCCGGCCGCCAGTCCGTCCGCTTTCAGCACGTAGGGGGCTTCCAGCGTATCCAGGAAGGCAATGGCTTCATCCATCTGCCCGGCCGTGAAGCTCCTGTACCGCGCCGTAGGGATCCGGTGACGCATCATGAAGGCTTTTGCAAAATCCTTGCTTCCTTCCAGGCGCGCTCCCAGCCGGCCGGGGCCGATCACCGGAATGCCGGACAGCGCCCTGTCAGCCTTAAAGAAATCATAAATGCCGTTCACCAGCGGGTCTTCAGGCCCCACGACAAGGAGGTCAATTTCATACTCCAGGACGAAGGCTTTGATCTTCGGGAAATCATTCACGCCGATGTCGACATTCCTGCCCGCTGCGGATGTCCCGGCATTACCCGGCGCAATATATAACTGTCCGGTTTTCGGACTTTGTGAAATCTTCCAGGCCAGTGCGTGCTCACGCCCGCCGGAACCTAATAACAGGATATTCATTTTATTTACTGTTTAATTGTTTGTTTCATTGTCGGCCGGCAGGAGTTGACGGTCGAAATACCGTGTGATTTTCTCATACAGGTGCGGACGGTCTTTCCCGACGACGTTATGGGAATGACCCGGATAAACAAAATAATCGGGAAATGTTCCCGCATCGACACATGCCTTCAGAAACAGCAGGCTGTGCTGCCAGACAACGACGGGATCCTCATCTCCGTGAATAAGCAGCAGGTTTCCCTTCAGGTTGCCGGCCCTGTTCAGCAGGCTGGCGTTTTTATATCCTTCCGGATTCTCCTCCGGATGATCCATATAACGCTCCCCGTACATGATCTCATAACGTTGCCAGTCTATTACCGGCCCTCCGGCAACGCCCGCTTTGAACAGATCCGGACAGGAAAGCATCAGGTTCACCGTCATGAACCCGCCGTAACTCCATCCATGTACGCCTGTGCGTTCGGTATCGACATAAGGGAGCGACTTCAGGAAATCAATCCCCTTCAACTGATCCGCTACCTCCACTTCGCCCAGCCGGCGGTGAATGACGCGCTCAAATTCAAATCCCCGGTTGGCGGAGCCACGGTTATCAACCGTAAACAGGATATATCCCCGGCGCGCCATGTACATATCCCAGCCGCCGGCGCCGTTCATCCAGCCGCCGGTAACCAGCTGGGCATGCGGGCCGCCGTAGACGTACACGATGACGGGATATTTTTTTGTTTCGTCCAGGTCGGGCGGTGTGATCAGGCGGTAATAAAGCGTCGTCCGGTTATCGGCGGCGGTCAGCGTACCGACTTTAATGTCCGGCATCCTGTAATTTTCAAAAGGATTTCCGGCCGATAATAAAGACTTCACCTGGCGGCCGTCGTTCACTCCGATGAGGTCAATATCGCGGGGGATCACCGGTGAAGAGGTCCGGTCTATCAGGTAAGTGGCGGAAGCATTCAGGCTGACCTGATGAACTCCTTTCTTTATATTAAGGCAATTTCGTTTGCCATTCTTCAGATTCAGTTTCCAGGCATACACTTCGAGCGGGCTGTCCTCCTCCGTATCCCGGGAGGCCGTAGCCATAAAAAACAGATGGTTCCCCCGGCCGTCAAAACCGGTCACCTCTTTGACCTCCCAGCGGCCGGCTGTCAGTTGCCGCAACAGATTTCCCTCCGTATCGTAAAGATAAAGGTGATTATACCCGTCACGCCGGCTTTGCCAGATGAACTGTCCCGGATTGCCGGGAAGAAACAGCGGCGGCTCCTGCGGCTCGACGTAACCGGCATTCGTTTCCATGAACAGTTCCGCCTCGCGTTCGCCCGTTTCCGCGTTGTAGCGCACCAGGCGGCACGTATCCTGTCCACGGTTCAGCTCGGCGATGTAAATGCTTTTCCCGTCGGGATTCCAGGCCACATTCGTAAGGTATTTATCTTTCGGCAAGCCGGTTTTCAGCCATGCCGTCCGCCTGTCCGCCGGATGGTAGACCCCGACGGTTACTTCATGGCTCCGCATCCCGGCCATCGGATATTTAAACGGCTCCGCTTTTGCGACCCGCTCGCTGATATGAACAGCCGGATAGTCCGTCACCATCGACTCGTCCATCCGGTAAAAAGCCAGGGCGTTTCCCCGCGGAGACCAGAACAGTCCTTTATGAATGCCAAATTCATTCTGGTGTACCGATGTCCCGCAGACAATGCCCGGATCCATTTCGGCTGTTACCGTTTCCGTTTCGCCGCCGGGTGTAAGAATGTAGACATTGTTCTCTTTCGTAAAAGCGAGATTCCCGTTTGCCCGGTCGTATTCCCACCGGCTGCCGGATTTGTCCAGCGCATAATTCGCTGTGATTTGACGGGTGGCCGGATTGTAATGCACCCGGTTATTCCTGTATTGAAACGCGAGAACCGGTTCCTTTTTATCCGGGACAAAAAAGACCGGCATGGCGCCTGTTTCGGGCAGGCCGGCCGATGTGAGGGCTTCATTCAGTTGCCTGAGTGTAAACGCGACCTGTTCCTCCCTGTCGGTTGGAGAGGCCATGAGCACAGTGTCGCCTTTAATATATGTATACCTGTCGCCGCACCATTGCAGCTGCCGGATATTTTGCGGGAAAAAGCGGAAACTCGTCTCTCCGCCCGGTATTAAATCCTGAAACGTCAGTTCCTGCTCCTGTGCCATGACAGGGATGGACGCCAGCAGTATCAAACAGACTAACTTAATCTTCATATCGCTTATTTTTAAATGACTTGCGGTTCCGGTCGTAGGGCCGGTCGGATTTGTCGTTTCTGCCGGAGGAAAACGTGTGACCGCGGCCGGCTGTTTTCCGTTCCTTATTAAAACGGCCGTCATCCCGTCCCCTGCCGGATTTGGAAAACGGCCTGTCGTCCCGGTCAAATGAACCGCTGCTTTTCCTGAAGGAAGACTTCCCGTTATGATCGAACGGTTTACGGTCTTTCGCCGCTACCCGTTCTTCCGCAAACTTTTTATTCCGGGAAGATTCGCCGTCTTCACGCTTTCCCCGGAAAGTTTTCGTCCGCTCGCCGGGTTTTTTCCGTTCATCGTTCGGAGAAGTCCGTCCGGTCAGCTCCCGGCGTCTTTCACGAAAATCGATGCCGGCCGGCTTTTGACGGGGAAGCCTCTCTTTGGGCAGGCCTCTTTCCGGCCTGTCGCCCTGTTCCTTGAGGCTTTTTTTGTAATCCTTATTCTTGCCTTCAAACAGCTCATAACAGCGGTATTCACATTCCAGGTCGCCGTTTATCAGTTTGATTTTGTGTTTGGGAGACAGTCCGATTTTGTCGAAGCATTCGTCCCTGTAACTCAGTATCCAGGCCTCGTATCCGGCAAAAACATGCTTCAGCCGCTCACCGATCATGGAATACAATCCGAACAGGTCATCGGAAGAAATCCGTTCGCCATAAGGAGGATTCATGACCAGGATGCCCGGCCGGGGCGCTTCCGTATATTGCTGGAAGGGGACGGTTTTAAGCTCGATATATTTGGACAGGCCTGCACTCCGTACATTTCCCGTTGCTTTTTCAATGGCCGTCGGGGAAATATCCGAACCGTAGCATTTGAAATCAAATTCCCTTTCCGCCGAATCGTCGTTATAAATTTCATCGAGCAGTTCCCTGTCAAAATCCGGCCACCGTTCAAAGGCGTACTCTTTGCGGAAAATGCCCGGCGCCATGTTCAGTGCAATCATCGCCGCTTCGACCGGCAATGTTCCGGAGCCGCACATCGGATCGACGAAATTGGATTCCCCGCGCCATCCCGTTTTAAGGATGATCCCGGCTGCAAGCACTTCGTTCAGCGGCGCATCCACCTGGCTGATGCGGTAGCCGCGTTTGTGCAGGCTCTCGCCCGAACTGTCCAGCGAAACGGTGCAGTCATTGTGCGAGATATGGATGTTCAGGTAGAGATCCGGATTGTTTACCCGGACAGCGGGGCGCTTCCCGTATTTATCGTCAAAATAATCCGCAATGGCATCTTTTGTACGGTAGGCCACAAATTTCGAATGGTTAAACTTTTCCGAGTAGATCACCGCGTCAATGGCGAATGTTTTCCCGGGTGACAGATACTGCTCCCATTCTATATTCTTGACCTCCCGGTAGACCGCATCGGCATGATCCGCCTTGAAATGAGCGATGGGTTTGAGGATCCTCAACGCCGTGCGGCACTGGAAATTTGCTTTATAAAGCATCGCCTGATCACCGGAAAACGACACCATCCGCCGCCCCGTTTCCACATCATTCGCCCCTATCGCAACAAGCTCTTCCGCCAAAATATCCTCCAGGCCGTAAAGGGTTTTGGCTATCATTTCAAAATGATTTTTTTCCATCATTCATCATAAAGGACAAGGAAAACCCTGAATTTCTTGGTGCCGGGTCTGTTTCCCGTATAAAAATCACTGTATTCCACCTTGAACAGGATGCTGCCTATCGCATAGTCGCATTTATAGGTTTCCGTCCACAGGTCATCTTCCCTCGTAGTGGGATTATATTGCCCGCGATGAATGACTTCGGGCAGTTTCGCCTGGATCGTATAGTCATTATCCAGGTACATATAGCAGTCCACATTCCCGTAATAAAAAACATCCCTGTCCAGGTCGGGAACGGATACCTCATACTCGTAATAGGAATCAAGCTCGTCTTCACCTCCTACCAGTCTCCACTGATCCGACCGGACCGTATATTCCCTTACATAAAACCACGTTTCATTAGCCGGCGCTATGCCCGATTCTTCCGCGCATGAAGCAGACAGCAGAATCACAACTGACAACAACAGAATTTTCTTCATCTTTTCTCTATATTTAAACATTATGAGGCAAAGGTAACACTTTTTATTCATATACCGGACTACATTTTTTACATAAATAATTCGCTTTCCCGTATATTTTCTTTATTTTTGCACATTGCCGGTCCGGAAGGGGGCAATTTTTAATCTAAATAGTGGCGTATGAAACGAAAAAATCCGGAAAACTCAAAAAAGACACTGACAAAATTAGGCGGCGCCGGTACGGAATATCCTTTTGATTATGATTCTTCCGTGCTTGAGACGTTTGAAAACAAACACACGGGGAATGATTATTTTGTAAAATTCAACTGTCCGGAGTTTACCAGCCTCTGTCCCGTGACGGGGCAGCCGGATTTTGCGATGGTCTATATCGGGTATATTCCCGCCCGCAGGATGGTCGAAAGTAAATCACTGAAACTGTATCTTTTCAGCTTTCGCAATCATGGAGCGTTCCATGAGGAGTGCATCAATACGGTCATGAAAGACCTGATAAAGCTGATGAAGCCCAAATACATTGAAGTATGGGGGAAATTCCTGCCGCGCGGAGGCATCAGCATCGACCCGTACTGCAATTACGGCAAGCCGGGCACGGAATATGAAAAGATGGCATCTTTCCGGCTTATGAATCATGATCTCTATCCGGAAAAGGTGGACAACCGGTAATGAATGTTTAATACTAAAATAGAATAAGGCGATGAAAAATTTTGTTATAATGGCAGGTATACTGTCAATCTGCATGTTTGGCTGTTCTTCCCTGAAAGGTTTGACGAAGGAAGAAAAAGCGGAAAAAGAGCTTGTATTGCATCAGGCAATCGAAAACCGTGCATTTGTAGTGGATGTAGAGCGCATGTTGCCGGTGAGTGGCCGTTCGCAGGCGCTGACGTCCCCGTATTCACTGGAAATAAGGGACGACCGGGTGAAGTCTTACCTTCCCTATTTCGGGAGAGCCTATAGCATTCCCTACGGCGGCGGCGACGGATTGATCTTTGAATCGACCGCCACAGACTATAAATCCTCTTTTGACGGCAAGGGGAAAGCCGTTGTCGAATTTCAGGCAAAAACCAAAGAAGACCTCTATTCCTTCAGGCTTGAAATCTTCCCGAACGGATCTGCATCAGTCCACGTGACGTCCGTTAACCGCCAGGGGATCTCCTTTCAGGGAACAGCCTCCGCCGGAAACAGCCGTTCCGGCAGGCCGGGAGAATAACCTTTTTGTACCGTCGGGCATAAGTATTATTGACAGAAAAACCGCATGAAGGTCTTTTTTGCATGTTTTTTTTGTGTTTTCACTTTGTTTATCAAAAAAATGTAATACATTTGCGTCCGATTACGGTATTTATTAAAAAAGCAGAATGGCTGTTATCAATAACATAAAATACACATCCCCGTTTGAGTTAATTAACACGTTCGTGTTGGTTAGTTCCGAATATTTCTTAGAGAGAGAGAGAGAGAGAGAGAGAGAGAGAGAGAGAGAGAGACGCAGGCGTATATAAATATATTAAAGTACGTGCGTACGCATGTGCGCGCGATTATACAAAAAAATAAACCTCAAAAAAAACCCCTTTCACTTATACTTCTTATTAAACTGTTATCCGGCGTAAAATTTTACTCCGGAGCGCCGGTAATTTGTTTATCGGCGTCAATAATTCATTTCGGAGAGCTATCCGGAATCTTCGGAGGCCTCCCCGCAACTTCCTGCACACAGTCTATAATTACGATATAAAAGAATAAAAATAAATGAATCGGCAAAGCTTATACAATAACAGGGAAAAGGGGATCGCCATCACGCGGCAACGTGTCGTGAGATACTTACCACCTTATACAGCAGACAATGTATGTAATTTTTGCACCGTGCATGGCGCCCCTGCTCCCTTTCTCCATGTATACAGCCAAAGCTGCTGGCCGGAAAACAGCCGGAAACAGTACCCGGAAAGAAAAAACGAAAATTATAAACATAAATAAATGGATAGTATGAATAGCATGAAAAGAATCAGTCTGTACATCATCGCGGCAATTCTCCTCCTGACAGTGACAACCCGGAACGCAACGGCGCAAACGCAGCGCCCCGGCGGCGTAAACAACCCCAACTACACCTGGCTGGCCTGGCTCACATCGGACAGTTACAGCAACGGAACTTGGACGAACCTGATCCAGGGAACGGGAAGCGTAGGAAATTTTACCTGGCAATACCAGGTGCCTCCGAAAATCAACAGCGGATATAATTTTCATCCTTCGGTGGATTTTCCATACGGGGGGACGAACGCTTCCGGACGCTATTGGATGAAGTCTGCCAATAACTCCGGCATTACAGCCGCCGACAATATTACGGCCATCTTTGTACTGAAACGTTCCACCACAGACAATTCTTATGATCACTTGCTTGCATTTGGCAGTAGTTACGGAAATGGCGCCATTTCGTGGTATAATGACGGTACCGATATTAGCTGGACATGGTCTTCGAGACGAATATTCAACAGTACCCCTGTAACAGGAGAAATCGTGGTGCTTGATAACGCCAACAACGGAAACGGTACAGGTCTTACGCTTTACCGTAGCGGACTGAACAGCGGCAGCATAACAACTTCCTCGCAAGCCATGAACCAGCCGGTTGCCATTGCCAGCGGTGAAAATGGTGATAGCAACGGCTATTATGGATACGAAGGTACGATTCAGGAAATCATTCTTTTAAAAGCGAACGGGGAAACCGACAGACATATTAAACCGGCCGACTTGCAGCAAATCCATTTCTACCTGGCCATCAAATACGGTATTACGATCAATAACAACAACGACTATGTCTCCTCCGGCGGGGCGACGGTATGGGACAGAACAGCCAACGCCGGCTACAGCAACCACATCTTCGGTATCGCTCGCGACGACGCCTACGGACTGTATCAAAAGCAGAGCCAGAGCGCCAGCTATCCGCTGCTAATCGCTTTTACGGGCAACAGCCTGGCCACGCTCAACAGCGGTAACAGCAGCGGACAGCTGGCCGATGGCGTATATGCCATGTTCGGCAGCAACGGCCTGGATCTCAGTACGACCGTATCGCTTTCAACCCCGCTACCCACTCCCGGTTCAACACAGGCGGTGAACTACCGCAAGGGTTTGATGTACAAAGTGCAGCTGACGGGCGCATCGACATTGAAGCTGAAATTTAAACCGGGCACAGGCGCATTGCCCGAATATATGCTTATATCCACGGATCCGACATTCCCTCCCGGCTCTACGCAGGTGATTTCCACCGCCGGAACAGTTGAAGGGGAAGTAAGCAACGGCAGTTACATTGCCTTTGGCGGCCACAGGACTGAAAGCGCCGACGGTCCCGGCGGCGTGGGAGGCGTCAATCTCAAACTCTGGCTGCGCGCCGACGACGCGGCATCGATTGTCACGGAACCGCTACCGGCCGGCAGTGGTAAGCTGAGTAATTATCCCCCAGCCGACGCGCCGGCAGGCACCATCGTACCTGCCGTGTCGGAATGGAAAGACGATGTACGCAATCAGTCCTATACATACGCAATGGGAGGAACCCAAACCGGTCATTTGGAACCGGTTTACCAGCCGAGCAATTATATGACCAACTATCACCCGGCCTTGCGCTACTGGGGTGACGGTACCAGCAGCTCTGCATGGCTGGGAAATACTTCTACCACTGTTTTCAGTGAAAAGTACCCTGTAAAACACTCGGCGTTCTTTCTGGTAAATAACGACTTCGGTAGAAACGACTGGATTTATACCATGATGTTCGGTTCGGCTACGCGCGGCAGTTACAGGGGGCCGGGCTATGGCGTACAGAAAAGAAACAATAATACTGTGGGACGTTTCAGGACAAGCGGTACAGCGGGATACGGCACCGTTGACCTGTTCAAGATAGGCGCTACTTCTATTTTGGGATATCACCACAGCTGGCCCGACGGAACAGACGACGACAGCAGTGTGAAATTTCGCTTTAACGGACTGGAAGATTCTATATCGGGAATCAGTAACGGTTCCATTGGTTTGAATCAAGCTTCCATGATTGGGCCTGGTTACGAAGACGACCGTGTGATACAGGGCGTGATATCGGAAGTGATCCTGTACAACGGAGAGCTGTCTCCGGTTAATTTGCAGAAAATAGAATCCTATCTGGCCCTCAAGTACGGCATTACGCTTACCCCGAGGCCCAAAGGGGGAACGGCGCAGAAGTTCGATTATATATTTTCCGACGGCATGATGCTCTGGAACGGAATGGCCGGCGCCGGCGCCAAATGGGATACCTGGTACAACCGCGTGGCAGCCGTCATCCGCGACGACGACGCCCACCTGCACAACCGCCAGAGCCATTCCACCAACGTAGGCTCCATCCTGCACATGGGTGTGGCCGGCATGCGGCTGGGAGACCGCGCCAGCCTGGGCGATCTTATATACGATACCGAAGCCGTGATGTGGGGCGATAACGACTTGACCGGCGAGGTACTGGACATGGACGCCGACCGGTGCGGCGACTACGAATATATCTTCAAGCGCACCTGGCTGGTACATAAGCTGACCGAAGGCAACCGGCCCATCCGCATGATTGTCGGGGCGCAGAACAACGGCGGAAATCAGCTGGGCATAGGTGTGGATGCCGGCACGAAAGCTATGTTCGACAAGTTTACGGCAGGCTACAGCGTATGCATGATCGTAGCCGATGCGCCGGAGAAACTGGATCCCAACAATGCGCAGTACTACGGCGACTTCAAGGCCGTAGTGCCGATGCAGTATCTCGACGGCGAGCAGCAGTGCATCTACACCTTCACGGACTCGACTACCTACGTCACTTTCGGTTATAAGCAAATCAATAATGCCTGTACGGCTACGGTGGAATTTGAAGGAACAAAAACCTACACCTGGACGGACTGGAAGCGACAGAACTACGGCGCAACCGTAAACACCGGCATCTCGAAAGGCCCCCGCGACCTGGGCGACGGCATTGAAGTCACCGGCACAACCATTCATTACGCAAGCGGTATCGGCGCGCCCAACTATTACCCATCCGTCACCGGAAGCCCCGTCGCGGGCAGTCTGTACCTGCGGCGCCGGAGAGGAGGGTTTGGCGACAGTAAAATCACCGTCACCATTAACCTGAACACGCCCGTACGCCCCGAATTTTCCATCTACGACATCGACGGCTATGCCGGCCAGTACGAGCAGGTCACCGTGACGGGCTATTGCGGCGGCGGCAGCGGAGGGGCCGTACTCCCCACGCTCTCCTACGGCGGTAACCCGGCCACAAGCTACTACCGCATATCGGACAACATAGCCACCGCAACCGCACGGAGATCCGTATCGTCCACCAACAAAAACGGGCAGTTAAACGTATCCTTCCAGGGAGGCGTCACGCAGATTGTGATTGAATTTGCCATCACCGGCCATCTCCCGTCAAGCTCTCCACACGACTTGATCATCACTCCGATCCGCCTCCGTCAGGTACCACCGCCACCCCCGATCAACGAAGACGGACTGTCGTTCGTCAAGGACGTTGACCAGCTCGAAATTACCACCTGCGAACCGGTGGACTATTCCTTCTACATCGGCAACGTGAACTGCGAACCGAAATACGTCAACTTCCGCGACACCCTGCCCCCCGGACTGACCTGGACGGACGAAATCGGCTTCAGCGCCATCGACTCCGCGACACATGCGAAGATCAAAATCACGAGCTATCAGGGAACACGCTACCTGGAGATCGACAGCCTGTACATTCCCGGCGCCGGCGAGCGGAGGATGACGGCAACCGCCGTGATTGCCGAAAATGCCGTATCGGCAGGAGATGTCGGGACATTCGACAACCATGCCCGGATTGAATACGAACAAACCGTGGAAGGCGATCTCCTTGACCGCGAACTGAAAAGCGTCGACCGCGAAACGCTGGCGGAAGAAACCCGCTTCACCGCCACCGGAGCGCATCGGCAGGACACCGTCCGCTCAAGCATCGCCACCAGCGTAAGCAAATATTCTGCCGACAGCACCGTCACCGTCACCCTCACCGTCACTAATCCCACCGGCAACGACCCGGTACCGGATTCTTATCTGGACGTCAGCTTCGACGCCGGCTTTGAGTACATCGACGGCAGCTTCGCCTCCGACATATCGACGGAAGTGAAGGTTGCATCGTCCGGCAACGGCTCTCTGTCAATCGCACGCATCTTCAACAACGATACGGATACGACAGGCTTTGAGATTCCAACCGGCGAATCAACCTGCACTTTCCAACTAAAAGCCCCCGCCCTCGCCGCCCTGGTAAAGGAAGTCGACGGAAGCGGCACCCCCACCGGCAAAATATCCCCGCTGCAGATCGAATACATCTTCACCTCCGAAACAACCGACCCCTGCGTCATCCTGGGCATGATCGACGTCTCCGGCGCCCGCGAACTCCCCTACAGGTCCTTAATCGCCAACAACGACTACGCCTCAACGCTCACCGGCATAGAAGTGGTCATACCGGTACTTGACAACGATTCCATCCCCGCCACCTGCATGCCGGATATGGAAGTCACGACAGACCCGCTGCACGGCGAAGCCGATTTCGTAAACGACAGCATCCGCTACACTTCCGAATCTGACTTCGCCGGCCACGACACGCTCGTCTACCGCCTCGTCTGCGACGAAGACACAAGCTACGCATACGTATATATCTATGTCGCTGAAACGCCCGACAACGTCAGCGACGCCGACTGTGTCACCGATCCGCCAACCGTAGACTGGAGTATCCGGGAAATAACCTTAAACAAGAGCGTCCTGATCCATAATTACGCCCCCCTGACAGTCGGCGATATAGACGGCGACGGCACGGTTGAAATCCTGGGCTTCCGGGATACCTCTACCGTTGTGAACGGCGAAGTCGATAATAACGGCTATGAAAGTCGCGGCCTCAAAATGTTTTATTATAACAAATCGACAGGACAAATTGAATTGAAACGTGAATTTCCATTCACCACTCCCGGCGAAAGAACTACATCCGCATCGATGGGCGCTATGGCAATCGCCCGGCATAACAATAAAGGATATATCGTGATTGCTGGTACAGACGCCCCCAACAACAAATATTTATATGCATACGATCCGACCGGCGCACGTCACTGGGTGTCGGATCAAACTTACCGTACAGACAACAATCCAAACTCGCCCTACTTAGAGCACCGTGGAACGATTCTCGGCATAGCCGATTTCAGCAACGACGGGGAACCGGAGGTTTACGTCGGGAACCAGATCTTCTCTCTGAGAACCGGCTATAAGCTGTGCGACGGAGGCATCCTTCCCGGTACTAATGATGCCGGCGTATTATATCCCACGCTCGGATATTCCCCCGCCATAGCGGATATAGACGGCGACGGCTCCCCGGAGATTATCGCCGGGAGACACATCTATAAGGTGAAGATTACGAATCATGATACCCCGAACCAGACCGACAATACCATCACTCACCTGACGGATCTGGAACTGGCAGAGACACCCTCTGACGGTGCGGGTGACGGAGCAACGCAGGTCGCAGACATTGATAATGACGGAGAGCTGGAAGTTATCGTCATATCACGTCCAGCCGCAAACTCCATTGTCGCATACGTATGGAAACCCCTTCCCGGAGGCCAGTCCTATATAATGGGCAGTTATCACCTCACGGGGGCACACTACAGCATACCCATGATCGGAGATATTGACAATGATTCTGACGGCTGCCTGGAAATCGTATTCATAACAGACGGAGGAAATCCCATGCACATGCATGCCTTGAAGTTTAATCCTTTGGCCACTCGCGGCAGTCAGATTTCATTAAAATGGCAGTTCTCTCATTCGGATCATTCCGGCGATACCGGAGCGACGCTGTTTGACTTTAATCAGGACGGAAAAAGCGAAATCGTTTACCGGGACGAGGCTCAGTTAAGAATCTTTGACGGAAGCGCTGACGGAGCCGAGCCGTTTGTGCTGGATCATTTCAATAATGTACGATCCGGCACTTTAAGAGAATATCCGGTGATAGCCGATATAGATGACGACGGACAGGCCGAAATTATCGTAACCGGATGGGACGGTGAAGCGCATCAGGTTAGTTCTGCCGGCATTACAAGAGCAGCAAATGTTCAGAACGGCTATCTGCGTGTCTTCAAATCCAATGGCTTGCCGTGGGCGCCGGCCAGGGCGGTATGGAACCAGTACGCCTATAACGCCGTCCAGGTAAACAATGACCTGAAAATACCCCGCTACCCGATAAGTCCGGCAAAAGGTTTCCCGGGCGCCGACGAGATCCTCGGCACCGCCGACGACATTCGCCCCTACAACGCATTCCTTCACCAGCAAACCCAGCTGGCAAGCGACGGAAAGCCCCTCTGGCTCGCGCCGGACGCCGTTCCGGACCCGGCGACAAGCACTGTTACCTTCCTGACGGAAAACCTCGTGGCCATCAAGGTCGGTATCGTCAACAAGGGCGAAGCCGCGCTCGGCCCGCCCATACATGTCGCGCTTTACAGGAACCGCTTTAACAAGGAAGATCTAATAAGTCACATCGACACCGCAATGCAGATAAACAAGGGAGATACGGGATACGTCAACCTCACGGTGGATATGGCGTTAAATCCGGTGCTTAGAGTAGTAGTCAATGTCAACGACAACAAGAACAACCCGACGTACACTTACCAGCCCGAATGTGACAGTTTAAACAACACAATAGGATTCACGCTGATTAAACCGATGATCAGCAATTACATGGAGAAACACGCCAGGCTTCTGCTGATGCCTCCCGAACCGGGCGATGGCACATACCCCAATCCCGTGTCCATACTCTACGGCGAAGAAATCGAATACAGGATCACCGCCATTAATGCAAATATAGATTCCGGGACTGTGATTATCCGGGATACACTGCCGGCTTATCTGAGGTTTGTGCCCGGTTCGGAGGACTGGTATCACCATTCGCCGCCGTTCTATTCGGACTTCCAACACGGTACGATCCCCGGGCCGCCGGTGCGCAATACGCTTATGTTCAGATTCGACAGCCTGGCGCCACAGGATGATCAGATATGGGCCACCTTCCGGGCAACACCCGTAAGCGGTGTCAGCGCCTCCCAGCCCATGTTCGTTAACCGCGCCTGGATCACGGCCAGCGATTCGCTCCTGATCCCGACCGGCAACAGCACGTATCACCAGGGCGCCGGCGTCTCGATTGTCACCTTCTCCGCCCCGGCCAAAGGCGGCGACATCTATAACGCTACGCCCCAAGCGCTCGACTACCGGACGTCGCCCAATAGCGGCATACTCGTCGTCCCCGATGAAGGCTACACATTCACCGGCTGGAGCCACGACGGTTACACGTCCCTCCGCGGCGAACAGATCGAAGCCCGCACCGGCATTATGCACTACGACACGCTGACCGTCTACGGCAACGTCGAGCTGTGCGCCGTCTTCGTCGCGGAAGAATACCCCGTCCGCTACTACCTCCACGGAGGCGAAAACCCCGCCGTCAACCCGCCGGCCTACACTGTAGAATCGGACGTCATCACCCTCGGCGCCCCCAGCAAAGCGAACGACATCTTCACCGGCTGGACAGGCTCCAACGGCGACGACCCGCAACCATCAGTCACCATCCCAACCGGCTCCACCGGCCCCCGCGACTACTACGCCAACTACCTCCACACCGGCCGCGAAGCCATCGAACCCCAGTCCTCCCCCCCCGAAGACAAAATCTGGTCCTCCGGCAACGAGCTGTACATCCGCACCTCCCGCCCCGGCAGCATAGCCCGGGTCCACACCCCGGACGGCCTACTGCACGAACAGTGCACGCTCCTCTCCACCGGCACAACAAAAACCAGCCTACCCCCAGGCCTCTACATCATCACCCTAAACAACAGCCCGGGACAGAAAATCATTATCAAGTAAGAAGACGCGATGCATCGTAGAGACGCGATGCATCGCGTCTCTACACAGCGGCGTCGGCAAAAAAACCGTTTATCGCCTGGCGAACCGGAATAAAATCGCTTTGCTGCGTATATCGCCCTGGCGTTCGGAGATGGCTAACTGTTCGAACCGGTATTGTGTCCCGTATTGTTCCAGGAGTTTCTTTATGTCTTTTTCCGTCGTAAGGAAATATCCGTCGGCGGGTTTTTCTTTTTCGAAATCCCGGAATGTGTTTCCCAGGTAAAAGTTCATGCCGTAAAGATTACTGTATTCGCGCAGGTTGTTCATGACATACAGATTGTTTTCCAGGTCATACGTTTTGCTTATCTGTTCGGCAAAGGGACGCGCGGATGAACTGTTTTTGATGCCCCGCATCACAATCCCGTCGATAAACAGGTTTATGCAGAACGTCATTAGCAGGGTTGCATACAGGATCTTTATATTGATTCGTCTGGTTGCCTGGTAGATCACTGTGATGATTGAAACCGGTAATAATCCCATGACGATCCGGCTGACCGTATCACCGGAGGACAATGCATTTATCACGCCTGCTATGGAATGGGAAGCGTATTTCCCCGCTATGGCATACACGTCTACCGCCCGGGTCATCAGTAACAGGCCCGCCGTAAAAGCCAGGGAGGCGATGGCTGTCAGCACGTATGCAAAAACACGGGTTACTTTTGAACGGTTTTCCGTTATATAAATGAAATACTGTGCCAGCAGGATGGACAGGAAAGGGTAGGCCGGCATCAGGTAAACGCTTCTTTTACTGGAAGGAATTGTATAAAAGAAAATGATGCAGACGGCGGCTACCAGGCTGAACCGTTTCATTTTTTCCATGGATTGGAACCGTTGCCATGCATCTTTCAGGATTTGTTTAAGCGATTTGTGCGGGAGGCGCCATTTGATGCCGAACAGGGAAAAGACAACGAACAGCGTCCACGGTATGAATCCGGAAAGAAGTGTAATGAAATTGTAGAAAAACCCTTCTTCATGTCCCAGGTCATAGTTTATGTTGCTTTCACTGAGATGAAAGAACCGTCCGAAATTTTCGGCCAGCATGACATGCAGAAATTCCTGCCCTCCCTGCCGGTACGCTTCGGCATACCAGACCATCGGGATGAACAGGGAGGAGACGCCTATGTACAAAAGGGATTTGACGATCTTGCCGAAGGTGTATTTCCGTAAAGTCAGCAGGTAAACGAAGCCTGTAAACAGCGGGAGGATAATGCCTACAGGCCCTTTGGTAAGTATGGCGCAGCTGAACAGTGCGGGTATGGCCAGGGGCAGCCCTTTCAGTTCGAGTTTGTTTTCCCACCGGTAAAACTGCATCAGTCCGAGTACCATGAACGTTGTCAGCAGCATGTCCACACGCGCGGTCATCCCTGCCCGGTGTATCTCAAAGCAGGTCAGCAGCAGCAGTGTGGCAATAAACGCCTCCTGGAAACGGATCCGCTTGCCGAAAAAGGCAAGGACAAACCCGATGAGTATGATTTGCGCGACAGCGGACGGGAGCCGCGAAGTGAACTCCGATACATGTCCCTGCGGCGTGGAAAAGGCGGCTATCAGCCAGTGCGCCATCGGCGGCTTATAGGCAAATTCGTCGGCATATACTTTCGGGAGGATCCCGTTCCCGGATTCGGCCATTGATACGGCAACAGAAGCCTCGCGGGGTTCGCCTTTCGTGTAAAAGTCACTGCCTAACCAGGGCAGCAGCGCTATCATGCAAAGGATGATAACGGTCGTAATCGGTTTTTGAAGATACAAATACTGTAGGGCTGAAGTTCGCATGATTATCTCGGTGCTTTACGATATAAATAAACGGCTATAAACGTATAAATAATGTTAGGGATCCATGATGCAATCATCGGACTGACCAGTCCGCTGACGGCAAAGGAGGAGGTGACGGTCATAAATAATATGTAAGAGAAACTTAATCCTAATCCGATACCGATGTTCAGTCCCATACCACCTTTTTTCTTATAGGATGACAGGGACACGCCAATGACGGTCAGTATAAAAAATGAAAACGTATTGGCAAAACGTTTGTGATACTCTATTTCAAAGGTCTGGATGTTTCCGATGCCTCTTTTTTTCTGGCGTGCGATGTAGGTTGCCAGTTCCGGGCTGGTCATCTTTTCGCAGTCATCCTCCGAGATCAGGAAGTCTGCGGGCACGAACATTAATGTCGTGTCGCGGCGTGTTCCCGACTCAATACGCTCATACATGCCGTCGAAATCGCGTATGGTATAGTCGATGATCGTCCAGTTGTATAAAGAATCGTATTTAATGGAATTTGCCGTCAGGCGTGAAACGAGCGTTTTATCTTCGAAGCGTTCGAGCGAAAAGCTGTAGCCCATGCGCGATGCGTTACTGTACCGGTCGAAGTAGGCGAATATCCCTGGCTCCACTTCCAACTGTACATTGTTCGCATATACTACTTCCCTGTTTTTCTTGGTGTAGGTATATTCAAAATTGAGCCGTTTTTCATTGGCCGGAGGAATGATATACGCACCCAGGACAAACATGCTGACGGCAATGATTCCTGCCGAGATCCCGTAAGGCACCATCAGCCGGTGAAAACTCATCCCGGTGGAAAGCATGGCGATGATTTCCGACTGGTCCGCCAGCCTGGAAGTAAAGAAAATAACGGCGATAAACGTGAATAGCGAAGCGAACATGCTCAGGAAGTAGGGTACGAAATTGACGTAATAGTCGAAAATGATTTCTTCCAGTGTCACTTCGGGCGTCATGAATTTATCGATCTTCTCATTGACGTCGAAGACAATCACAATCAGAATGATACCGCTCATTGCAAAAACAAACGTTCCGAGGAATTGTTTGATGATATACCGGTCTATACGTTTCAGTTTGAAATTACTTAACTTCATACGCGTTTATTCAGTTCGGGAACAATACTTCTTTTCCATGAAGAGAAATCACCGGCCATGATATGCGAACGCACCTCTTTAACAAACCCCATGAAGAATGCCAGGTTATGGATCGATGCAATCTGGAGCGCCAGTATCTCTCCGGCTTTAAATAGGTGGTGCAGATAGGCTTTACTGTACAGTGTGTCGACATACGAATAGCCGCATTCATCGACCGGCGAAAAATCATCCGCCCATTTACGGTTCCGCATATTCACCGTACCGTTGATTGTGAACAGTTGTCCGTTACGTCCGTTACGGGTGGGCATGATGCAGTCGAACATGTCGACACCCCGTTCGATGGCTTCCAGCAGGTTGACCGGGGTGCCGACGCCCATCAGGTACCGCGGTTTGTTATTGGGCAGGATTTCATTTACAATCTCCACCATTTCATACATTTTTTCGGCAGGTTCACCGACGGCGAGGCCTCCGATGGCATATCCGTCCGATTCAATATCGGCTGCATTCGCGGCTGCCCGCTTGCGCAGGTCCGGATAGACGCATCCCTGTACGATGGGAAATAGACTTTGGCTATATCCGTATTTGGGTTCCGTACCGTTAAAATGCCTGACACAGTGCGCTAACCATGATTCCGTAAGATCCAGGGACTTTTTAGCGTAATTATAGTCCGCATCTCCCGGGCAGCATTCGTCAAATGCCATGATTATATCCGCCCCTATCGTACGCTGGATATCCATCACTTTTTCCGGTGTAAAAAAGTGCTTGCTCCCGTCGATGTGCGAACGAAACTCGGCGCCTTCGTCGCTTAACTTCCTGTTTCCCGCAAGTGAAAACACCTGGTATCCTCCGCTGTCGGTCAGGATCGAACGGCTCCAACCGTTGAAACGGTGCAGTCCGCCTGCTTTTTCCAGGATGTCCAAACCGGGCCGCAGATACAGGTGATAAGTGTTTCCGAGGATAATCCGGGCTTTTATATCATTCCATAATTCCGTCATGTGAACCGCTTTAACTGTTCCCTGTGTACCTACCGGCATAAATATAGGCGTTTCAATGCATCCATGACCGGTTGTAATCAGACCGGTGCGTGCATTTGATCCTTTATCCGTATGCTCGATTCTAAAATCCATTCCGTAAAATTAAGTGCAAAGGTAGAATAAAATTGCAGAATACGTCGCTTGTAAAGAATAAAAACAACTGTTTTCGTTCGGGATGGCTCTGTCATTGCGGGAAAAGTATCCGGTGAACCCCGTTATTACCGGATAAATTTCTTCCGGTATTCCGAAGGAGTCAGGGAGGTCTTCCGTTTGAATATCTTATTGAAATGGCATATTGTATTGAACCCGCACTCAATGCTGATATAGGATATATCATACGCTGTTCCGATCAGTAGCTTGCACGCATGTCCTATACGGAGATCCTGTATATAATTGATATATGACTTTCCCGTTTTTTGCCTGAAATAACGGCAAAAGGCGGATGTGTTCATCGGGAATTTAGAGGCCAGGTCATCCAGGCTTATATTTTCTAAATAGTGATAATTCAGGAAAGAAAGTATTTTTTCGATCCGGTTATCAAAAGATACCGTTATATTTTCACTGAAATGCGGACTGCCTAATAACCGCTTATCCTTGAATGCAGCCATTTTATCGAGTAAAAGTAGCAGGTGGATGATCCGCTGGAGTCCTTTGTAGTCAGGAAGCGCTTCAATGTTCCGGATGATTTCCTGATTTTGAGGATGGGGAAAGTGGTATCCTCTTTTGGCATTACTCAATAATAATTTGATATGTGTAAATTCTGCATATTTATTGATGGCGTGCGACATATAATCGTGTGCAAACTGAATCACCACCCCTTTCACCCTCAGTTCGGGATCACCTTTGTAATAGATTTCATTGCTTCTCATATAGTGCGGCAAATTACTTCCCAGAAGGATCAAGTCCCCTGGCTGGAAATATTCCATGCTATCGGCAACAAAACGCTCTCCATGACTTTCCCTGACATATATAATCTCAAACTCACTGTGAAAATGCCAGGGAAACGTAAAATGATCGTAATCGTAAAACCGGACAATGATCGGGTCCTGCTCGTTAATCGTCAGTTGCTCATGCATTATTTGATATTCCATCGCTTATTGTATTATCGTGTGTATTGTATCGTGTAATTTATCAGTATGCAAATATAAGGATATATTCTGCAAATATAGTATATACGGCGGGAACATTAATGCTGTAAATTTGCAATATTTTAAAGAACTGTTATTTTGAAGTGTTAAAATCGGACTTTTTATTTAGACACAACGCAAATCTAAGACCTGAATATGATCTCTGTTAGAAAAAAATATTTGTTGCGTTTCGGATTAATTAACATTTAATATGTTGGTTAGTTCCTGTTATTTCTTAGAGAGAGACGCAGGTTTTATCTTACACGCGCGGAATATACAAAAATAAATGTGATTTTGTAAACCCCCTTTGTTTACTTTTTTCTATGTTACGGTTGAGTACTGTGCCTTATCGGACAGTATCAGCTGATAAATCCCTGTTTATTAGTCCTGTTATTAATTATTTTCCGGTTGGCGCGTTAAGAACGGGCTGGAAATTCTATTTCAAAAATTCCTATTATCAATCACTTTAATATTATGTATTACCTAAAATCCGCAAGCAATAAATTTGGTTGATTCAAAAGGAATACATCTGGTTTGTTCAACTCAAGCCTGCTTCGTTTTTCTCCTCAAAAAGGAGTTTTTATGAAAACAAAC
>JAISCL010000342.1 GCA_031265585.1 Tannerella sp. | reverse complement strand
CGCAAACATTACGCCGTGCTGCATCTGCGAAAACGGATGAAAGAGTTATATGATGAAATAATCTATGCCTGACAGGGCATGAAAGCGGAAAGCGGAAAATATCCGGCGGAAAATTTTGTTTTGGCAGGATTTATGGTTATATTTGTGGGACTATTTTAAAATTATGACATTATGAAGGACAATGTTAATTCAAAATTACTGTTAGGACTTGTCATAGGGGCAGCAATCGGCGTAACAATCGGCTATCTTGCTGCAACAGACAAAAAAGAGCAGATCCTTGACGAACTGAACGGTTTCGTCGGGAAAATCAAAGAGGGTGTCAGTTCGACGATAAACAAATACAAAAGCAACGCTGACAGCCCTGCCGAGAATGTGGAAGCACCCGGATAAAACCGGGATGCAGAATCGAAAAACAAAAGCTTTTCCTTTAAAACAATGGAAAAAGATGCAGAAAAAATCTTCCGCGAACTGAAAGATGACATCTCCACGTATGCGGAACTGAAATTGGAACTGATTAAACTCAATGCGTACGAGCGGACAGGTAAAGTTATTGCCTCCCTCTCGTACGGATTGCTGTTGTCGGCCCTGATATTTTTCGCAATCCTGTTCGCCATGCTTACGCTGGGCTTCCTGTTGAGCAAATGGCTGGATTCCACCGCCGCCGGCTTTGCTATCGTTGCAGGACTTTACCTGATACTTATATTACTGGTTATCTTTCAGAAAGAACGGATCCGGCTGCGGGTTGTAAATTTAATCATTTCCGCACTGAACTCCGACGAACAGAAAAAAGATGCAGCAACACAACCGGCCTCCGGTGATGAAGAGAACAAGTCAACATCCGAAGATACGGCAACATAACCTTCAGTAAAAAAAAATGCAGCAACACAACCGACATACGGAAATCCGGCTCAACCCACGTTCTCCTGTTGAACAGCTTCTTGCAGACAGGGAAAAAATCAAAACAAGGTGTCGCGAACAGGAAAAGAAACTGAGTGAAGATTTTGCATATATACGGGAGAATGCCCCCAGAGTGATTCTTTCCGGTATATCATCGCTGCTGTTTCCATCGAAAAACGCCAATAATAAAACCGGACAAACAGTTCCGGCCGGCAGCAGCAAAGTACCGTTAGCCGCATTCGATTATATTGCGATTACAAAAATGCTGTGGCCCGTCATCCGGTCAATGCTTATAACGTGGAGTATCAGTAAAGCTAAATCTTTCATTCTCGGATTAATTTTCGAGAAGAAAAAAAAGACGTGATTTTTTTTCTCCATTCTTGTTGTACATATTATAAATAAAGCGTAAATTTGCACCCGTAAAAAATATACACAGAAGAAGTATAACATATTTTTATTCAAACTATTAAATTTATAAACAATGATTAAAGTAGGTATTAACGGATTTGGCCGTATCGGACGTTTGGTGTTCCGTGCAGCACAGAAGAGAAATGACATTCAGGTAGTCGGCATAAATGACCTGATCAGTGTTGAATACATGGCATACATGTTGAAATACGATACTGTTCACGGTCAGTTCGACGGAACAATTGACGTCAAGGACGGCAACTTAATCGTTAACGGTAACGTGATCCGTGTAAGTGCGGAAAAGAATCCGGCAGACTTGAAATGGGATGCCGCAGGTGCTGAATATGTAGTTGAATCAACCGGCTTGTTCCTCTCCAGGGACAAAGCACAGGGACATATTGATGCAGGCGCAAAATATGTTGTGATGTCAGGCCCTTCAAAGGACGATACGCCCATGTTTGTTTGCGGCGTAAATTTTGAGGCTTACGGGAAAGGCGTTCAATTTGTTTCCAATGCTTCATGTACAACCAACTGCCTGGCTCCCATCGCCAAAGTATTGAACGACAAGTTCGGCATTGTTGACGGCTTGATGACCACCATTCACTCTACAACCGCGACACAGAAAACGGTCGACGGCCCTTCGGCTAAAGACTGGAGAGGCGGACGCGCTGCTGCCGGAAATATTATTCCTTCATCAACAGGCGCAGCCAAAGCAGTAGGCAAAGTGCTTCCCGCATTGAACGGTAAACTGACGGGCATGTCTATGCGTGTTCCCACACTGGATGTCTCGGTCGTTGACCTTACGGTAAACCTTGCCAAACCGGCCTCATACGACGAAATAAAGGCGGCAATGAAATCTGCTTCCGAAAACGAAATGAAAGGTGTCCTGGGATACACCGAAGACGATGTCGTTTCTTCGGATTTCATCGGCGATGCCCGTACTTCCATCTTCGATGCGAAAGCCGGTATCGCACTGACGGACAAGTTTGTTAAAGTCGTTTCATGGTACGACAACGAATGGGGTTATTCAAGTAAAGTTCTCGAACTGATTGCTCACATGAAAAAAGTGAACGGGTAAAAAAGATTGAAAAATCGTATTAAAGAAATTTTTAAGTAAAGGGAAAAGCCGTATCATATATAATGATGCGGCTTTTTTATGTTTTTGCTATTGTTAATCTTTCACAAATAAACCGGGTCGAAAGAACATTTCCGGATTTTTGCACCTATATTTACGAAATAATTATACATGCGATAGGTATAATATTAAACTAATAAATGCTGGACATTATGAACAAACCATTGAACAAAAGAGATTTCTTTTCCGGAAGCATTACGGAAAAGAAAGGTGTAAATTCCCAAGCTCATCAGGAATTTTATTGTGAGGGGCAGAGTGAAAATGCCTCAAATGTTAAGGAAGAGCAAGAGTATATAATAATGAAAGAAAAAAGAATAAAATGTTTTCATGCTCATTATAATACGTTCTTCTAATACAATCAAGCAGATTTGCCGCCACAGTGCGGCAAATCTGCTTTTTCTACACAGCAGAAATCCCGCGTTTAGACATAGAGCATGGATAGCCGGAATAGAAAAAAAGGATATCAAGAACTGCCCTAAGATTTGCTTTGAAAGATTTATTCACATTCGCTTTCCTTCGACCATCCTTCGACTAAGGTTCGACTAAGGTTCGACTAAGGTTCGACCGGGGGATAGCAAACGCGGATGCGCTCTGTCCGAAGCGCATCCGCGTTGCTTAAGGACTATTCGCGTCTGAATGGAAGATTGTCAAAGTTCCGCCGTTTCTTTCGTGATATTGCCGGGCGTGTCGGAGGCGAATACGTCGATCCGATATCTCAGATCTTTATATCTTTAAAAATTTCAATTTTCAATTCGTTAATAAGTAATCCTCCGTATCACGATTTCGCCGAACGAATTAAGCGGTTTACGTTTGACACGTACACGCAAGACGGTTTTAAATTCATCCAGTGTCTGTTGCGAACGGTCAATCCGGAAAGTGTGCCCGTCAATCTGTTTGATTGCGCTGTTCATTTCGTGGCCGTACATTTCGAGCTGCCAGTCCTTAAAGTCCAGTCCAATATTTGGACGCCAGCTTTCTATCAGCGTCTGAAACTTAATTTCGTACTGTCCTATTTTGCTTACATGTGGCGTCAAATCAAGCGTCAGATCTTTCCATTCGATGCTGTCAAAGGTCGTCCTGTCCCAGTTCCCGATGACAACCGGATATTCGCCTGCCTCTTCATTCATGTCTTTCAGCTTGCTTTTGACATCGTACACCGCAAAATTAATAATGTCAGGCATAGCCTTTGTTTTGACAAAGCGAGCGCGAACTTTATCTATGGAAACTGTTGGAAAACGGTCGATTTTTTTGTGTCCGACGGAAGTTCCGCTGTACAGGGTTTTCCATGTCCTGCCTTTGTCCGCCGAGCCTTCGATTACGTATTCGACGACCCGCTGTCCCTTCGACAGTTTTTCCTGCAAAACCGTATGATTGATTTCCGTCGGTTTCCGAAAACTTATTTCGATGATTTCTTTGCTGCCGGAACTGCGCTTGAGCGGACGGTCGAAACGGGCTACAATCTCTTCGCCGAAAGCCCTGTAGCGTGCGACATGCGAGGCAGGAATGAGTCCGGATGTGTCCGGTGTGGAATTAAGCAGCAGTATTGAGCCGCGTCCCACCGATTTGTAGTAGCGCATCATCAGTTCTTCGTCCGTCATGAGCAGATGATCCGTATTCGGCGCCCAGAACCACTTGTGACCGCCGTGTTTCATCAGCGGCACGTTCACTTCCACCGGCGCATACGCATCCCCGTTGACGTCCGAGTGCAGAGCAGTGGCTACGCCTGTCGCCAGATCTTTCGACGAAAGCGTGTACCAGTTCGGGTCGGGGCCGATGCCGTCTTCGTTTCCCACCCAGCGCAAACTTGCCGAGGGTCCTTGGAATACAACTGCATCGGGAGCATATTCGCGCAGCAGGTCATCCACCGGAATAATGCAGCTGCCGTCAAACCAGACTTCGCTTATTGGCCCGTATTGCGTCAGCGTTTCCTTTATCTGCTGCCGGAAAACTTTGTTGTACGCTTCCTGTTTGGCGGGATCTTTCGTTTTTCCACCGCTTCCGATGCCTGCACCCCAGGTCTCGTCGCCCGGATAAACGTAAACACCCAGCTCCAATCCGTACTTTTTGCACGATTCGGACAGGTCTTTCAACACGTCGCCCCTGCCGCCTTTCCACGGGGTATTGCGGATGCCGTATTCGGATGTTTGGGTTTGCCACCAGCAGAATCCGCCCGTATGTTTCGCCACAAACAGGATCGTTTTGGCGCCCCACAGACGGGCCGTTTCGCACCACTGGTCGGTATTGAGCGCCGAAAGATGCATCTTTTCGATGGGGTACGAATGATTGTCGTATTCGCGTCCCTGCCAGGCGCTCGGGTCAAAATGGACGAACATCATCCGCTCCTTCTGCAGCCAGTGCATTTGGGCAGGCGAGGGAAGCGGGATATTCACTTTATCCTGAGCGTTAAGAGCTGTATTGCCGAATACGAATAAAAGTATCAAAGCCGTTAAATTCTTTTTCATCTATCTATCTTTTTATTTTGATTAAAAATTCCATACGGTTCAATTTTCTCCAACACCTTTGCTCATCAATGCTTTCAGTTCTCCGAGATGTTGCTGATAAACACTGCGCGGCAGCGAGTGATGCTTTTTGCAAACCGATGCCGCCATCCCTACCACTTCGCCCATCATGGCAGTAGTCAGCTGTACGCGGATTGAACCGTGCGCCACGTGCGTTACGCTGATATTGCGCCCTGCCATAAACAGATTGCCAATATTGCGGGAGTAAAGGCAACGGTAGGGTACATGGCAGGGATAAATCGGCGTCTGCACACAATAACTGAAAAACTCCTGTCCCGGAAAGAAACGGCTGTTCCTGGGGTCGGGATAATGCAAATCAATGGGCCAGACGGTAGTGAAACTTGCATCGTCGTATCTGACCTGATTCAAAATATCGTTCTGATTCAGGATAATATCACCCATCAGCCGGCGTGATTCGCGCTTGCCCGACAGAAATGCCATCCATGTGATTTTGCGGTTGGCATATTTGGGATGATTGTTTTTCAGATATGACCAGTTGCCGAAAATCGCCCGCAGGTTCTGGTCGCGTATGTTTTCGGCGTCTTCAATAGGATTCTTGGCATAGCCGCCTTCCCAGCGCCAGTCGGGCTTATCTTCTGCGATAGCCGATTCTTCGGTAATCCGACAAGCCCAGTCGAGCGCCGGAAACGAAGAAGGCTCGCCGGCAGTTTCAAAAGCCCACAGGTTTGATGAACCGAGCACATGGTTTTCAGCCTTATAGGGCGCCAGCGATTCAAATGCTTCATAACGGCTTTCGCTGCCCATGCGCCAGTCGGCGCCTGCAAGGTAGCCGACTGTGGCATCGCCGGTGCAGTCGGCAAACAAAGCGCCCGTAAACCGGTATTCCTCGCCCGTCTCAATATGCCTCGCTGTTACCGCACGGATTTTGTCGCCATCGGTTTCGGCTCTGATAATATGAAGACTGGAAAACAGCGTCAGGTTTGGAGTGTTATGTATCAGGTTCATTTTTTTATCGTCGCCGTACAGTTCTGCCGTACCGCCGTTCGCGTTCAGTTCGCGCGGTATGCGGATGACCTGCATTATTTTACCAATATTCGGATACAGATATTTGCCGTCGCCGCCGGTGCTGACGCGGATTTCCGAACTGCTGTTACCGCCAACCACAGGGCGGTCGTTGATAAGCGCCACTTTCACTCCCAGCCTGGCCGCCGCCACTGCCGCACATATTCCGGCCATCCCCGCGCCGCAGACCACAAGCTCATAATCGCCGCCGTCTTTAATCTCAATATTCAGCATTTTGCGCCTCAGTTCGCCGAGCGTTTTTACATCGTCGGGGGGAATACCGGCTGCGTCTTTGGTGAAATACAGTGCATCGCAGCGTCCGTTGAAACCTGTCAGGTCGTGCAAAGCGATCTTCGTCTGCCTGTTTTTGATACTGACCTTGCCTGCTTTTTGCCAGAGCCAGCGGTCACCCTCAATGCCCAATACTGCAGGCAGTTTTTTGCCGTCAATCAATACGTTGAATTTACCCGGCCCCTCGCCTTTATACCATGGCGAAGTCCAGTTGAATGTGCGGACAAACATATAATATGTTCCTGTTTCCGGAAATACAACCGTTGTATAAGCATCGGCAACGGGTTTGCCGATACCGTGCGCCATCAGATAGGGCGAACCCATCTGATCCATAAATTGCTGGTCAACTACCCAGCCGCCTTTGTCGGAGAAACTTTCCGCTTCGACAAGGATATCGGCGGCAGATGCGTGCAAAGCGCACAGCAGCGCCGCAGTTAATAAGATAATACATTGTCTATTCATGTCTGATATATTTAATATGTTACTTTTTCAACCATAGCCTTGCTCTTTGGCGGATCGGCAAGTCGC
>JAISCL010000331.1 GCA_031265585.1 Tannerella sp. | reverse complement strand
GTATTGCTTCGAAAGTGATTTTTGACGGAGAGAATTTCGGTTCGGATCCGAGTAAGATTAAAGTGTATTTCAATAACAAACAGGCGACCGTTGTCGGTTCCAGCGGAAAGCGGATGTACGCCGTTGTACCGCGACTGCCGGGAGATACATGTACCGTGTCGGTGGTAGTGGGCAATGATTCTGTTGTTTACGACCAAAAATTCCGGTATAAGATCTCGGTTGCAGTTTCGACCATAGCCGGTAACGGCGCCACGAACGTTTTACAGTTTGGAACTTTGGAGCAGGCGACTTTTCAACCGGCCTGTCTATGCATGGACGCCGACGGAAACCTTTTTGCCCTGATCCGCAATGGAGACGGCGGACTGATCAGAATCAACGAAGAGGAAAATTCCGTTACCGAACTGGCGAGTCAAGCCTCGAACGGAGTTGTCTGGGTTGCTTCCCCCTGCGTAGATATGAGTACGGGGATTGTCACCTTTCCAAGCGACCATGTACGGGAATCTTTCTGGTCTTTTGACCCGAGAGAAGGCTGGGCATGCAAGACGCGGTTCATGAAATTTCAGGAAAGCACCATTCAAATACCTCCGAATCCATGGAAAAAATCGATAGCCTCATGTACTTATGACGGGTACCTTTATTCCCGTTTCTATAACGGACATGTAGTAAAAATACATCCCAAGACTTACGAAACGGAAATTGTATATGTAACGCCGTCAAACGGCGAATGCTACGGTATGGCATTCGATCCCTTAAATCCCAAAATGCTGTACATGGCATTCTGGAGTGATGCAGGCAACATAGCGAACAGTATATGTTCCATGGATGTAACAGATCCCGAGGGAACGTTTCAAAAGCTGACCGGAGCTACCGGCGGAGGCTTCAGGGACGGGGAACTGGCGGTGGCGCAGTTCAGGAATCCCCGTCAAATATTTTTTGATCCTGATGGAAACCTCTATATCGCAGATTCGGGCAATCACTGTATCCGGAAAATCACTACCGACAGGATGGTGGAAACCGTAGTGGGCATGCCCGAACAGCGGGGATGGCAAGACGGGGGAAAGGACGAGGCTCTTTTCAGCGAACCTTATGGAATAGCGGTCAGTTCCAACGGAACAGTATATGTAGGCGACTACGGCAATGCCCGTATAAGAAAATTAGCAATCGAATAATACTAAAAAATTCAATATGAAATTACGAATATTATTGTTGTTAGCAGCTTCGCTGATGCTGAGCGCCGTCCTTCCTGCACAGCAGAAAACAACATTTATTATGGAGGGGACGATCTATGACGAAATGGGCGATCCGTTTCCGGATGCCGTAGCATATCTGAAGGACAAGCTCAACATCGGCACGACTTCCGACAGGGACGGCAAGTTCAGCATCAAAGCCGACAAAGGCGATATCATCGTATTTTATTACATAGGATACGAAAAGATAGAATATTATGTTACCGAAGAAAAGAAAGACCTGGAAATACGCTTCACCGAGATGGCGGAGCAACTGGATGAAGTGGTTGTAACTGCACTGGGCAGCCAGCGAAAAATATCATCGGTAGGAGCCATTTCCACTGTTGACGCAAAAGAGCTTCAGGTTCCGACCACTTCGGTAGCCAATCTCCTCGGCGGCAAGGTGGCGGGAATAATTTCCATGCAGACCAGCGGAGAACCGGGCAAGAATATTGCCGAGTTCTGGGTGCGCGGTATCGGCACCTTTGGCGCCAATGCGGGAGCTTTGGTGCTGATTGACGGTCTGGAAGGCGACATCAATTCCGTTGATCCGGCCGATATCGAGAGCTTTTCCGTATTGAAGGACGCTTCGGCTACGGCGGTTTATGGCGTTCGCGGGGCTAACGGAGTGGTGCTGATCACTACCAAGCGCGGCGAGGAAGGCAAGCTGAGCATCACTGCCCGGACAAATTTTTCGGTTTCGCATCTGAAGCGGATGCCACAGTATCTGAGAGCCTACGATTATGCAAGTCTTGTCAATGAAGCGCTGGTGGTACGGGGCGATGCTCCGATGTACAACGATATCGAAATGGACATCATCAGGGACGGGCTTGATCCCGACATGTATCCCGACGTGAGCTGGCAGGACGAAGTCATGAACCCCAATTCGTTTAAGCAGACCTACTACGTCAGCGCCCGCGGCGGAGGAAGCGTGGCGAGGTATTTTCTCAGTCTTGGAGTTTCCGACGAAACGGCTGCCTACAAGCAGGACAAATCCAGTGTCTATTCGTCCAATGTGGGATACAATACCTACACGTTCCGCACCAATCTGGACATTAACCTGACAAAGTCTACCGTACTGTATTTCGGAACGGACGGCTTCCTGTCCATACACAACCAGCCCGGAATGGGAAATACCGACTATGTCTGGGCAGCCCAGTCGATGATCAATCCACTGACGTATCCAACGGTCTATTCCAACGGGCTTTTACCTGCCGCAGGAGCAAACGAAATGACTTCCCCATACGTGCTGATTAACCATACGGGACAGTCGTCCGACCAGGAGTATAAGGGAAAGCTAAGCATGTCGCTCAGCCAGGACCTGTCTTCAGTACTTGAGGGATTGAAAATCAAGGTACAGGGAGCCTACGATATAAACAGCCGCTTCAACGAAACCCGGTTCGTAATGCCCGCGCTTTACCTGGCACAGGCGCGAAACGCTGCCGGCAGACTGGTGATGCGCGAAATGGTTTCGGCAAGTACGGCAAACTATGGCAGAAACACCAGCCAGTACCGCAAATATCATCTGGAAAGCACGTTGAACTACGACAAACGGCTTGGCACAGACCATCGCGTATCCGCTCTGGTTTACTACTATCTCAGCGACCAGAAAGAAAGTAATAACGCCACCAGCAGCCTGAACGCCATTCCGGTAAGATATCAGGGCGTTTCGAGCCGGCTTACCTACAATTTCAGGGATACCTACATGATAGACGTCAATTTTGGCTACACCGGCTCCGAAAACTTCCAGCCCGGCAAGCAGTACGGATTCTTTCCGTCAATAGCCCTTGGATGGGTACCTTCGAGCTATGAATATGTACAGGACAATTTGCCCTGGGTGAACTTTTTCAAAATCCGGGGTTCCTACGGCTCGGTGGGAAACGACCGCCTTACCGGCAACAGGCGTTTTCCATATTTAACCATGGTAAATAATTATTACTCCAGCGTAGGCGGTGTAACCAATGCTGTCGAAATGGTCAACGAACAGGTTGTCGGAGCCGACAATCTTGCATGGGAGAAAGCGATCAAAAGCGACCTCGGTATTGAGGGACGTTTCTGGAACGACAGGATTTCCTTTGTGGTGGATATTTTTCAGGATCTGCGCGACGGCATTTTCCAGCAGCGGGTACAGGTTCCCGATTATGTAGGCGTAATCACCATGCCTTACGGAAATGTGGGAAAAATGAAAAGCTACGGCTCCGACGGAAATATCTCCTATGCACAGGAACTCAGCAAGGACATGAATTTCACTGTGAGGGGAAATTTCACCTACTCAAGAAACTTAGTGCAGAACTGGGAACAGGTATATGAAAAATATCCCTATCTGGAACGTACCGGACTGCCGAACGATGTGCATCGCGGCCTTCATGCGCTGGGACTTTTCAAGGACGAAGACGATATCATGTACAGTCCCGTACAGGCATGGGGGACGGTACAGCCCGGAGACATCAAATACAAGGATATGAATGGCGACGGGAAAATTAACAATGACGACAGGGTTCCCCTCTCCTACAATACCTATCCGCTTCTGATGTACGGATTCGGCGGAGAGTTCCGCTACAGGAACATCACGCTGGGCGTAATGTTCAAGGGACGCGGCAAGACGGACTATTATCGCGTGGGACAGGGAGGCAACGGCATGGGCTATGTCCCCTTTCACGGCGAAAATTTCGGCAATGTGCTGACGCTGGTAAACGATCCCGCTAACCGCTGGATTCCCATGGACTATGCCCTGGCTAACGGTATCGACCCCGCTCTGGCTGAAAATCCCAACGCGCTTTTTCCCAAGCTCAAATACGGAAACAACGCGAACAATTCCCAGCTGTCCGATTTCTGGAAGGGCGATGCACGCTATCTGAGGCTGCAGGAAGTAACGCTCAACTATAACCTGAAAAATCAGGTGTTGAAAAAGATCGGCATATCTTCCATGGACTTGCAGCTGGTCGGCACCAACCTGCATGTCTGGGACAGGGTTAAAATTTTTGACCCCGAACAGGCGCAGTCCAACGGAAGGGTATATCCGATTCCTGCGGTATATACGCTGCAAATTTATATTAATCTGTAATGCATTATAATAATGAAAAAGTTTTATTTTAAAATAATGGCGGGAGTTTTATTTTTGACAGTCTGTCTGTCCTCCTGCAGTGATTTTCTGAACGTGGACAGATATTTCAGCGACGAACTGAAACTTGATTCCGTCTTTGCTCAAAAAAGATATGTCGAAGCCTATATGTGGGGAGCCGTAGCCCTGTTTCCCGACGAGGGAAACATATATCAGGGCACACACACTCCCGGACCTCTTGCCACCGACGAGGCGCTAAACCTTTGGGGCGGCTATTCGGGAATGGATTTCGCACTGGGCACAATCAGTCCGGACAATCTCGGCTCGCTGAATACATGGGGGAACCTGTACAAAATCATACGCAAGTTCAATACCATACTGGCGCGCATTGACGAGGCTTATGACTGGACGGCCACCGAAAGAATGAGGATTCTGGGCTATACCCGCTTCTATCGGGCATACGCATACTATCAGCTCCTGATGGATTTTGGACCGCCCATACTCCTGAGCGACGAAGTGCTGGAAACCAACGAAGCCATAGAATATTACGACCGTTCGCGGTGTACTTACGACGAGGCGGTGGAATACATCTGTGCGGAGTTTGAACAGGCGGCTCAATTTATGCCCGCAACAGTTCCGATCATGGAGTTCGGACGTCCTACACAAGGCGCGGCATACGGACTGGTAGCGCGTATCCGTCTGATACATGCCAGCCCTCTTTTCAATGGAGGACAGACAGCGCGCACTTATTTCGGCAACTGGACACGCAAAAGCGACGGCGTACACTATGTCGCCCAGACGCCCGACAATAAACGCTGGGCAATAGCCGCAGCAGCCGCTAAACGGGTTATAGACATGACGACTGCGGGAAGAGCCATGTATTCGCTTTATACGGTAATTGCGGATGAAGATACGCCGGCATTGCCCGAAGGAGTTACTTCCGATCCCGATTATTACGGAATCTATCCAAACGGGGCGGCAGGGATTGACCCGTACAGGTCCTATTCCGAAATATTCAACGGCGAAGCAATAGCGCCTGTCAATCCGGAACTGGTCTGGGGAAGGACGTCCTCTGCAACTAACAATGCCACGAGATACTTTTTCCCTGCCGACGCCGGTGGATGGAATGGGATCTGCATACCGCAGAAAATTATAGACGCCTACAAAATGGTGGACGGTCGAACTATAGACAATTCCAGCGCCGGATATCCCTATTCCGAAACGGGATTTTCCTCAGGCATTGCACTGAAATCCTTTTCGGGATACCGCTTCACTTCGAGCGGGGAGGTATCAAACATGTACGTGAACAGGGAAGCCCGTTTCTATGCTTCGATAGGATTCAGCGAATGTCTCTGGCCCTGCGAGTCCACAACGACAGCCGGAAAGTATAACATGACTGTTACGTATTATTATGGCGCTCCAAACGGCAGAGGCGGCAGCACATCCTCCGCAACGGATTTCCCGATCACGGGATACGTGCTCAAGAAAATCGTTAACCGTATGGATGCGCGTACAGGCACAAACAGTATGGTAATAAACAAGGCTTTTCCTGTTATCCGCTATGCCGAGATCCTGCTTTCGTATGCCGAAGCGCTGAACAGGCTCGAAGGAGAATCGGTTTCTGTAGAAACAGACGGGCAAAGCCGGACGTTTTCCCGCGATGTGAACGAAATCAAAAACAGCTTCAATCAAGTGCGCTACCGTGCGGGACTTCCCGGACTGAACGATGCGGAACTTGCCGACCCGAATGTGGTGCAGGCTCATATCGAAACCGAACGCATGATTGAATTTCTGCACGAAAACCGCCGGTATTACGACGTTCGTCGATGGGGTAAATACGAAGAAACCGAAAGCGTTCCAATCATGGGCATGAATGTGGACGCAGGCAAGGAAGGATTCTATCAGCGCGTGGTTCCGAATACGTCGCGCATCGGAAGCCGTATGGTAAACAGGAAACTGGTTTTTGTGCCGATTCCCAATTCGGAAATCAAGCGCTTGCCTTCCTTCGACCAAAACCCGGGATGGTGACGTTTACTGTGCGCGGTTTAAAATTGTGTCCCGTAGAGACGCGATGCATCGCGTCTCTACACCCTGCGCCGAACCACAAAACCAGCCCGCGCGATGTATAGTTGTGAATTATAAATTATAAATTATAAATTGATTGAGATGAAAAAATATTTGAATATAGTATTGATACCTGTTTTTCTGCTGGGGAGCGTTTCCTGCGACGAGGACAGGTATTTCGAGAGGGAACAGTACAAGGTGGTATTTGCCCTCGTGAGCGCCGACGGCCACAATGTTTTTAAGGTGGTGCACGATCTGGATGAGCCGGAATCGACAGGTTATATTGCCGCTTCGTGCGGAGGCTCAAATCCTACCGACAGGGATATCAGCATAACGCTGGTGCAGGATATGGATCCGTTTAATAAATACAATAAGGACAATTTCGACACGGAAGCGGACAAGTTTGCGCAGTATCTTCCTGCCGGCAAATTTGATATTGACAGCTATAATCTTACCATTCCGGCTGGAGGAAGGGACGGACGGGTTGCCATCCGTGTGCGTCCGGATGGACTGTCGCCGGATTCGACTTACTTTATACCGTTTAAGATAGATTCCTATTCGGCATACGAGGCGAATCCCGATAAAAGCGATGTGCTGTATCAGGTACTTATTAAAAACAGGTATGCCACTCAAGCGGCAATCAGCAATTATTCCCTGCGCGGAGTTCGTGACGGGGTGAATGTGATGGGCGTAAAGCAGATGCATCCGCTCAGCAGGAACAGTGTGCGGATTATGGCGGGTAACGACGCTTTTCAGTCCGATATCGACATTATCAACAGTTCCTGCATTGTTTTGACAATAGGCAACGACAACCGTGTCAGCATCTCTTCCTTCAAGAACATGGAAGTGGAACAGTTGGACGGCGATCCGGATTTTTCCA
>JAISCL010000299.1 GCA_031265585.1 Tannerella sp. | reverse complement strand
TTCCACATGAAAAACATTTGCAAACAAAAGCCGAGACCTTTACAGTAGAAGGATATAACAGTCGAATAAGACATTATTTAGCGAGATTCAAGAGAAAAACAAAATGTTACAGCAAAGCAAAACATATGATTGAAACATCATTAAATTTGCTTATGCTGAAACTTAATAAAGAATTAACAATATAAAATTAACAATACCGCAGAAATTTATTATTACAAACAGGATGAAAGATTTTAACGCGGGAAAAATGGTTAATCAAGGCTATTACAAGGCATTTATTCCCGAGACAATCAACAGGGATTGGGAAATAAATGATATGGATACGCTGTATCTGCTCAGCCGCGCCGACTATTTGCTTGGGAAAATGGATACATATTCCGAATACATTGACATTGAAATGTATCTCGAAATGCACATAACCAAGGAAGCAACACAATCTTCGCGTATTGAGGGTACGCAAACGCATTTCGAGGAAGCGTTCATGAAAAAGGAAGATATTGCAAAGGAACGGCGGGCCGACTGGGATGAACTCCAAAACTATATTGCAGCTATGAATTTTGCAGTAAGAGAACTGCAGAATTTGCCGTTTTCCTCGCGATTAATCCGGCAAACACACAGCGTTTTGTTGCAAGGCGTACGCGGCGAACATAAATTGCCGGGCGAATTTCGCAGTTCGCAAAACCGGATTGGCGGGGCGAGCATAAACGATGCACGTTTCATTCCGCCGCCGCATACCGAAGTGCCTGCGCTGATGAGTGATTTGGAAAAATTTGCCAACAATGAAGCAAACCGCTTGCCGGATTTGTTGAAAATTGCGCTTATACATTATCAGTTTGAAACCATACACCCTTTCCTTGATGGCAACGGACGCATTGGACGATTATTAACAGCGCTGTTTCCGGTAGATAAAAAATTGCTGAAACACCCGATTTTGTACCTGTCCGATTTCTTTGAACGGCACAGAGATTTGTATTACGACAATTTGACTTTGGTACGCACAAAAAATGACATAAATCAATGGTTCAGATTTTTTTTGACAGGCATCATAGAAATATCGGAAAAGGGAATTGTCACTTTTGAAAATATTTTTAAACTGCAAACAAGATTGAATGAGCGTATTGCTGCACTGGGAATGCGCGTCCCGGATGCCAATGCAGTTTTAAGCCGTTTGTTTAAAAACCCGATTATCGACGCCGCAGAAGCAGGAAAAATCACCGGAAAGACGGCAAGATCAGTTTACAAACTTATTGCCGATATGGAAAAAATCGGTATTTTGAATGAAATTACAGGCGGACAGCGCGGAAGGCGGTATGCTTTCAAAGAATATTTGAATTTATTCTAATCATCCGGTGCGCATTATAGTAGAGACGGGGCGCGCCCCGTCTCTACTGCTGCAATTTGCAAAACCTTGCCACGTGAAGTATAAAAGGAATGATTCCTATTTAAATTCCATCTTTATGCTGCTATGTTCTCTCGAACGGGCAGAAGTGCGGACAGAAGCGTTACGGTCAAACTCCTCCTTTGCCCCGACAATGATACGATCATATTCACGCTGTCCCGTACCGGCCGGTATGAGATGCCCGCAAATAACATTCTCCTTCAATCCTTCCAGATGATCCGTTTTTCCATTGATTGCCGCTTCATTTAAGACCTTTGTCGTTTCCTGGAATGACGCGGCAGACATAAAGCTTGAAGTCTGCAATGCGGCGCGGGTGATCCCCTGCAGGATCTGGTTTGTCGTAGCAGGAATCGCATCGCGTACCTGAACGTGTTTCATATCACGGCGTTTCAACTGACTGTTTTCATCCCTCAGTTTACGTGCCGTCACAATCTGTCCCGGTTTAAGCGTCTGTGAATCGCCTGCATCCGTAACCACTTTCTTACCCCATATACGGTCGTTTTCGTCCATGATTTCAAGTTTGTCAACGACCTGCTGTTCAAGGAAACGGGTATCTCCCGGATCAACGACTTCCACTTTACGCATCATCTGACGTACAATCACCTCAAAGTGCTTATCATTAATCTTCACACCCTGCAGGCGGTATACATCCTGCACTTCGTTCACGATATACTCCTGAACAGCCGTAGGACCCTTAATGGCAAGGATATCCGCCGGTGTAATAGCGCCGTCCGATAACGGCATACCTGCACGCACATAATCGTTTTCCTGTACCAGCAACTGCTTGGACAAGGGAACCATATATTTCTTTTCTTCTCCCAGTTTGGAAGTCACAATGATCTCGCGGTTACCACGCTTGATCTTCCCAAACGTGATCTCCCCGTCTATTTCCGATACGACGGCCGGATTTGACGGATTACGGGCTTCAAACAGCTCCGTCACACGGGGAAGACCACCGGTGATATCGCCGGTCTTACCCACAGCACGGGGTATCTTCACTAACACTTCACCGCTCTTGACCGGATCACCCGCCAGTTTCGTGAGGTGAGCGCCCAGGGGCAATGAATAATTCTTCAGTATATTATTCTTCGAGTCGAGAATGTGCGCCGAAGGCGCTTTCGTTTTGTCCTTAGACTCTATAATAATCATCTCCTTCAAGCCTGTAGTTTCATCACTTTCTATTTTGTATGTGATATTTTCTTCCATGCTGTCAAAAGCGATCTTACCGTCGGCTTCAGCAATGATTACCGCATTAAACGGGTCCCATTCCATAATCTTATCCCCCTTTTTAATCAGGTCTCCGCCATTAAAGAACAGCTTCGCTCCGTAAGGGATATTATTATTATGCAAAACGATTTTCGTCGTCGGTTCGACGACACGCATTTCGGCCAAACGGCTCACCACCACATTACATTTATCATCCACCGAATAAACCGTACGCAGTTCATCAATTTCAAGGATCCCGTCATATTTTGAAACCAGGCTGTTTTCCGTCGCAATATTTGATGCGATACCACCGACGTGGAACGTGCGAAGGGTAAGCTGCGTACCCGGTTCACCTATAGACTGCGCTGCAATAACACCGACAACTTCCCCTTTCTGAACCATTTGCCCTGTAGCAAGGTTACGTCCGTAACATTTTGCACAGACTCCTTTCTTTGATTCACAGGTAAGCACCGAACGTATTTCAACACTCTCAATCGGAGAATTTTGTATGTCTTCCGCCTCTTTTTCACGTATTTCTCCCCCGGCTTTTATGATCACTTTTCCGGTTATCGGATGAATGATATCATGAACCGAGACGCGTCCGAGGATACGTTCGTAAAGATTTGCAATCACATCCTCGTTATTTTTAAGCTCGGTACAGGTCAATCCGCGAAGTGTTCCGCAGTCTTCCTCATTGACAATCACATCATGTGATACATCCACCAGACGGCGTGTCAGGTATCCGGCATCCGCCGTTTTCAATGCGGTATCGGCCAAACCTTTACGCGCACCGTGCGTGGAGATAAAATATTCCAGCACCGACAGACCTTCTTTAAAGTTTGACAAAATCGGATTTTCGATGATCTGACCGCCGTCACTTCCGCTCTTTTGCGGTTTAGCCATCAATCCGCGCATACCGGAAAGCTGGCGTATCTGTTCTTTCGAACCGCGGGCGCCGGAATCCATCATCATAAAGATAGAATTGAATCCGTCATTATCCGAACTCAGCTTATCAATCAGCACTTTCGACAGTTTACTGTTAACATGCGTCCATGTATCGATAATCTGATTATAACGTTCGTTATTTGTGATGAATCCCATGCTGTAGTTCGACACGATCTGTTCGACCTCGTCATATCCTTCTTTCACAAATTCATCCTTTTCTTCCGGGATAATGACATCCGCAAGATTGAAAGACAATCCGCCCTTAAAAGCCATATAATATCCGAGATTCTTTATATCGTCAAGGAACTGGCAGGTACGGGCGACACCGCACGTCTTTATCACTTTACTGATGATATCACGCAA
>JAISCL010000284.1 GCA_031265585.1 Tannerella sp. | reverse complement strand
CGGGGAACAGGGCCTTGACGTCTTGAGCAATAAATCCATACTCGCTTTTGTACGTGTCTTTTTTTCTTGCGTTCAGTTCCGAAAGAGCTTCCTGCGCTTTTTCCTTTGGAATTTTCCCTTCTGCAACCATCTGTTCCACTTCCGCAGCATTGCCTTTGCCGGATACGACCAGTTTTTCGTAGCTCTTGCCCTTCAACTGTCTGATTTTCGCCATGTACTCCGAACGCTGTACTTCCCTTTGATGTTTCTTTTCAGTCTATAGTCGGAAGTAGTCACCACTGAAGTTGTCCGTACCACACCGTCCACATCTAATTTGTAGCTGCCTGAGGTGGATGGTCTTTTTCCGACTCCTACATTTCCGGCGTCATCGATGTGAAGTTTGGACTGCCCAAAATTCGGTTCCGGCCACGCAATGAAAAAGTCTAATCCGCCCTCAGAGTTATAGTTATACTCTATTCCGAATTTTGGGCCTATAAAAAAATTGGGTTTTGTACCGACATAGGAAGGATCATTGTATGTGGGTAACGGCCCTAAAAACAGATGGCTGCTCCTGTATAAAAACTGGCCATTTACAGACATGAGGCTCATTGCCATCATGAATACTGTTGTTGCAATAGCAAACCTTAAATTAACTTTTCTTTTCATAACTTGTTTTGTTTAAAAAATGAATAAATATGTATATGTACTACTTTTTCCTTAAAGCAAATACTGTACCGGTAATATGTTTTCTTCTTTCCTGTCATATCTTTTACACGTTTTGGCTGTATAGCTATTTCAGGACATGACATTCTAAAGCAACTTTCCGCTCTTTATTTTATAATTTCATGCGGGATAGTTTTGTAAGATGAAAATTCTCGTCCTGTCTCCCTACGGACAATCATTTAATTCTGTTACTGAAAAAATAGCTCCCGATTTTACTTCAAAATTGGACGAAAATGAAACGCTTGGCGTTTTATATGCCGTTTCTCCACTATTTATCACTTGAGCGGACGTGATCTGAGTAGTTGCCCGATATTTATTAAATCCGGTAACAGTCCCCGACAGGGTTAAATTATCAGGAATATTTCCTGTAAGATACGAACTGTGATTGGCAAGAAAACTATTAATTCTATTTATTGAATGCGGACAAAACCAGAGATTATTGTTTTGCAAGTACGGACACATGACTGAAGACTGTGAAGTATTACATAGACAATCACCTGAAGTTGGTGGATGATCTGCATTGAGATTATGACCTATTTCGTGAGCTGTGATAGCATACATACTCCCGTAATCCATGCTTAACGAATAAGAATAATCGTCACTTATATTTCCCTCCCATGCTCTCCCTATTATACCGTCATCCAAGTTTTTGCCGGTGAACAGATGAGCAATATTTCTTGCTACACCCGTTCTGTTGGCGTTCCATTCAGTTCTGAACTGATTTAACAGTGTGTGCGAATCGGTTGAAGAATAGGGGTCGCTGGATGTTGTCCAGACATTCTGAAACGTAATTATAAAATTTAAATTAAAAGTCGATTCATATACGCCTTCAGCCAAATTCAGAGCAGATAAAACCGTTTCATTGGCGCTTTGTATATTGCTGCCATTTTTTTGATAGAATTCATAATCCGCCTCGGTTGCTATTTGCAAATAATAGGTACATAGAGACACGGAACTCATAAGATTGTTTTGAAGACCGGCAATTCTGGCATCGGGAACAACAAGTGCATCATTTATATAATCGGATTTGTTTTTGGGAGCGATATAATCGGAATTGTCATATATTACTAAACTCTCATCTTTTTTATCTCCGGTAAAATCCCTTGTTTGACGGATTACTTTCTGCTCTTCATTATTCAAAATGACGCCAAAAAATTTATCATTATCTATTGTCAGTCTGACAATGTGTCCATTTGAGGTTTTTCCCTTATACGTATTAGGCGTATATGACCCTCTATTCTGAAATGTTCCCGAATCGGATGTATAGTATGAAGTGTAATCATGAGACCTCATATCATTCGTTTGTATCGTGATAGTCCAGTCATTTTCGGTATCAATATTCAAGTTGAATGTAGATTTACCGTAATGATTTAAACTGTCAAGCAAATCCTTTTTTTCTACCATAAATCTCTTATGCTTTTTAAGATGCTGATTGAGAACCTTATTATCCGAATCTGAAGTATGATTATAAACAGTAACAGATACTGATTGAGCTTTTAAATCAGACATTGATAAAACAGTTATGGATAAAGCTATTAATGTGATTATTATTTTCATAGTGTCGTTATTTTTTAATTATTTTTTTTGAATCCAGGACAATCCCGTTTACCGTGAGCGTGTACAGGTATATTCCCGAAGAATATTCCGATGTTGAAAGCGTTATGACCCCGCTTTTTTCATTTACATCCAGAGGTATGTATTCCACTGCCGAACCGGCTGTTGAATAAACCGTGATGGCGGCCCGTGCAGCTCCTCCGGGCAGGCTGTACTTTATCGTCGTACTGCCGTTAGAGGGATTAGGCGTGTTCTGCGACAGATACGCTGTTTCCCCGAATAGATGACCGTTCGAGTTTCCCCCATCCGTTTCCAGTATTTCCAGTAATTCGGACCACCGCATGGTTGCGTTCTGCCCGGCTTTTAGCAGTATGCCGCTTACAGATCCGTCAGACAGTTTCAGCGCCGAGGGATAACAGCCAAGCGTCATAAAATCTTCCGGCTTTTCGTACTGTCCGCACCGGGGACAAAGTATGTTTTCATCCAAATCGGTTTTTTTCATTAAAACAAGTAACGTGTCGTTTACATCATTGTCAGCCAGCTGATCAACTCTTGCGCTGGCCGCTCCTGCTCCCCAGACAGTGAACGTTGGATCACCGTCGAAGTTTCCTTTTAAATCTTCTATGATTTTAATCCGGTTGCCATGATGAATGACTTCCAACACTTCTCCCTTGATAAAAAACACATTTTCGTCCGTAATTTTTGCGTATGCGTCGGCAAATGAAGTTGGCATGCATGAACTGCGGAGAGCGGGTCTGTCTTTTTCGCCGTCGGGGGTTTTTTCCTGCACGGAAACCTCATGGCAGACGTTCTGCGCTCCCACGTGCATACAATAGTTCCATCCGTACAGGTAAACTGTTACAAGGCCGAACAGCCCGCTAACTATCATTTTTTTTATAATCATTTCTTTTGAACTTCGTTAATACATAATTAAACACATTACCGTCAGAGATGATATCTTTACAATCCTGACTGTACATTAATCCTTCAATATAAACTTTGCAGCCGTTTTCCGGGATGTAAGACTCTTTTGCCAAATCAGGGAAATTACATATTCCGCCCACCCCAAAGATTCCCCATAAATTATGCTTATTATATTGAATCCATGCCTCTCCGGTCTTACTGTCAAATACTATCCAGCAAACAAAATTAGGGACAATTTGCATGAAAGAGTAGGCAAATCCGTATGGAATGGAATCCTTAAAGAGATACACTTCTACACCGGACAATGGATTATACGGCATCAAAGGGCTTTCGCAGTTACAAACATTCGTTTCGTTTGTTTCAGGCCCTGTCGGTTCCAATGACGTCATGTCCAGCTTCCCGTACTTTTCGCCTTTGTCACTGGTATATAGCCGTACCGTACCGCTCATTTGAATGTTGACTTCCGTAACCGTTCCCAGTGGCGTCGTATAGACAAATTCCCCTTCCCACTGTAGCGTGGCTTC
>JAISCL010000197.1 GCA_031265585.1 Tannerella sp. | reverse complement strand
GAACAGGAAGCGCTTTGAGAACTTGAAATAATTCTCAGATTGTTCTATATTCGCTATTGCTTCGTATGGGATCAGCTTATTGTCCCGCCTCAAGGGAATAATATATTGCATGGACATTTAACAAAAAACAGTATGCAGCATGGCGGAGCAGGCGAACTGCGGAAATGGACGGAAGAAAGAGGTGTTACAAAATATTTCGTCAGTGCGGACGGGTTAGCGCTTGTGCAATAAGGCCTTAAATCGTAAGGGCATGGCGCGCCATGCCCCTACGAATTACTGTTCAGTCTCAACAGAATGCAGCCATGTCGGGGTATTTCGAAATCCGTTACTTTTCCGGTTTCGCCCAGATCCTTTTGCCGCCAGAGGTCATGGACACTGTGCGGACTTTCGTAGCCGAGCGCTTTCCAGTTTACTTTTACAACAGACTTTAAATTGGATTTATTGAAAATGGCAATGGCGGTCGTGCCGTCGTGCAGTTCCTTTTTCCATATTTCCGTAAATTCCTGTTTGTAGATGCTGTAACCGGGGCGGCCAAGTTTGTCCTGGTTGACGTCGATTACTTCGGCGTTGCAAAGCACGTTTTGCGTAAATTCGTCGAGCGTGAGCAGTTCGCCGCTGAAGATCAGGGGCGCCGACATCATACACCAGAGCGTCATACAGGTATAATGTTCGCTGGGCGTGAAAGGCGACGAAACCGTTTTTTTCTCCTGCCAGTTCCATATTTTACCGAAAAGAAGGTAATCGGGATCATTCCAGCCGCCGGGGCCGCTGTACTGCCGGATTGTTTCGTTGAAAAAACCTGCCGTGAACATCGTTTTATTCAACTCGCCGGTGTTCCATCCCAGATCGCCTGCCGTACGCCACGAGTGTCCGCCCGCTTCCCTGCCCCATTTCCAGACTTCGCCCATTCCGTACTGACAAAGGTTAAGAACAATGTCGCGCGGCGCCTTTTTCAGGATGCTGTCCATCATCAAATACGGCTTTTGACAGTCTTCCAATGTCGGCGGACTGTTTTTTACTTCACGACCGTATGAACACCAGTCGTATTTGAGGAAATCGAACCCCCAGTCGCAGTACATTTTCACATCCTGCGCCTCGTGTCCGAGCGAGCCTGCATAACCGCCGCAGGTGGTAACGCCGGGTGAAGAATAAAGTCCGGCTTTTAATCCCAGGCTGTGGATATAGCCGGTCATCCGTTTCATGTCGGGAAAATTTTTGTTGGTGAGGATTGTGCCATCGGGATCGCGTACCGCGCCGTCGAGAGTCTCGCCTTTGCCGTGCTGTTTAACCCAGTTGGCGTCTGCAACCACTTCCCAGCCGTCGTCAATATTAACGTAGACATAGCCGAAGTTAATCAGGCCGCTGTCGTACATTACTTTTGCGCTACGTTCCATGATGTCCTGCGTAATCATCGTCTGGTGACAGTACCAGCTGTTCCAGCCCATGTGCGGAGTAAGCGCAAGTCCTCCGCCAATCACGATCTCAAGCGTATCGCGGCAGACGCCCCTGTTGTTGGTCGCCGTCAGCGGAACGGCATATTTTCCCTCCTTCACGGCAGCGCCGGTAATGATGCCTCTTTCAGCGTCAAGCGTCAGACCTTTGGGCAATCCTTTTGCCGTAAACTTTATCGGGCGTTCGCCGGTCGTGGCAACGGTAAACAGAAATGGCTTGCCGACCGAGGCGCCCGTGATTTTAGCGCCATTGATGCGGGGCGCGGCGGCGGGCGACGGGGTCAGGATGTACGGTTCTTCCGGTTCAACGACCGAGGTGTAAAAAGTTTTTTTGATGTCATCAACGCTGAAAAACGTTTCGCTCCCTTTGTTCAGGTCGCCTACGGAAATTACCTGCGGCTGGCTCAATGTACCGTTATCCCGCACCTGTGGACTCTGCGCCGGCACGGAAAGAGGACAAATGGTAAATAATAAGGTAATAATCTGCTTTTTCATATCTCCATGGTGTTAATTTATGACATATTCAGTTTTTCCATCCGGCAACCGGGCTGTTTTCCGGAAAAGGCAATGCCCAGAAGAAGGACTTTTCCGGTATATTTGTTGTAATACCGGCGGTCGTATATCTGCTCCAGCACCTCGTCGAGCAGCGTGTCGATTTTCTTTTCGGCGTGATATTTTACTTCGGCGACTACGGTGAGACCGGGCTGTTCCCAGACGGCGTCGGAACGTCCAAGGTTATTCGATTCCTCGGCACGTACCCTGAAACCGAGCAGTCGCATCCATATCAGCATTAAAGAATGATAATAGTGTTCGCAGGGAATGTGGAGTTCGGAGGGAACAGTGGCAATCATTGTTTCGAGGCTGCGTGCAAAACCGGCTTCATCGCAGTCGGTTATTTTCTGTTGCATTGTTTTTCGCAATTCATCGATATGCCGGTCGTCGGGATATTTGCCGTAAGCCTGTACCAGATATGTCAATAAAGATTCGTCGACTTCCGAATTTGGAACGCCGAGCGTATATTGTGCACGTCCGTTGATCAGTTCCATTTTTTTTATGGTCAGATAACCTGTTTGAAACAGCAGGCTTACTTCGCCTATATTCGCCGGATCATATCCTGCAAATATCTTTCCATCAACAACAACAGGGTTCAGCGCTATGTCCGCACAGTTGCGGCTCTGAATAATATTCATCAGGAAAGCAGGCGTACCGGTGCTAAACCAGTAGTTGTCGAACTCCTGTTTTTTTAAAAAGTTCATTGTCGAAAACGGATTGTATATAGCCGTTTTTCCGTCCCAGGTATAACCGTTATACCAGTAACGGATTTGCTCCAGAAGAGATTCTCCTGTCATTTCCAAATATTCGGCGGCGCGGTCGATATATTCCGTAAAATTGCTTTCCAGTTCTTCCTGTGTATATCCGCATATCGCTGCATATTCTCTATCTAAAGTAATATCCTGCGGATTGTTCAGGGCAGAAAAAATCGACAGTCCCGAAAATTTCGATACGCCGGTAAGGAGAACAAACTGCAAATATTCATCCGAGCTTTTCATTACCTGATAAAAATCATGCACATTCGTTTTAATCGTTTCCAGACAGGAATCGCCGAGATGAGCGGTAATTGGCTTGTCGTATTCGTCAATCAGTATGACTACATCCCTGCCGGTTTTTTTATGCAGCGCCTCTATCAAATCTCTAAAATAATCGACTACAGATTTCGCTTCCAAAACAATCTGATAATTTTCGGCAAGCTTTTTCAGGTATAGAACCAGACTTTCTTCCATTTTTTCCGGCGTCGAATGGTTTATTCCCGTCCAGTCGATTTTGATAACCGGATACTGTTGAGACCAGTCCCATTTGTCGTAAATATAGAGACCTTCGAACAGGTCTTTCTTCCCCATGAATAAGGCTTCAAGAGTGCTTACAAGTAAAGATTTCCCGAACCGACGGGGACGTGAAAGGAAATAAATTCTTCCGCCTGTAATCATCCTGTGGATAACTTCGGTTTTATCCACGTACAGACATTGCCTGCTGCGCAATTTTTCGAACGACTGTGTATCCAATCCTAACTGTTTCATAACTTGTATCTTTTTATAATTACAAAATTCGGCACAAATGTACATGAAAATTTTTGATTTCCACACAGACGGATAAAAATTAAATGAGATACACGCCATTATCATAGAGAAATGCTTACTTTTGCAGAATAATTAAAAAAGAATAAAGATGAAAACATGAAAACATCAGGATTAGACGTGCACAAAGACAGTATATTTTGTGCAACATACGACGGGCAGGAGTATAC
>JAISCL010000195.1 GCA_031265585.1 Tannerella sp. | reverse complement strand
GCCACGCAGTTCGACGAAGAGAAATATTTCGCTACCATACAGAATACCCTGTTTATGGACGAGTTACTCACTAAACATTCGACCGTCATGGACAGGTACGACCTGCAGAAACGTGTCGGACTGATGGTCGACGAATGGGGGATCTGGACGGACGTGGAACCCGGTACCAATCCCGGTTTCCTTTACCAGCAGAATACGTTGCGCGACGCCATTTTAGCCGCCGTCAACCTGAACATCTTCAACGCGCATTGCGACCGCGTGAAAATGACAAACATCGCCCAGACCGTCAATGTTCTGCAGGCCGTTATCCTGACCGACGGGGAAAAGATGCTGCTCACGCCGACTTACTGGGTATATTATTTGTATAAGGTACATCAGGACGCTACTTTGTTGCCCGTTTCGTTAACGTCCGGCAAGTACGAACTGAACGGCAGGAATATGGATGCCGTCAATGTTTCGGCATCCAAAGACGCTGCGGGGAAAATCCACCTCACGCTGGTAAACATTGACGCGAACAAAGCGCAGACGGTCGAAACCGAATTGCGGGGCGCTACGGCAAAAAAAGTGTCGGGTAAAATCCTGACTTCCGCAAAAATCAATGATCACAACACGTTTGAAAATCCGAATACGGTTGCGGTCAAAGATTTTAAGGATGCGAAATTATCCGGCGGGAAACTGAATATTACGTTGCCGGCAAAATCGGTGGTGATGCTGGAAATAGAATAAAATAAAATTGCAAATGAAAAGAATAAATTTAATTTATCAAGTATGAAAAGTAATCGTAGAGATTTTTTGAAGAAGACCCTGTACGGGGGATTGGCGCTGGGTGTAACGGGCAGTTATGCCGGAATGGCGCAGAGTTGTAAAAGCGGGACGGAATCGGACAAAACATCCGCCGACACACGTCCGCGCAAGGGAAAATCGGTGATGGGATTGCGTTGCAAACCCCTGTCCGAAGTACGAATCGCCGTTATCGGACTGGGACGCGGAAGCGGCGCCGTCGAACGGATGTCGCAGATTGATGGTACACGGATTGTCGCCCTGTGCGACCTGCTTGAAGACCGTATCAACGGCAGTCAGGGAATCCTGAAAAATGCCGGACGCCCCGAAGCGGCCGTTTATAAGGGCGAGGAAGACTGGAAGAAAGTATGCGAACGCGACGACATCGACCTGATTTATAATGCGACGCCGTGGTACCTGCACGTCCCCATCGCCCTGTATGCCATGAAACACGGCAAACACGCCGTCGTGGAAGTGCCCGCCGCCCTGACGGTGGACGACTGTTGGGCATTAGTCAACACCGCCGAAGAAACGCAGCGCCACTGCATGATGCTCGAAAACTGCTGTTACGACTTCTTCGAACTGACCACGCTCAACATGGCGCGCAAAGGTCTTTTCGGCGAAATCTATCATGGCGAAGGAGCCTATATCCACGACCTGCGCGGCCTGAAACACGATAAAAACGGCTACTACAAAATGTGGCGGCTTGAACACAGCAAACGTCACACCGGCGACCCGTACCCGACGCACGGCCTGGGACCTGTTGCTCAAATCATGGGCATCAACCGCGGCGACCGGATGGATTACCTCACCTCAATGTCCACCAACCAGTATGGCCTCACGCTCTACGCCGAAAATACATTCGGCAAGGATTCGCCCGAAGCGAAGGCAACTTACAAACTGGGCGACATGAACAATACGCTGATCCGCACCGTCAACGGCCATACCCTGCTGGTGGTGCACGACACGACCAGCCCGCGCCCCTACGACCGCATCCACAAAATCAGCGGCACAAAAGGCTTTGCGGTCAAATATCCGGAAGAGAAAATCGCCCTTGATCCCCATGCTCACGAGTTCCTGAAACCCGAAGAGTTCAAGGCCATCATGGCGCAGTACGAGCACCCGCTGTCGAAATATATCGGCGAGAAGGCAAAGGCGGTCGGCGGCCACGGCGGAATGGACTACATCATGGACTGGCGGCTTATCTACTGCCTGCGCAACGGCCTGCCGCTGGATCAGGACGTATATGACGCAGCAAGTTGGTCGTGTATCACGGAACTGAGCGAACGTTCCCTTGAAAACCGGAGCAACTCCGTGGATGTGCCCGATTTTACGCGCGGCGCATGGCGGGACGCCAAACCCTGGCCTGTCATCGACATGGAAACGGTATTTTATTAAGGATGATTATTCATAAAATAAAAACAAACGTTATGAAGTATAGTTCAATCATTATCATTGCTCTGTTACTTGCCTCCTGCGGGGAAAAAGCAACCGTTAGCGAGGAGACTATCGAACTGACCACTTATCCGTACAGCGACCCCGACGTCACGCCGCGTCCGGAAAATGTTTTCTATCCGTATTTCAAGTACGACGGATATACACATCAGGGACAGCCGCAATCCTGGGAAACCCTTGTGCTGGAAAACGATTATGTACGCGTAACCGTTATTCCTGCTATCGGCGGGAAGATCTGGGGCGCAGTGGAAAAAAGAAGCGGAAAGGAGTTTATTTACTTCAACCATTCGGTCAAATTCCGCAACATCGCCATGCGGGGCCCCTGGACTTCCGGCGGCATCGAACTGAATTTCGGCATCATCGGACATGCGCCTGCCACGGCCTCGCCCGTCGATTATTTCACCCGTCAAAACGGCGACGGTAGCGCAAGTTGCTTTGTCGCGGCTTTCGACCTGATTACCCGCACATGGTGGCAGGTCGAAATCAACCTTCAACCCGACAAAGCATATTTCACTACCTCGACCACCTGGCGAAACACCACGCCCTTCCCGCGTCCATACTATCACTGGATGAACGCCGGATATCGCGCTGCCGATGATTTGGTCTTCACCTTTCCCGGACAGTATTACATCGGTCATGGCGGCGACGTTCACTCCTGGCCGCTCGACGAACAGCAGCGAAACCTGTCGCGATATGCATCGCACACTTTCGGAGGGGACAAGTCGATGCACGTTCTGGGAAACTGCAACGATTTCTATGGAGCATATTACGAAAACGACCGTTTCGGCTCGGTGCATTATTCGCCGTTCAACGACAAGCCCGGCATGAAAATCTTCCTGTGGGGACTGTCGCGCTCGGGAATGATTTGGGAAGATTTGCTGACCGATACCGACGGGCAATATGTCGAGCTTCAGTCGGGACGGCTCTACAATCAGGCTGTTACCGAAAGCGGATACACGCCTTTCAAGCAATACGCCTTCGCTCCCTGCGCCACCGACGCCTGGAAGGAATACTGGTATCCGGTGAAGGAAACCGGCGGCATAGTGAAGGCTAATGATCTGGGAGCGCTCAATGTCATTAAAAAAGGCGACAGCGTTACGGTCAGTTTTTCGCCCGCGCAGCGCATTGACGAGGAATTGAGGGTGTATGCGGGCGGAAACAGGATTTTCAACGAAAGGCTGTCGCTCGATGTTTTGCAGACATGGCAGATATCTATCGCTCTGAATAAGACCGGCGTCCCGCTGAAAATCGTGCTGGGCGACGAACGGCTGGTTTACTCCGAAGACCCTGCCGACAATCATCTCGCCCGTCCCGTAACTTCGCCCGCCGGCCTCAACTATCAATCCGCCAACGGTCTTTATCTTCAGGGACAGCTGGCGTTGAACGAAAACCGTTACGACGAGGCTGTCAGGCTGTTGAAACAGTCTCTGTCAATCGAACCGTATTTTTTGCCCGCTCTTCGCGACCTCGGATTCATCTATTGCTGGCGCGGACGGTATGACAAAGCCGATTCCTGCGCCCGCCTCATCCTGTCGGTCAATGCGTACGAGCCCGACGGAAATTTCCTGTACGGCCTGGTAAACAGCAGACTTGGAAAGACCATTGACGCTATCGACGGTTTTAAAATAGCGGCATTGTCGCCCGCATTGCGTACGGCGGCGTACATCTGTCTGGCAAAAGAATCGGCAAAGAAACAGCAATGGAATCAGGCGCTTCAATACGCCGGACAAAGCCTTGCCTCTATAACAGACGTCGGCGAGGCCCGGCAGTTGCAGACGGTAGCGTTTCGCAAGTCCGGCAAATCCGCCGACGCCCGTAAACTCATCGCCCTCATCGAACACGGCGAGCCGCTGAATCATTTCGCCCGTTTCGAAAAATATCTGCTTACGGGTGCGGAAAACGACAAAAAAGAGTTTTTGAAATACATCCGCTGCGAGTTGCCTCACGAGACGTTTATGGAGATGGCAGGATGGTACGAAAGCCTGAACTGCACCGGCGAAGCGCTGGAACTGTACGCTTTGGCGACTGATTATCCGCTGGCTCTCTACCACAGCGCATATCTGTTGTCGCGGCAGGGCGACAATCGCTGTGATTCCCTGTTGCGTAAAGCGGAATCACTGCCTGTGCGGATGGTGTTTCCCTTCCGTACCGAGACTGTTCCGGCTCTCGAATGGGCTGTCGGAAAGTCCGGCAAGTGGGTGAACAAATATTATCTGGCTGTTCTGTACGGTTTTCTTGGCGAGGGCGAAAAAGCCTCGACGCTTTTGGAACAGTGCGGCAATATTCCCGACGATGCGGTATTCTATCAGGCGCGTGCGCAGTTCCGCACCGGCGACGAAAGGCTGAAAGATTTGCTCCGTGCCGAAGAGCTGGAAAAATCGTGGCGGACGGGACTGGCTTTGATCCGTTATTATCAGAAAACAGAACAGTATGATGCTATGTACGGAAAGGCAAAAGAATACGCCGCTGCATTTCCAGGCAACGACCTGATCGGTCTGAAATACGCCGCTGCAATGCTTCAGCAAAAAAAGTATCGCGAATGTACCGGCTATCTTGCCAATCTGAACGTGCTGCCCAACGAAGGCGCTTACGAAGGACGAACGGTATATCGAAAAGCCTGGCTGTTATGCGCTTTCGAAAATATCAGGGCCGGCAAATACAGCGAAGCCTTATCCGACGTGGAACAGTCGAAACTCTGGCCCGAACATCTCGGCGTTGGCAAACCCTACGACGAAGATATTGACCTGAGCGTCGAAAACTTCATCACCGGATACTGTAAGGCCAAACTGGACAATGCCAGACCGCCGCAATTCGTCGCAAGCCAAAATTCGGCCTCCGACGAGCTGGCTAAAGAAGCTGTGCAGGTATGCAGATAGAATATAGAATAAATAAGAATATGAAGAAATTATTAAGTTTAGCCACATTAAGTATAATGGCTCTCAATATGCCGGTATCGGCACAAAACAAGTCAACGGTCAATGCCGGTCAGGACAGGGAGATCGTCAAGGATAACACAAGGCAAATTTCGTTTCACGGCATCAATACCGGTGAAGCAGGCGGACTGCGCAATCCCGAACGTGGTCTGCGTCTTGAAGTGGCTTTAAATGTGGATGCCCCGTATTACAATACATGGAATCCCGAAGAAAATTTTCCGGAAATCACTACCCGCCTCGAACAGGAAGTCCTAAAATATGAATCCGACAGCATTACGCTTGTGCAGACCTATTTCTATCTGACCGATATCGCCGGCAAACCTCTCGAACAGCGGCATTTCGATGCAATGCAGGTTTTCTTAGACAAGCTGAGGTCGCTGGGCATGAAAGCCGTCCTGCGTTTTGCTTACGAAACAGATAAGAAGGAACGTGTCGAATCGGGTCCCACAAAGGAAGATATTCTGTTGCATGTTAAACAGTTGAAGTCCTTTCTTGAGGCCAATAAAGATGTAATTTCAGTCTTGCAGGCCGGTTTGATCGGAGCGTGGGGCGAATGGCACAGTTCGTTTCATGGACTGGAAAAATCGGATGAGACGAAATGCAGTATCCTCTCAGCTGTGTGCGACATTACGCCGCAGGGACGATTCTTGCAGGTGCGCGTTCCGTCATTCAAGAATCTGCTGAAAGACGACACGGCGCGTTACAAAAAAATAGCTTTTCACGATGACATGATTGTCATCAAACCGCATGGCAGTGACGGCAGGATGTCGGAAGGAACGCCCCATTATAATCAGATTGTGCGCGAAAGCCCTTACTTGCCTGTGGACGGTGAATTGCCATGGGGCAGGTGGATCGCTTATTATAAAGACTCATGGCTAATTGACGGCAATGAGGCTGCCCGTCGCTTTTTTATGCAACATTTCACTTCGCTGAGTGCTACTCATAATTATAAGGAAGGCGGCGCTGACGATAAATTTTCAATGATTTACTGGCAGGAAACGCCCATTGACGAAGATTTTCTCAAAGAAAACAAAATGCCCGTCCCGGACGCTTATTTCCGTAAAAAAGACGGGACTAAGACTGCAAGAACACAGTTTGATTATATCCGCGACCATCTGGGCTACCGGATTGAACTGCAGCAACTCAAAACAAATCCCGTATGGAAGCGTGGCAACGCCAATCAAATAGACCTGTCACTGATAAACAGAGGATTTTCGACCCTGTACAATGAACATCCGGTTTATCTTGTGCTGACCGATGCAACAGGGAAAGTCTGTCACAAAACGCTGACCGCCACCAATGTAAACGACTGGCAGCCTTACAATCCTCTTGATACCGTTCATAAAACCCCGCTTGTACATCAGATCACCGCGCAAACAGTTCTTCCCGATACGCTTCCTGCCGGAACATACCGGTTGGGACTCTGGATTCCGGACGGCTCCGAAACGTTGATGTACAATCCGAAATATGCAATCCGCTGCGCCAACAGCGACACGGAATGGACCATAAACGATGAAGGATACGGCATCAATAACCTGATAACAATCGATTATCAATTAAAATAAAAATGACTAATGAAAAGAGATATGAAAAAGAGCAGTATTAAAAGCGGATTGGAAAATTAAACAGGACAATCCTGTAAACTATTTATAAAATGAACAAACAGGGATACCGAAACAGTAAAAATGACGGTTGCAGGATGGACAGTTTGCTGTCCGGTGTAGAGACGCGATGCATCGCGTCTCTACAACCCCCAATCACTACGCTTCATTGGAAGTTATTCATATTTAATCCTTCGGATTGGTTTCAAGATTCGGACATGCGCTCGAAAGCACGTCCGGTTTCGAAAAATCGTCATTCTATTGGGATAGAAAAGCAATAATATGTACCTGTATCACGTAAAAAACAAAAATAATATGTCAAAAACAAAGTCGATAATTTGCTGCTGGCTGTTTACTCTTCTCCTGCCCGGTTTTTCGTCGGGAGCAAGCGCCGGTTCCATCAAAACACTGATTGTGACCGGTCAGAATAATCATAACTGGAAAGTCAGTCATGTTGCACTGAAAAGAATCCTCGAAAATTCGGGACTGTTTACGGTCGATGTAGCCGTTTCGCCTCCCGAAGGCGGCGATATGAGCGATTTTCTTCCTGATTTCAAGTCATACCGGCTGATTGTGCTTGATTACAACGGCGACGAATGGCCTGCGGAAACACGGCGCCGATTTGTGGGATACGCCGAAAACGGCGGAGGAATCGTCGTTTACCATGCCGCCTGCGCCCCTTTTCCACAGTGGAATGAGTATAATCAAATCATCGGACTGGGTGGTTGGAACGGGCGCGATGAAAAATCCGGCCCGTGGATCTATCTGGAACACGGAAAATGGATGGAAGACTTTTCGCCCGGTACAGCCGGCTCGCATGGCGCGCAGCATGAGTTTGTGATGAATGCCCGCGACCGGAAGCATCCCGTTGTGAAAGGTTTGCCCGAAAAGTGGAAACACGCAGGCGACGAACTGTACGACCGGCTAAGAGGCCCCGGAAAGATCAACGTGCTGTATTCGGCTTATTCCGACAAAGAGAAATACGGCGGTTCTGGACGCGAGGAACCGCTGCTGTTCACGGTGAAGTACGGAAAAGCGCGCATTTTTCACACGGCACTCGGACATTCGTGGGACGGCAATACGCTGGAAAATAATACCGCCATGCAGTGCGCCGGATTCCAGATCACGCTGTTGCGGGGCTGCGAATGGGCGGCAACGGGGAAAGTGAAACAGGCTGTTCCCGACGATTTCCCGACAGCCGGTAAAACAAGCCTGCGTCAGGACTATAAACAGTAACTCATTTTAAATTTATATAACTATGAAAAGAAGAACTTTTTTAACAAATTCAGTACTGGCAGGGGCAGGCATACCCCTGGGAATCGCATCATCCGCTTCGCTAACGTCCTGCGCGGGAATCGGCGAGACAAAAACGAAACCGGTAACTCCGGAAGACGTCGGCATGTTTTCTTTTGTAGATAAAGCGCCCGACGGTAAACCGCTCAAGGCCGCCCTCATTGGTAACGGCGACAGGGGAACGGGCGCCGCCATGCAGTTTCTGCAAGCAGGCCCCAACCTGTCGCTCGTGGCACTGGCGGACGTATTTCCTGAAAAACAGGACAACTGCCGGAAACTGTTGAAAGAAAACGCCGGTGTCGAAATACCCGACAAAAACTGTTTCACCGGCTTTGACGCATGGCGCAAAGTGCTCGACATGCCCGAAATTGACGTTGTCCTTCTCTGTACGCCGCCGCATTTCTTCCCCGAATATTTTCGTGCGGCTGTCGATGCCGGAAAACATATTTTCGTGGAAAAGCCGGGCGCCATAGACCCGGTAGGCGTGCGCATCCTGATTGCCGCTTCAAAAACGGCAAAGTCGAAAGGTCTTTCCATTGTTGCAGGCGTTCAGCGCCGTCACCACCGCATCTATTGGGAAGCATACCTGCAGGTGCGCAACGGCATGATCGGCGACATTACCCATGCCACCGCACGCTGGGACGGTGGAGCGTCATGGTTCAAGAAACGACTTCCGGAATGGAGCGATATGGAATACTGCCTGCGCAACTGGTACAATATCAACTGGCTGATGGGCGACATTCCTTTGGGTTATGTGATTCACAATATCGACATTGTCACATGGTTTCTCGGACAGCGTCCGGTGTCGGCTGCAGGCTACGGCGGCTGCGCAAGGCGTTCGACGGGCGACATGTACGACTTTTTCAGTATGGAATACATCTATGCGGACAGTAAGACCATGCTGGCTACCAGCCGCCAGATTGACGGCTGTACCAATGATGCAAGCGAAAAAATCTACGGCACAAAGGGAGTTGCAATCCTGGACGACTGGGGAGGTAGCCGGATTGTGGACAGGGACGGAAACCTTCTCTGGAAACCCGATTATGAAAACAATCCCGTTAAAAACCCCTACGAACAGGAACATGTCCATCTGGTTGAATCCATCCGGCTAAATAAACCGATCAATCAGGGAGAAGATCTGGCATATTCGTCAATGATCGCCGTGATGGGACGCGAATCGGCCTATTCGGGTAAAACAATTACATGGGACGAAATCATGGCGTCCGACCTGCGCTACGGTCCGACAAAATATGAGATGGGCCCCGTGCCGGAATACGTCGAAGGCCGCTTCCCGATACCGGGACAAGGCTGAGATGTCAAATGAAGTCAAACCTTTTAATAGCAGTAATCTTCTTGTGCATCCTTAGCGCGGCCTCCTGCTCCCGGCGTGAAGAAAGCGAGCAAAAGCTGCATCAGATGCGTGAAGAAGTATTAAGTAACCTGATAACGAATATACTTCCCTTTTGGGAAGTATATTCACCCGACCCTTCCGGTGGCTTCTACGGCGCGATAGCGAACGATGGCGCCCCCGACGCCGACGCCGACAAAGCGCTGGCGCTCAACGCCCGTATCCTCTGGACGTTCTCGTCTGCCTACCACACTTTTGAGGTAGAAAGCTATAAGCAATTAGCCGACAGGGCACAAAGATACCTGATAGACTACTTTATTGACCCCGAATACGGAGGCGCCTACTGGAGCCTGACCGCCTCGGGCCAACCCGCCGACACCAATAAATATACCTACGCCCAGGCCTTCGCCATCTACGCCTTCTCCGAACATTATCGTGCAACCGCCCATCAGGAAAGCCTCGAACAAGCCATCGCCCTCTACACAATCCTGCAAAATCAGGCATACGACCCTGTCAACGGCGGCTACATCGATTCTTTCACCCGCAACTGGCAGCTATCCGGACACGCCTCCGCCGCCAAAACAATGAACACCCACATCCACCTGCTCGAAGCCTTCACAAACCTCTACCGCGTATGGCCCGACAAGCAGCTAAAAGAGCAACTAAAAGGCTTGCTCACCCTCTTTTTCACAATGGAATGGAACACGCCGGACGAAACACACGCCTGCGCCCACGATATGGAAGCCTCATGGTTACTCTGCGAAGCCGCCGGAGTGACAGGCGATAAAGATTTGATAGAAAAAACAAAAGATATGTCCGTACACCTGGTGGAAACCCGGATGCGCGAAGCCTGGAACCCCCAAGGCTATCTGTCGTGCGAAAAGACAAACGGAGAGACAGGCAAAACAATCGAATGGTGGCCGCAAGCCGAAGCCGTAGTCGCCTTCATCAACGCCTGGCAACTGACCGGAAACTCCTCCTACGCCACCGCCGCCGCCACCACCTGGAACTGGATAAAAGAGAACCTGGTAGACCTCGAATACGGCGAATGGTACTACCGTTTAGACGAAAACAACCTCCCCATCACCACCCTTCCCAAAGCAGACATGTGGAAATGCCCCTATCACAACAGCCGCATGGCCTTCGAGGCGCTGGAAAGAATCGGTTGGCACAATGAAGAACCTATGTCAAACCATAAATATTGAAAACATGAAAAGGCTAATTGCATTAGTAACGATAGCAACAGCTATTACAGCAACATCCTTCGCCCAGCAAGGGCAGGTGTTTGAAACACTGACCGTAAAAAGTACAATCCTCAAAGCAGACCGCAAGTTTGCTATCTACCTCCCCGACGGATACGGCCAAAGCGACCAGTCGTACCCCGTCTTATACCTCTTACACGGCAGCGGCGACAACCAGACCGGATGGGTACAATTCGGACAAGTCCAGCAAATTGCCGACCAAACAATCGCCAACGGACGGGCAGCCCGCATGATAATAGTGATGCCCGACGCCGATACCGGCCGCCGAGGTTACTTTAACGATATCCGGGGCGACTTCAATTACGAAGATTTCTTCTTCAAAGAACTAATCCCCCATATTGAAAAGACCTACCGTGTACGCACCGAACGCCGTTACCGCGCTGTTGCCGGGCTCTCTATGGGAGGCGGGGGAACCCTCTTCTACACCCTGCACCATCCCGATATGTTTGCCGCCGCCGCTCCATTAAGCGCCTCAACAGGCAGTTGGAATATAGAACAGGCAAAAACCAGGCTCCCCAAAGACGCCCCGATAACCGACCAGCAGATAAGCGCCTGGTACAAGCGCCATAGCGTTGAAGAACTGATAAAAGCCGCTTCGGAAGACGAATTAAAACAGATAAAACAAGTCCGCTGGTATATCAGTTGCGGCGACGACGATTTCCTCTATGAAGGCAACGCCCAACTACACATCGCCTTCAGAAAGAACGAAATCCCCCACGAATACCGCGTAAAAGACGGCGGCCATACATGGACCTACTGGCGCATGGAACTCCCCCTGGTAATGGAATTTGTCTCCAAGTCGTTCACACAATACTAACAACCTGAGTTCGGGATAACACTTATTAGCTTATAAGCCACAGCGTGGCTTATAAGCTAATAAGTTTATCCTTTCATTTATCAAAAAGTTTTTCTATACGGGGGATTAATCTTTCTAAAAGTTCTTCTCCCGTAAGAGCCCTTTTGAGGCATAGCCGTCAACTTAAGGAGATGAGAGTGGTTAAGCGTCATTCATACACATTGTGTACATTACTGTATTTTGATAGCCGAGGAGTGTATGAGAGGCGCCCCGACTAAATACCTGGG
>JAISCL010000148.1 GCA_031265585.1 Tannerella sp. | reverse complement strand
ACCAACTGGCTCGACGTCAACTGTCAATTTTATCCGGCCTACTGGGGACGGAAAAACGAACGCTACCGCGACAACCCCGATTTCCGCCCCGCATTTACTTTTGATGAAGCAAGAAGAACCGAAAAATAACAGACACCATGAAGAAAATACCCTTGATACTGATTTTTGCAGCCATCGTGCTGCTGTCTGCAGAACGCGACGCGTCGCCTTACCTGTCGCCCGGCCGGATGGCTGTGAGCAGTGACGGGAAGACGGTTTATACCGCCCTGACCACCGCACATGCCATTGCCGTCACCGGTCTCGCTACGGGGCAGACCGCAGAACAGATCGAAACCAAACAAAACCCGAACGGCGTACTGCTGTCGAACGACGGCACGATGCTGTATGTCGCCGAAGGCGGGGCAAAGGGGACGGTAGAATTTATCGCCCTCCCCCGGAAGAAATCGAAGCGCACCGTCCGCGTCGGGCACACCCCCGACGGTCTGGCGGTGACAAAAGACGGCAGGACGCTCTTCGTCGCAAACCGCTTCTCCGACAACATCTCCGTCATTGATATTGAGAGCGGCAGGGTAACGGCAACCGTCCCCGCTGTCCGGGAACCGCGGTATATGGCGCTCAGTCCCGACGGCGCAACGCTGGCTGCAGGCAACTTCCTGCCCGCACAGGCCGCCATTGATGAGAATATCGCCTCCGAAATCACCCTTATTGACGTCAATACCGCACAGCCGGTTAAAAACATCGCCCTCCCCGCAGGCTCGCAGTCGCTGACGGGAGTAGCCTTCTCCGGAGACGGCCGGTACCTTTACGCCGTGCATATCCTCTCGCGCTTCTATGTGCCCATCACCCAGATAGACCGCGGATGGGTCAATACGAACGCGCTGAGTATCGTAGATATGAAATCAAAAGAACTGTACGCCACCGTTCTGCTTGATGATGTGGAACGCGGCGCCGCCAATCCCGCCGATGCCGGCATCGGCAATGACGGCAAACTGTACGTAGCGGTGGCAGGCGCCCACGAACTGATGGGCATCGACCTGGAAGGGCTTCACGAAAAGATAGCGGGCATATACGGCGGAACCGTTACAGACGCCGGTGTCCGCAACAGGGAGGAGATGATGGCCTCGCTGTCATTCGCCTATCCTTTCAAAAAACGGATCGCGCTGAACGGCAGACTTCCCCTCTACCTGGCATTTACCGGTAAAGGAGTATTGATCTCAAGCCGTTTCTCGCCATTCATTGAAACAGTCAGCTATCAGGGCGTGCAAAACCGCATAATCCTCGGCAACGAGCCGGAACCCGATTCTTACAGACGCGGCGAACTGGCTTTCAACGACGCATCCATCTGCTACCAGCAATGGCACAGCTGCGCCTCCTGCCATCCCGACGGTCGCGCCGACGGCCTCAACTGGGACCAGCAGAACGACGGCCTCGGCAACCCCAAAAACACGAAGAGCCTGCTCTTTTCGCACGTCACGCCGCCCTGTATGATCACGGGCATCCGCGAATCGGCGGAGAAAGCCGTCCGCGCAGGCATTCTTCACACCCTGCAAACCGTTCAGCCGGAATCAATAGCCGCCGATATGGACGAATATCTGAAGAAGATGCGTGTACAGGAAAGCCCGTACCTCGCGGAAGCGCCGGAAAAAGCCCTCAAATCCGGCAGGAAACTGTTTGAGCAGACGGGCTGCGCCTTATGCCACAACGGGCAGTATTACACCGACAGGCAGAAATACGACGTCGGCACGGGCGACGGCAACGACTCCGGACGCCCTTTCGACACCCCCTCGCTGCGCGAAGTCTGGCGCACCGCCCCTTACCTCTACGACGGCAGGGCCGCCACCCTCGAAGAAGTCTTCACCCGGTTCAACCCGGACGGTCGCCACGGCAATACCTCCCGCCTCACCAAAGAAGAACTCGAAGCGCTCATCCTGTATATCAAAACACTGTGATCACGCAACGTTTTAATGATATGAAATTGAATAAAAGAGATTGATATGAAACACAGACTGGTATATTTTACAGCAGCTTTATGTACGGTACTGCTCGTGCCGGCATGTTTGCAAAACACGGGCAAGCCGTATCTGTTCCTGCACCTCAACGGCGTTACGGACGCCCTTCGTGACGGGTTTTCATCCGGAGCATCCTCCGACGAACAGCCCGATACAAGTTTGCTTGCCGGTTTTCGGCGGGCCGGATCGCCGATGCATGGCATTGACAAAATTGTTTTTGCAGTGCGGCCGGGCGGGCTTGACGATCACTGGTATGCAAATTTCGGCTATTATGCCGACGACAATTATTATGGCGGAAGCAATCGTGCACTTGCAAATATTCAGGACACGAACATCTGCCGGATGGACAGGAATCCGGCAGTCGATTACCGTCATTTTTCCAGCAGCCCGATGAAATACGTTACCGGAGGACGTTCCCGGCTGATTCCGAATGTCGGGGGGAAACTCTGCATCTACGACCTCGTTTCGCGGAAAGTGGAAGTCATACTGAGCGATTCCACCGGATCGATACGCGACCCGCAGGTGCATTACGATGCCGGGAAAATCATTTTCACATACTGTCCGGCGGGCGAAGAACACTATCATCTTTATGAAATCAATGTGGACGGTTCGGGTCTGAAGCAGCTTACCGGCGGCGACTGCGACGACATCGAACCCGCATACACCCCCGACGGCAGCATCGTTTTCATCTCCAGCAGGGCGAACCGCTGGGTGCAGTGCTGGAACACGCCGGTAGCGATCCTGTACGGCTGCGACAGCGAGGGGAAAAACATCCGTCCCCTCTCGGCAAACGTCGAGCACGACAACACTCCCTGGATGCTTCCCGACGGCAGGATTCTATATACCCGCTGGGAATACGTTGACCGTTCGCAGGTGCACTATCACCATCTCTGGACGGTCAATCCCGACGGCACGCAGCAGTCGGTCTTTTACGGAAACATGCATCCCGGAACCGTGTTTATCGACGCCAAGCCCGTCCCCGGCAGCCGGAAAGTCGTCGCATCGTTTTCACCCGGACACGGAGCGAACGAACATGCCGGTCATATCGGACTGATTGATCCGAAGCCGGGTCCCGACGACGAAAACGCTGCCGTAAGCATATCAAAACAGGCAAATTACAGAGACCCGTGGGCGTTTTCCGAAAACGCATTCCTCGCCGCCAAAGGCGCCCAAATGATTCTGATGAACGGACGGGGAGAGGAGGAAATCCTGTTTGAACTGCCCGAAGAATGGAAAAACAGGCAGCTGCTCCTGCACGAGCCGCGACCGCTGATCAGGCAAACTCCGGAGAAACGGATTGCCTCGACCGTCAAACAGGATGATACGAAGGGACGCCTGATGCTGATGAACGTTTATGCCGGACGAAACATGCAGGACGTCAAACGGGGCGAGATAAAAAAACTCCTGATACTGGAAACCCTGCCCAAACCCATCAATTTCACGGGCGGAATGGAACCGCTGACTTACGGAGGCTCGTTTACGCTGGAACGCATTTTCGGAACGGTGCCCGTCGAGGACGACGGTTCGGCACATTTCGAGCTGCCCGCCATGCGCAGTTTCTTTTTCGTTGCGCTTGACGGAAACGACCGTGCGGTGAAACGCATGCAGTCGTTCGTGTCGGTCATGCCGGGCGAACTGACGTCCTGCATCGGTTGCCACGAGCGGCGCACGGAATCCCCCGGCAGCGGCATCGCGCGTAACCCCGCGGCCATACGGCGGGCGCCAAGTCCCGTAACCGCCATTGCCGATTTCCGGGGAACCGACGGCTTCGGGCAGCGGCTGGCGAATCCGACCGGCATTCCCGACGTGATCGACTTTCCCCGCGATGTGCAGCCCGTTCTGGATGCGCACTGCGTCAGGTGTCACAGCCCGGAGGAACGGAACGGAGGCGTTTCCCTGGTCGGCGACCGAACGCCGCTGTACTCGATCAGCTACTATACAATCACCGCCAAAAATCTGGTTGCCGACGGACGGAACCTGCCGAAAAGCAACTATCCTCCCCGCTCGCTGGGCAGCGGCGGCAGCCGTCTGCCCGGCTTCTTCGACGGCTCGCATCACGGCGCCAAACCCGGCGAACGCGAACAGACCATCGTCAGGCTCTGGTGCGAAACCGGAGCCACATACCCCGGCACCTATACGGCGCTGGGCAGCGGAATGATCGGCGGATATGCACAAAACCGCCTCGACCGGCAGGATACGCAGTGGGACGAGGTGAAGGCAATGGAACAGACGCTGGCAAGAAACTGTGCGGAATGTCACACAGGCAACAGGGAGCTGCCCCTCTCGCCCTCCCACGAAATCGGGGGAGCGCCCTGGGAAAACCTGCGCGTGGACGATGTCCGCCGGAAATTCTCGCGGCAGCTGCTGTACAATCTCTCGTATCCCGAAAAATCAACGCTGCTGCTGGCTCCGCTGGCAAAACCGGCAGGAGGATACGAATCGTGCGGCAAGGCGGTGTTCAGGGACAGGAACGATCCGCGCTACCTGCAGATATTAAAAGGTATCGAACGGACAAAACAGCATCTTGAGCAAATCGGACGTTTCGACATGCCCGGATTTGTCCCGCGTCCCGAATATGTTCGCGAAATGCAGAAATACGGCATACTCCCGCCCGGCGCAAAACCTTCGGACGTAAAGGATATTTACAGTCTGGAACAGGAATACTGGCAATCGCAGTGGTAGTTAACAGTTCAGATAGACCGGAAGCGCGGTAGAGACGCGATGCATCGCGTCTCTACAACAACAACGGCAACAAACGCCGCAAGGCACCGGACGTCATCCTGTTTTTGAACGGCACTCCTTTCCAAGTAATTCTTTGATCACTGCGGGATAATACTTATATTCCAGTTCGTGCACTCTTGCAGCCACATCGTCCGCCGTATCGGAGGGAAAAACCGGACAGCTCTTTTGGAAAATGATGGCGCCTTCATCATACCGGTCATTTACGTAATGGACGGTGATACCCGTCTGCACTGCTTTTGCCGCCACAACTGCCTGATGAACATAGTCGCCGTACATGCCTTTTCCCCCGAACGCGGGCAACAGCGAAGGATGTATATTTATAATTTTATCCGGATATGCCCGGATAATATCACCGGAAATCTTCAGCAGGAATCCTGCCAGGACAATAAAATCCACCTCATATTCAGCCAGCTTCCGCAAAATGGGGGAACCTTCCCGAAATTCCGCACCGGTGAAAGTAAACGAAGGAATACCGAACCCTTTCGCCCTCAGATGAACGCCGGCGTCAGGCTTGTTAGACAAAATAACAGCCACTTTGATATCCGTGCCATTATTCAAACAGTTGCTTATATTCTCGGCATTTGTGCCTGACCCTGAAGCAAGTATTGCAATATTTCTCATAACATGAACTTTTACTTTTATGCGCACATATTAAAATTATGTGCAATATTCGACATTTTTTGCATTGATTATTTATTCTATGTGCAAAAATATATGTTTCTTTGCAGCGCAAAAAAAAAAACAAGAACTTTTAGTATTAATTTAATTTTAATTTTAAAAATTATGTCTGATGTAGCATCTCGCGTTAAAGCGATTATTGTTGACAAATTAAGTGTGGAAGAATCTGAAGTTACGAATGAAGCTAGCTTCACCAATGACCTGGGAGCCGACTCTCTGGACACAGTTGAGTTGATCATGGAATTTGAAAAAGAATTCGGCCTTTCCATTCCGGATGACCAGGCCGAAAAAATTTCTACAGTAGGAGACGCTATTGCTTATATTGAAGCTAACGCGAAGTAATTTAATCCTTATTTGTATGGAATTAAAAAGAGTTGTAGTAACAGGTCTCGGCGCTATTACACCCTTAGGCAATACTGTTACGGAAACGTGGCAGGCATTGATTAACGGAGTAAGCGGTGCAGGGCCTATTACTCGCTTTGATGCATCAAAGTTTAAAACACGGTTTGCCTGCGAGGTAAAGAATTTCGACCCTTTAGACTGTTTTCCGGACAGGAAAGAAGCCCGCAAATGTGATTTATATGCGCAATATGCCATCGCTTCGGCAAAAAAAGCGATCGCAGATTCAAAACTGGATTTGGAAAAGGAAAACAAAGACCGTATCGGGGTGATCTTTTCTTCCGGTATCGGAGGGATCTTTTCTTTCCAGGAGGAAGTAAAGGAATATAATGCGGAACGCGGCCCACGGTTCAATCCGTTCTTTATACCCAAAATCATCGCAGATATTTCTGCCGGACTTATCTCCATGCGGTACGGGTTCCGTGGCCCCAATTTTGCAACCGTTTCGGCCTGTGCCTCTTCCACCAATGCAGTTGGCGACGCATTCAATTACATCCGCCTCGGAAAAGCAAATGCAATTGTCACGGGCGGCGCCGAAGCTCCTGTCGCAATCGTGGGAGTTGGAGGATTTAACGCGATGAATGCCCTGTCAACGCGTAATGATTCGCCGCAAACGGCCTCCCGCCCGTTCAGTTACAGCCGTGACGGCTTTGTGATGGGTGAAGGCGGAGTATGCCTCGTGCTCGAAGAACTGGAACATGCCCTTGCACGCGGGGCAAAAATCTATGCGGAAGTAGCGGGTTTCGGCATGTCGGCAGACGCCTATCACCTGACAGCCTCACATCCCGAAGGACTGGGAGCCATACTGGTGATGCGCAATGCGCTTGAAGATGCGGAATTGAAACCCGAAAGCATTGATTACATCAATGTGCACGGGACATCAACGCCCGTCGGTGACCTCTCGGAAGCGAAAGCCATCCGGGAAGTTTTCGGCGATCACGCATTTAACCTGAACATCAGCTCTACAAAGTCAATGACAGGGCACATGCTGGGCGCAGCAGGAGCCATGGAAATAATGGCCTGTGTCCTGTCCGTACAGAACGACATTGTACCGCCAACCATTAACCATGCGGAAGGGGATGATGACCCGGAAATTGATTATAACCTGAACTTTACGTTCAACAAAGCCCAAAAGAGACCCGTTCATGCCGCACTTTCCAACACCTTCGGGTTTGGCGGCCACAATGCCGGTGTTATTGTAAAAAAATTCCGGAACTGACGTGATATTCAAACCTGTACATAAATGGATAAGGCTCTTTAAATTGAAAAACAAAGAGCCTTACCTGTCCTGGTACAACATGCTGGGCTTTTATCCCAACGACCTTGAGCTGTATGAACAGGCATTCATCCACTGCTCCGTTGCCGTGACGCAGGATGGCAGACGTGCGAACAACGAACGCCTCGAATTTTTAGGAGATGCCGTACTGGATGCGATCATTGCCGATATTGTCTACAAACATTTCCCAAACAAAAAAGAAGGATTCCTGACAAATACCCGGTCTAAAATCGTACAAAGGGACAGCCTTAACCGGATCGCCTTAGACCTGGGCATTGACAAAAAAGTCACCTCCATGCCGTACGCAACAGCCCACCATAAATATATGTACGGCAACACGCTTGAAGCCTTAATCGGGGCTATTTACCTGGACCGGGGATACAGGCGCTGTTGCAGATTCGTAGAAGAACGGATCATTCAAAAACATGTTCCCTTAGACAAACTGGCAAGCCATGAGGTTAATTTTAAATCCCGCCTGATTGAATGGGGACAGAAAACAAAGCTTCACATCGAATTTAACCTCATTGAAACGTCTACGGACGGGAAAGGACATCCTGTCTTCCGGACAAGCGTATCCCTGGAAGGAACGCCGCTCGGCACCGGTACCGGAAGCACCAAAAAAGAATCCCAGCAACTCGCAGCGCAAAACATGATCCGGAAAATACACGAAGACAGGGATGTGCAGCGATTAATCGAAAAACTGAAACATCAACAGGACGCATTTGCAGCGAAATCACGTATGAGATAAAAAAAATCACGCACAAGATGAAACCCCGTCACGCACGGGACAGAACCCGTCACGTACGGAACAGAACCTGTCACATGCGAGATAAAACCTGCCACGTACAAGGTTTTTCCGTCCATACGCCCCGATAAGAGAAATCCTGCCACGAGAATGTACCCCGTCATCCTGTTCCGAATGAAATGCCCATCCGGGTGCCCTGCTTTATAAGATCGTGGTCAACAGGCACTAGCCTTGTCCTGTCGGCCACCTCGGAAAGGGGTACGGAATCGACCTCGTTCCCTTTCATACAGACCATCCGTCCAAAAGCCTTTCCGGCAACAAGTTCGGTTGCATGACCGCCCAGGCGCGTCGCAAGGTTACGGTCGAAAGGAGACGGGTTTCCCCCGCGCTGGATATATCCCAGTACCGTCGTCCGCACCTCCAGATCCGTTGCTTTCCCAATCGCATGAGATATATAATCCGACGGACGGCCTTTTGCCTTTTTCAACCCCTCGGCAATGACAACGATCGAGTAAGGCTTTCCCGAACGGGAGCGCTCCATTATTTTTTCATTTACCCGGTCTATATCAAAGCCAAGCTCCGGAATCAGGATAACATCGGCCCCTCCTGCCATTCCGGCATACAGGGCAATCCACCCGGCATGGTGCCCCATCACCTCAACAACCATGACCCGCTTATGGGAACTTGCCGTCGAATGCAGGCGGTCTATCGCTTCCGTCGCAATATTCACAGCCGTATCGAAACCGAAGGAAATATCCGTCCCGTACACGTCATTATCAATCGTCTTGGGCACGCCGATAATATTAAGACCCAGCTGTGCCAGTTTACCGGCGGTATTCTGCGTCCCGTTCCCGCCGATACAGACAAGACAGTCCAGCCCCAGCTCCCTGTAATTCCGGCAAATGACCAGGGGCTTGCCCTGATCTCCCGAATCAAGCATCTTCTTAAAGGGCTTCTCACGTGACGTGCCGAGAACAGTACCCCCCAGATTCAGGATTCCGGAAAGTTTACGTTCGTCGAAAACTTCAATATCCCTGTTCAGTAACCCGGTAAACCCGTTGTGAATACCGATCACCTCCATACCGTAATGCAGGATAGCCGATTTTCCCACACCGCGAATCGTTGCATTTATTCCCGGGCAGTCACCGCCCGAAGAAAGGATTCCGATCTTCATAAGCAAAAAATTATGTTTATTCCAAAGAGGCAAAGATAATCATTATACCGCGCACCACCCGGAAAAGAGAAGATTTTCAGGGACAAACACAGGTTAAAAAAACGCAAAAACAGGAAGCGCATCCGGAAGCCGGCAATAATAACCGGCCAAATATTACCTGAAAATAAAAATAATCCCTACATTTGCAGCGTTTTCGGGAGATCTTATCCCCTTATTCACTTCTTAGTATGGACATTTTAACAAAAATAATTTCCCCCCTATTTTCAGCCAGGCAACGGCAGATTGAGTCGTTCGGCAAACAGCCTGCTGATATTCAGCATAAACAGTTAACACAGCTTTTACAGACAGCCGGGCATACGCTGTGGGGCAAAAAATACGGCTTCCGGGAACTGTCCGGCTACCCTGCCTTCTGCAAACGCGTCCCCGTATCTGCCTACGAAGATTTGCAACCATTCATAGAAAGGATGATCAACGGCGAAAAAAACATCCTCTGGCCGTCGGTCGTGAAATGGTATGCAAAAAGCAGCGGCACAACAAACGACCGCAGCAAATACATCCCCGTCACCTGTGAACTGTTGAGGAAATGCCACTACAAAGGAGGATTTGATACGGTCGCCCTGTATATGCACAACCATCCCGAAACACGCTTCTTCTCAAAGAAAGGACTGATCCTGGGAGGAAGCCACAGCCCCTCGGCGCTCAATGGAAAAGCACATTGCGGAGACCTGTCTGCCGTCCTGCTACAAAACCTGAATCCGCTCGTAAATCTCATCCGCGTACCGCACAGGGAGATTATCCTGATGGATGAATGGGAAACCAAAACAAAAGCAATTGTAGAAAATACATGGAACAAAGATGTGGCCAGCCTTTCGGGAATACCGTCCTGGATACTTGTGCTCATCAAAGCCATCCTGGAAAAAACGGGAAAAGAAACGCTCCCCGAAGTATGGCCGAACCTTGAAGTATTTTTTCACGGAGGCGTAGGATTTGAACCTTACAGGCGCCAGTATGAAAAACTAATCCCATCGGCTAAAATGCATTACATGGAAACATATAACGCCTCCGAAGGCTTTTTCGGCATACAGGACGATCCCTCCGACAAAAGCCTGCTGCTGATGCTTGACTACGGTATATTTTATGAATTTATCCCGATGGATGAACAGGCAGGCGCCGGCCATCCGGAAATTATACCGCTCGAGGAAGTAAAGGCGGATGTAAATTATGCCATGATCATAACGACAGCCGGGGGACTGTGGCGTTACTGCATTGGTGATACCGTGCGTTTTACCTCCCTGGCCCCCTACAAATTTGTAATCACGGGACGAACCAAACATTTCATAAATGCGTTCGGCGAAGAACTCATGGTCGACAATTCGGAAAAAGGAATACAAAAAGCATGCACCGAAACCGGAGCAACCGTACGGGCCTATACTGCGGCGCCCTTATTCCTCTTAGACTCCGATAAAGGGAAAGGCCGGCATCAATGGCTCATTGAATTTGAAAAACAACCCGCATCCCTGGACGGCTTTGCAACCGTACTGGACAACGCGCTGAAACAGCTAAATTCCGACTACGAAGCCAAAAGATACAAGGAAATCTCACTCCGGAAGCCCGAAATAATCCCGGCCCGTGAAAACCTGTTTTTTGACTGGCTGAAAAAACACGGCAAACTGGGAGGACAGCATAAAGTCCCCTGCCTGTCAAACAACCGCGACCTGATAGACGAACTGATAGAAATGAATCATACCTGAGCCTGTTGAATATTACATGCTTTTTATTTTCGTAATGGTAAATAATTATTTACCTTTGCCGTGTCAAACAAGTAATGCAAGACATGAAGTCGAGTGAATTGGATAAAAAAGTACGGCAATCAGGCGCCAGATTTTTGTATCAGGATGCATCCAGCCACAAGTACTAAGTATAACGGAGTGGTTTTCAGCGTTCCGTATCATGGCGCGAAAGAAGTTCCGACAGGAACGTGCAGTAAGATTCTAAAAATAATCAGGGAGGGTAAATAAGCCTCCATTAAAAACAGCAGGAAATTATGAAACAGATTCATGTAATACTGGAAATGGGGAAAGACGGTTACGGCGTATCATTCGAAGAATTACCCAGTGTATTCGGCTTCGGGGAAACGGTAGAAGCCGCAAGAGCCGATGCCAAATCGGCGCTGGAAGGTTACGCAGTTGCACTGGGTAAATGTAACCGGCCGGTTCCGGAAATTCTGCAGGGCGAATATGAGCTGGTATATCAGTTCGATATGAAGGCTCTCCTGAAACATATTGAGGGAACCGTTACGAAAACGGCGCTGGCTAAAGCGGCAGGGATTAATCCAACGCAACTGACCCATTACAGTACGGGATTGAAAAAACCGCGCAAAGAGCAGTGCGACAAAATTATCTCCGCATTACACCGCATCGGAAAAGACCTGCTATCCGTATCTTAATCACGCACCGGGTCGCGGAATGGCAACACGCCGCTGCCAAATTGACGAAAAACAAAAAATACGCTATCAAAGAAATAATTCCAGATTGTACACGGTCTTATTACATGGAGGGAGGTCCTCCGGGTCCTTCGCCGCCGGGGCCTCTTCCTGGTCCTTCACCGGGGCCTCTTCCGGGGCCACGCATGTCCGACATGCTTGCTCCGCCTTTAAAGATGCTGAATTTATAGATGAAATGAACGATAAAATAACTGTTTAGCGTATTAAATTCCGAATAACTCGTCTTGTTTGACGATACGGAATAGGAGATGTTACTGCGCTGTTGCAGTATATCGTAGATCTTCAAACGGAGTGTCGCCGCATTGCCTTTGAAAAAGCTTTTCGCAAGAGAGGCATTCCATAGCCATTCGTTCAGTTCGAATCCATCGGAATATCCGGAGTTTGTGGAGTAGGCGATATCGCTTTCAATTTTGAACTCGTAAGGAAGGTAGAGCGTCATATTTGCTCCCTCTCCGTATCGGTATGTAATGGTGCTTTGCCCTTCGATCGAATTTTTTGAACGTCCGTGGGCGAAGTTTCCGCTTAGTCCGAAGTCCGCATAATCGGAACGGAAATTGACGGTGAAGTTCTCCTGGAGATTAAAATTCCTGTTTGTATTTTTCTCGTGATCAATGAAGCTGTTCGTATTTCCATAGGAGGTAAAGAACATGTTGTTTATTGAAAATTTCCTGTTACGCAGGGGGGTGTTGAGGATGACACGCGCGTTGGCATTGTAGTTGCCGTTGGTGTTCCGGTATGTCGTATACCTCTTTTCGGTAGCCGGATTGTTCGTTACATCTTCTACCACATCGTTTATAACATAGCCGGCGTTTGCAAAAATCAGGAATGCCGCCTGCTTTTCGCGTACGAAATTCTGGAAACGGATCCGCAGGTTGTTTGTATAGATGGGTTTGAGTTCGGGATTCCCCTTGATTGTATTCTGCGGATTGGAGATGTCTTCGATGGGCTGTAGCTGCCTCATGGAGGGTTGGCTTGTTCTTCCGTCGTAGTCGATGCGGAGGTTTTTTTCGCGGGTCGGGCGGTAATTGAACTGTACGGTCGGGGAATAGTTTACCACATTGCGGCTTAAGGAATACACCGTTACATCGCCGACAAAAGTCTCTGTTTTTGAATAGGACGGATCGACATTGAAGCCAACCGTATAATTGTATTTTTCCCGCTGGGATTTGAACGCAATGCTTGCACGCTGATCCGCAGATTCGTTTCGTGAACTTTGACTGTAGGCGGAGTCGAGTACGTTATAGTGGCCGGATTCATCCGGTGAAAAGGCGTTTTTCAGCGCTTTCCGCTTATTGCCGCTGTAGCTGTACGATAACTGGATGAAATTATTCCGTCCGATGGGTTCGACCCATGAAAGAAATCCCCGGTAATTATAACTCGGATTTTTATAATCGATCTGTTGATTGATCAGTTCGTCCGGATCTCCGGATAAAAAATAGTTTGTGTGGGAGTAGTTATAGCTGTCACTTCGGGTATCTCCGTTTCCTCCCGAGAGGGAGACGCTTAATACGCGTCCTTCGGAGTTGAGCTTGCGGCTTGCCTCCAGGCGTCCGGATACGTTATATCCGTTTCCTGTTGAATGAGAATCGGAAGTGATGGCGCTGACCGAATCCAGGTCTTTGTTTAAGGTGTAGGAGTCGCCTGTTTCGTTCTGCTTTGTTTTGCTGTAAGAGAGATCCGGACTGAAAATGATTTGTGTAAGTGTATCGGGTTTCCATGTCATACGGAGATTGACCCCCATGTTGTCATTCAGGGTATTCGATTTGGAATTGACGAAGTCGTATGAATTTCCGTTGGGCCGTATGTTTTCTACCTCGTTATAACTTTCCGCGTCATTATCGGAGTGAGAATACCGGATGTTTCCCCCGATTGTAAGCTTCGGGCTAAATTCCTTGCTGAAATTAGTCCCGATATTTCCGGACTGAGTGATCCCGTTCCCGGCTCCCGGGCCTCCCATGCCGCGTCGGCCGCCTCCTCCCATGCCGCTGAACATGGATGAGGCAAAGTCGGAGAAGCCCATGTTGTTTGTATTGTTCAGGCCGCCAATGACCGAAAACTGATCGTTATTTATAAACCGGTTCACCATCAGGTTTCCTTCATAGCGGTCTTTGTTTCCGTAACCGAGCATCGAATTGCCGAACCATCCCTGTTTCATTCCCGGTTTGATGGTCAGGTTGATGACCGCCTCTTCATCCCCGTCATCGAAGCCGGTCATCATGGACATATCGCTTCTTCTGTCATACGTCTGGACTTTATCAACCATTTTAGCCGGTAAATTTTTGGCGGCTACTTTCGGGTCGTCGGAAAAGAACTCCTTTTCGTCTACCAGGATCTTTTTGATCTGTTTCCCGTTGACGGTTACCGTACCGTCGCTTCCGACTTCAACACCCGGCATTTTTTTCAGCAGGTCTTCCAGCATGGATCCCTCCGTCACTTTGTAGGAATCCGCATTATATTCGACCGTATCTTCCCTGACGGTTACTTCGACCGCTTTGGCTGTGACGACGGCCTCATCTAACAGGACGCTGTTTTCTTCCATTTCTATTTTGCCGGTATTTACCGTTGCGGATACACCGGTTATCTGTAATGCCCGGTACACCGGCTGATATCCGATGTAGGAAATATGAAGTAAATAAGCGCCCGGAGCAATGTTTTTCAGCGAGAACTGTCCGTTCTTCCCGCTTGCAACACCGTTTTTCATCGTGCTGTCGCTGCCGGATAATAACCGCACTGTAGCTGCTTCGATTGCTTCCTGTGTGTTTTTCTCAACGATGGAACCTTTTATTTCAATCTTTTTGTTTTGTTGCGCCTTCACAGGCAGTGAGAATAAGGTAAAAAAGCTAATACCTACTAAAACCAACCATGTTCTATTTGCCATAAAAATTTGTATTTTTACGGAAATAGACAGAAGGCCGGATTTAAAGTTTAATCTCCTGTTTTCTTTTTAGGCTTTATTAACGTGGTACGGATGCTTTCAGTCCTTTGATCACGGCGTTTGTGAAACCGGCTTCTTCCATTGCATTCAGCCCTTTAATTGTAATGCCGCCGGGTGTTGTTACCTTATCTATTTCCGCCTCGGGATGACTCCGATTTTTTTCAAGCAGGGCAACGGCGCCTTTCAGCGTTTGCAGTTCTATGATTTTTGCCTGTTCCGGATACAGTCCGAGTTCTACAGCGCCTTCAATAGCGGCCCTGATGTACCTGAAAGCATAGGCGATACCGCACGAAGCAAGCGCCATGCCTGCATTTATCAGCCGTTCTTCGACAACGAGGGTCAGTCCCAATTCGTCAAACAGCTCTTTCACTGTATCCGTCTGTTTTTCCGTAGCATTACAGGAGGAAACGAGATTAACGCTTTCTTTTACCTCTATGGCCGTATTCGGTATCACTCTGAACATGGCGGGTATTTCTTCTTCCTTTTTCAGGTATTCGCAAAGTGTACGGAAGTCTATTCCTGCGGCAATGGAAACAAATACCTGTCTTTTGTAGTCCATGAAAGGTTTTATTTCTTTTATCACGGTTTCAAGAAACCAGGGTTTAACGGCAGCCAGTATAATATCGGCATGCGCTGCAACTTCTTTATTATCCGTAGATACATGTATGTCTTTATTTGCATCTGTCAGTTTGGCTAACATTTCTTCCGAACGGTCCGAACAGTAAATATCAGAAGCATTCATTCTGCGACTGTTACATAACCCGCGTGCGATTGCACCGCCCATATTTCCTGCACCGATAATAGCTATTTTCATTGTCTGTCTGTGTATAAAAATTAAAATTCCTGCAAATATAAAGTAAGCGGCATGTATTTACAAAATAAATCCGTTTTTTTTGGAGGAAGTTATACTTCGAGTGTCCCGCAGGGACTCTGACCGGTGCGTAAGATGAGTTATGAATTTGGTTTTTCATTTTTTCTGTTTCATATTTGCCTGCGTATAGAGAATATGTAATTTTTTTGATATTTCTGTGGGAATCTCCTTTTATCGTTTTATCTTTGCGACCGGTAGCAATAATTTTTAAAGAATATGATATGAAGAAAAAATGGATTGCCGGGATCTTGCTGTTCTGTGGTTTGATTACGGTAAAAGCGCAGGATAGCAGCAGTGACGGTTATGACTTTTCCGTCATTAAGGAATTGAAAATTACACCGGTGAAAAATCAGAGCCGTTCGGGCACCTGCTGGTCTTTCTCCGGAGTGGGTCTGATTGAGGCGGAACTTTTGCGTACGGGGAAAGGGGAATATGATTTGTCGGAGATGTTTATTGTAAACAAATCGTATACGGATAAGGCCGAAAAGTATGTCCGCCTTCACGGGTTCCTGAATTATGCGCAGGGAGGGGCTTTTGACGATGTCCTGTATGTATTTAAACATTACGGGGCTGTGCCGGGAGAGTTGTACCGCGGACTTAACTACGGAGATACCCTGCATATTCATGGAGAGATGGAGCAGTCTTCGCTTGCATATTTGAAAAAGATCGTTGAAAATCCGAATAAAAAACTTTCTCCGGTATGGAAAGATGCCCACAAGGCGATCATCGAATCTTACCTGGGTGAAATACCTGAAAAGTTCACCTATAAGGGAAAGGAATATACGCCCGAAAGTTTCGGCCGGTCATTAGGCCTGAATATGGATGATTACATCTCCTTCACATCCTACACGCACGAGCCGTTTTATTCGGAATTTGCCCTTGAGATACAGGATAACTGGCGCTGGGCGCGTTCGTATAATCTGCCGCTGGACGAATTGATGCAGATTTTTGACCATGCGATTCATGCGGGTTATACAGTCGCCTGGGCATCGGATGTCAGTGAAAAGGGCTTTACACGTGACGGTGTTGCCGTCGTGCCGGATGTTGAATATATGGAAACGGCGGGTTCCGATCAAGTTCGCTGGACAGGGCTTTCTCCAATGGAAAAAGATGCGAAAATCAGGGAACTGATAAGGAAACCGTGTAAAGAAATGGAAATAACCCAGGAGATGCGTCAGGAAGCGTATGATAATTACGAAACGACGGATGATCACGGTATGCTGATTTACGGTATTGCCGAAGACCGGAGTGGCAAGAAATATTATATGGTAAAAAATTCCTGGGGCAATGCCGGTAAATATAATGGAATATGGTATGTATCGGAGGCATTTGTCGCTTATAAAACGATGAGTATCGTTGTTCACAGGGAGGCTGTTCCGGCATCCGTAAAAAACAAACTGGGTATCAGGTAAGATGGAATCGTTACTGGAACAGACGGATGTGGTACGTCAGAAGGGACGTCGCTGGCACAGGATAGGAAATACGGTTTTCCTTGCGGTGATGCTGGGATTTATTGTCTGGGGAGGCATACGTTATTATTTCCCTTTTGCCGAAGGGGTGAAGTCCGGTAAATTGAATTATGTAGTATATAAAGGATTGATCTTTAAAACCTATGAGGGAAAACTGATCCAGTCGGGAGTGACGTCTTCAGCGTCCGGCGGGGTGGAGTCTAACGAATTTGTTTTTTCCGTAGCGAAAAAAGAGATCGCGGAAAAACTGATGCATGCCGGAGGTAAAACCGTCGAACTGCGTTATACCGAATATTTCGGAGCGATACCGTGGCGCGGATATTCGCGGTATGTGGTAAATGAGATTGTCAGTATTTCGGATGAAAAGGAAACCCCGGAGATTAATCCGGTGGAGTTGTAACGGTCAGTAATCAGTAAAAATATGTTTCGAATAGGATGTCACTTGTCAGTATCCGGGGGATATGAAGCGATGGGTAAAGATGCTTTGGCCATAGGCGCCAATACGTTTCAGTTTTTTACGCGGAATCCGCGTGGCGGAAGCGCCAAGGCGATCGATGAAAAGGATATTGAAAAATTCCTGCAACTGGCGAAAGCGCACGACCTGGGTTCTTTTCTTGCACATGCACCCTATACCATGAATATATGTGCCGCAGACGCCCATATCCGGAAATTTGCGCTTGACATGATGGTGGATGATCTGCAGCGTATGGAATATTTTCCGGACAGCTGCTATAATTTTCATCCCGGAAGTCATGTGAAACAGGGTGTTGATGTGGGCATCCGTTTCATCATCGATGCATTGAATGAGGCTCTCAGGGCGGAACAGACGACAACGGTGCTGCTCGAAACAATGGCAGGTAAAGGGAGTGAGATCGGCCGCTCGTTTGAAGAATTGCGTACGATACTGGACGGCGTCCGGATCTCTGAAAAAATGGGCGTCTGCATGGATACGTGCCATATCTATGACGCCGGATACGATATTGTGAATAATCTGGACGGAGTGATTGATGAGTTTGACCGTGTAATCGGACTGGAACGTTTGAAAGCCATTCATCTGAACGATAGCAAGAATCCGTTCGAAAGCCACAAAGACCGTCACGAAACCATCGGGAACGGTTCGCTGGGGATCGAAACAGTAACCCGTGTGATCAACCATCCCAAACTGAAGCATCTGCCGTTTTACCTGGAAACCCCGAACGAACTCCCCGGTTATGCCGAAGAAATAAAGCTTTTAAAGAGTCTTTATACGGCGGGATAAGGTTCCTTTTACCGCAGCTTATGCTGAAAATTTAGCCGGCCGCCCCGTCCGTTCGGCGTAACCGCCAGCCAGTAACTGCTCAGCAGTCCGGATACCAGCGACAATGAAAGCTGTAGGGGCCGGGGACATGATGAGGGTGTCTAAAAAGTCATCACATCGCCATTGCGAGCGAAGCGAAGCAATCCAGAGTACTGTTAATCAATGGACTGCTTCTGGCTACACCCTCGCAATGACGGAAACTGACCCTTTTAAGACATCCCCTTATCCAAAATTCAGGTTATATGAATCCCGTATGAAATATAAATCATAAAAAAACATAAATCTGTTTTTTGTAATAAATAATTGCTATCTCCGCGGCTCATCTTTTAATAAGCAGTATGGAAACAGTTTTCTGAAAATTCTTCTCAGGTTTTGAATTAATTAACACAGATGTGTTGGTTAATTCCGCTTATTTCTCAAGAGAGAGTAGCGAATATATTCATAACAAACAAATTAAAAGACATAAAAAAACTTAACGCCTTTCTATTTTTTGTTTCCTGTATGTGTAATGTACTGTGTCTCATATTCTTCTATTTATTAACCGTTCTTATTTTTTGGTCGGGGCAAAGATAGAGTATTTTTTTTATTTGTTGCAAGAAAAAAATAAAAAAAATAACAGTGAAATATAAGATTTTAGCATTTTTATACTGTATTCGTTGATAATAAGAGGAATAAACATTACCCTTGCGGGCAAAAAACAAAAGTATGCTAAATAAAGAAAGCGTAAAACAGAAATAGAATAATACTTTTTTTCACTCGTGTCTATTAAATTTAGTTAATTTGCTCGTATCTAACTTATTTTCAATATGATAACCTATCAAAACCTTGTCGCCCTTTTGAATTTTGTTCCTTTGCACTCAGGAACAAAAAGAAAAAGGTATGAACATTGGCAAATACGTATTCACTCAGATTGTGGAGTTTCTCCCCAAACGCT
>JAISCL010000100.1 GCA_031265585.1 Tannerella sp. | reverse complement strand
TCCAACGCTACGGACACAATCGTTGCAGATGCCGGGAAATACCGGAAGATGGGATACAGAGTGAACTGGCAGGCAAGCTTTGATTTTCCGTGGTTCGGGATGTTTATTCCTCCGGTTGATGATGATGTGCACTGGACTACTTTCGGCCACCGTGATTATTGCGTGCCGATGTTCGAAAAAGAGGCCCGGGCAATGAAAGACGCAGGTTTCTTCACGCTTAACTATTTCAACGTAACAGAGGTGGGCACTTACATCAAATACCCCCGGCCTGAAAGCGTCGATGTTTCGGAACAGGATCTGTGGAAAGATGCCAATGCATATCTTTACAATAAGTTAGGCGATGCCATACTGTTTCTGCCTGATAAGAAGACAGGCGAAAAGAAACCGGTATTCTCCTGGGAGGGCAGTGTGGCAATGGATCCGGGCGTCGCGTCGTATCATGATTTTCTGCTCGCTCAGTTACAGCGTCATATAGACAAAATTCCATCCTCTTTCGGTATTTGCATTGACCGGATGGACTGGCTCCGTTTTTATAACCCGGCTTTCGATGATGGCGTCAGCTGGTATGACGGCAAGCCTGCGCAGTCGCTATTGAGCGGCTGGAGGCGGCTGCTGCCGAAAATGGCCGATATGCTGCATAATGTGGACAGGGTACTGTACGTAAACAACCATACAAAGCGAATTGACGTACTGAAAGGGGTTGACGGCATCTATGACGAACATTCATACTATCCTTCATCGCTTAACTCTACCGCGTTCTGCTCTTTATTGCGACCGGCTATGGGATGGACGCTGGACGGTAACGACTTCAACAACCCCGACCCGGATTCCTACCTTCAGAGGTTTCTGTATCTCGGAATTTTTCCCACCGCCCCCATTCCCGGTAACGACCACACCATCCGTCCCGATTCGGTAACGGACAGGTACTATCTCGACTACGGGCCTTTGTTTGATCTGTTAAGAGGGCGCCGCTGGGTGCTGCAGCCGCATGTGCTGTCCGTCAATGACTCTGCAGCGCATGCGAATGTATTTGCTCTTCCGGACGCTTATGTTGTGGCGGTAGCCCATGCAAAAGATGCGGCAAAAGTATCTCTGACGCTCAATAATTTGCATGGCGTGAATAATGAGAGTAAAATAGAGGCGCTGTACCCCGGAGACCTTTCTTCCCACCCGCTCCCGTCTGCATTCAAAGACGGAGTACTGACAGTGGATGTCCCTGTGAAACGGGGGTGCGTAATGATAAAAATAAAAGCGACTACTCAAATACTCCAAACAAAATGAAGAATTTCAACAACCGGAAGGTTTTTTCCGAACTGTTCAGTCATGCAAAAAAATGCATCCTGCTGACTGTATTCAACAACCGGGAAGGCTTTCCGGGACTGTTCCGTCATGCCGGATTATGGTTGTATGATTACGGCTACAAAGTTAATCGGATCAGATTAAGATTCTTGATTTTGCCCAACAGTTCTATCTCGGAAATAACGGATACCGCAACGGAACATTGTGCAATGCCCAAAACGGCAGGATGTCCTTCCAGCGCATATATCAGAACATTCGTATCCGCAAGAAAATCAACGCCATTCATTGCGTATGGATTTTTGATAGACCATTCCATCTATACCGCGTTTCAGTTTACCGAAATGCCTGGCTATTGTTTTTTTAGGGGACTTGCCGATTTTGCCGAGCAGCTCATTCACGTTTCCAGGCGTAATTTCTTTTATCTCTATAATCATCGTTATATTTTTTCGCAAAGATAACGACTTATTTAATATGCATACAGAATAAATCAGCTAAAAACCGGGAAAGGAAAAACAAAATGTTTTACGCAAGAATCAACAAAATCAAAGTCTTCAACAACCGGGAAGGTTTTCCGGGGTTATTCCCGGATCAGAGAGCCGTGTATGATCCGGTGAACGATAACAACGCTTCCGTGAATCGTGTATATGATGACGAAGCTCCGGTATATGCCGGGCATTATGTCCGTATGCAAGCACGTAGTCATGACACAGTCGTTCGAGAAGTTACGCAGCAGAAACTGTCTGTATGTGGACAAAACCGAAGTCATCTACCGGATGATCATGGGCGGAAGGATTTATTTTCTTTCACGCCCCCACCGATTCGGGAAATCGTTACTGGTAAGTACCCTCGAAGTCTTATTTAAGGGAAAGAAAGACCTGTTCAAAGGTCTCTATATCTACGACAAATGGGAATGGGAGGAATATCCGGTCATCACAATCGACTGGACAGAGATAAACCATTCGACGCCGGAAGAAATAGAAAAAGATTTGGTTCTTTACCTTAAAAATATTGCTAAAAATTATCGGATTGCTTTGAAAGCGAAATCTGCAGTCGGTTATTTTAGAGATTTGATAGTGGCATTGCATAAAAAAAATCGGCAAAGACGTAGTCATATTGATTGACGAATACGACAAGCCGGTTACCGCTCATCTCAGCGATTCTTATATGGAAACAATTAAGGCAGATGTGCATGATTTCTATCAGATAATGAAAGGCTCGGATAAATATTTGAAGTTTGTTTTCCTGACCGGCGTGTCGAAATTTTCGGGACTGTCTATTTTTCCGCGTTAAACAATCCGCAGGATATTACTTTAGATAGAGAATATGTAACAATATGCGGATATACACAGGAAGAGCTGGAAAGTAATTTTTCGGAATATATCGACAGCGTTGCCGAATATCTGGAAATGACAGGAGAAAAAGTGCTGGAGCAAATCCGTTACTGGTACAACGGCTACACCTGGGACGGAAAAACAGCTATCTACAATCCGTTTTCGACCATGACCTTTTTTAAAAAACAGCAATTTTCCGCTTACTGGTTTAGCACCGGCACGCCCACTTTTTTGATAGATATTATTCAACGTCACAACAGTATGGAAGACGTAATGAAGCCGGTTGTTGTCGGCGACGAGATATTATTTGACGGATATGATCCGGCAAATATCAGTGAAGTGCCCTTACTGTTTCAGACAGGTTATCTGATCATCAAAAAATGGAATTGACGCCTGAGGGACTCGCCGAATATACGCTCGGCATCCCCAATATGGAAGTCAACAAATCTTTATTGACGCATCTTTTAAAAGCCTTCGGCAAATACCCCGACAATCGGTATATTGACGGATTGCGACGAAAAATACAGCGGCAGATAAGCGACTGTGATGAACCCGGTTTTGCACACAGCCTCGAAATGATGATAGCTACTGTTCCCTATGATATTCATATTCCACAGGAATACTATTACGATTCGTTAATACTGATGTGGATGCGACTGACCGGGTTCAATATCCGTGCAGAAGAGCACAACAACCTCGGAAGCTCCGATCTTGTCTGGGAACAGCCCGGACTGACTGTAGTCGCAGAAATAAAATATCATGCCGAAAAGAAAATCGACACGCTGCTCGACGAAGCGCTGAATCAGATACACGAGCGTCGATATTACAACAAATATTCCGGAAAAGTACTTCTTCTGGGCATCGCCTTTTCGGGAAAACAGCCCGGATGCCGGATGGAAAAACCGGATATATAATTAACGCCATAGAGATATGAAAAATAGTGCCGCCGTCCGGTGGAAACAGCATATAAAAATAAATTGACTAATTGGGAGATCTTATGAAAAAGGGATTTTATAAACAAACAGGTTTTTGGATTCTGTCGTTTGGATTTATACTAACTGTATTAGGATTTTTATCCTTCCGGCCCATAGTTAACCCAACGGAAGAGGATTGCTCAAGAATAGCAGGTACTTTAGAAAAGTATCGATTTTTGAACGAATCTGGGGATATACAATTCAAAATCAGAGAGAATGACTTCAATGTATATTATTTGAATCATGTATTTGATCATGAAATTAAATTTAGCGGGTTAGATTCTTTAATAGGGAAAAGGATTGTAATCTATTCGGTAAATCATTGGACATTATTAGATACAAAAGGGAAGTATAAACATGTAGCACGGATTACAAATGAAGATAACACGGTTATTTATTCGGAATATTAATAGAGATTATGCTGCGCCCCCCCCCCGGATTGTCGAAAAAAATAAGGTTATGCAGGTGAAGAAGCCTGCATAACCTATTACATAATGATATTTTCTGTTTTTTTACGACTGGATCATTTCTGCACTGCGTTTGATAAAACGGCTTAGCGACTCGCCTTTTAACATGCCGTTACTTAGCAGGGCCAGGTCGATTAGCTGGCTTATCAGTTGATTGTCTTTGGCATAATCCGTAAATATCCGGTTGCGCTGCTGGCGTAATTCGTCCAGTGTTTTGTTTGTATTCGTCATGTCTTCTTTTTCCGCTTCCGTTATTTCTTCCGGCTTTTTCTTATCGCGGGCTTCATGGAGGTCCTGCTGGCGCGCTTCCCATCCTTTTATATCATCCAGCACCGGCTTTACCTTATCGGCGCAGGCTTTTTCTTCTTCTTCAAGCACTTTCTTCACCAGCTTATGATCCGTATTGAGCACCAGGTTATAGCTGTCGGGCATCTCACCGTAGAACGACATGCCCGGCTGTATGGATGCCATGTCACGCATGCGGCGCATGTATTCACTCTGCGTCAGCATCACCGGATTGGAATCCGCGCCTAACGCTTCGAATGAAACGATAAAATCAGTTTTTTCAATGGCCGGCATCCGGCTTTTAAAAACTTCCTGCAATGCATTTTTTTGATCTTCGCCAAGTGCGACCTCCCGCGTATCTTCTTTACGGATGATATTCCCGACCGTATCGCTGTCGACTCTTACATAACGTGTTTTTTCGAACTTCTGTTCGAGCTGGCCGATCACCGGGATATCCAGTTGCCCGTCAAACAGTAATACGCTGTAACCTTTGTCCTTCGCCGCCTGTATGTAACTGTACTGGTCGTTGGGATTCGTTGAATAAAGATATACCAGCGTTCCATCCCTGTCGGTCTGGCTGTCGCTGATCAGTTTCTTATATTCGTCGAATGTAAAATAGTGACCGTCCACATCCTTCAGCAGATCAAACTTGACGGCGCGTTCATAAAACTTTTCATCGCTCAACATGCCATACTGGATGAATATCTTCAGGTCATCCCATTTGTTTTCAAACTGTGTACGGTCGTTTTTAAAGATTTCTTCCAGACGGTCTGCTACCTTTTTCGTGATATGAGCCGATATCTTCTTCACATTCCGGTCGCTTTGCAGGTACGAACGGGAGACGTTCAGCGGTATATCCGGAGAGTCCAGCACGCCATGCAGGAGCGTCATAAATTCCGGTACAATCCCTTCCACCGAATCCGTCACAAAAACCTGGTTGCAGTACAGCTGTATTTTGTTTCTGTGAATATCCATATTTGTCTTGATACGCGGAAAATAAAGAATCCCGGTCAGGTGAAACGGATAATCGACATTCAGGTGAATCCAGAACAGCGGTTCTTCGCTCATTGGATAGAGTTCCCGGTAGAAAGTCTTGTAATCTTCATCTTTCAGTTCGCCCGGCTTGCGGGTCCACGCCGGGGCCGTATTGTTAATTACGTTATCCTCATCCGTATCCACATACTTGCTTTCTTTCCATTCCTGTTTTTTTCCAAAAACAATCGGGATCGGGAGGAAGCGGCAATATTTGGCAAGCAGTTCCGTTATTTTTTCCTTTTCCAGGAATTGTTTGTTCTCATCGTCTATGTAAAGGATAATATCCGTTCCCCGGTCGTCTTTTGTTGTTTCCGTCATTTCATATTCCGGCGTACCTTCACAGCTCCATTTCATGGCAACTGCATCTTCCCGGTATGATTTTGTCACAATTTCCACTTTTTTGGAAACCATAAAGGAGGAATAAAAACCCAGTCCGAAATGCCCGATAATAGAAGTGGCGTCGTTCCTGTATTTTTTTACAAATTCCTCCGCTCCCGAAAAGGCGATCTGGTTGATATAGTTCTCAATTTCTTCGGCTGTCATACCGATTCCCCTGTCCGATACAATGAGTTTCTTGCCGTCGATACGGATGCGGACAGACATGTCCCCCAGTTCTCCCTTAAACTCTCCGACGGCAGAAAGCGTCTTTAGTTTCTGTATCGCATCGACAGCGTTCGATACAAGCTCACGCAGAAAAATGTCGTGATCACTGTATAAGAATTTCTTGATGACCGGGAATATGTTTTCACTTGTAACCCCGATATTACCCTGTTTAGTCTCTTTCTTTTCCATGTTTATTTTATTAAATTAGTATTTTCCGTCATTCCCAAAGCAAAAAAAATGCCAGGCATGGACTGTCTGACATTTTGTCGCTTATAATCATTTCACTTAGCTTTCCGAAACCGCTACGGAGTGTATAATCTTATCATTTTCCCTGTCATAATCCAATTGTACCGCTTCACCTTCCTTTACTTCTTCCCGGATGATGATGTCTGCCAATTCGTCTTCCACATACTTCCGGATCGCGCGTTTCAGCGGACGGGCACCAAACTGGACATCGTACCCTTTCAACGCGATGAACTCCCGGACCGTATCCGTCAGGTGAATCTGATACCCCACTTGTCCGATACGTTCAAAGACGTTCTTAAGCTCTATATTGATGATGCTGTTGATCGATTCCTTTTCAAGCGGATCGAAGATCACAATGTCATCCACACGGTTTATGAACTCGGGCGCAAAAACTTTTTCCAGCGCTTTTTTTATAACTCCGTGGGCAAACTTCCTGTCCGCACCGTCCTTTCCCTGCGGATGAAATCCGATACCCTGTCCGAAGTCCTTTAACTGTCTCGTTCCGATATTGGATGTCATGATCAGTATCGTATTCCTGAAATCCACATGACGCCCCAGGCTGTCCGTCAGATGTCCTTCATCCAGCACCTGCAGCAACAGGTTGAATACATCCGGGTGCGCTTTTTCCATCTCGTCGAGCAATACAATCGAATACGGGCGGCGGCGTACTTTTTCCGTTAACTGGCCACCTTCTTCATAGCCCACATATCCCGGAGGCGCACCGATCAGGCGTGATACGGCAAACTTTTCAAGGTATTCGCTCATATCAATCCGTATCAGGGCATCGGCTGATCCAAACAGGTATTCGGCCAGCACTTTTGTCAAATAGGTCTTGCCGACGCCCGTCGGTCCGAGAAACATAAATGTTCCGATCGGTTTATTCGGATCCTTAAGTCCGATACGGTTCCGTTGTATGGCTTTTACTATTTTACGTACGGCATCATCCTGGCCGATCACCTTCTGCTTTAAGATCTTTTCCATTTCAAGCAAACGCGCGTTTTCCGTCTTCGCTATACGCTGTACCGGAACGCCTGACATCATGGCAACCACTTCTGCCACCTTCTCTTCATCCACCGTCTCCCGGTGTTCCTGCATTTCACGTTCCCATTTTTCCTTTGCTGCTTCCAGGTTCGAAAGCAGTTGCCTTTCCTTATCACGGAAGCTTGCGGCCAGTTCAAAATTCTGGGAACGCACGGCCGATTGCTTTTCTTCTTTTATCGTCTCTATCTGCTTTTCCAGTTCTTCAATATAAGGCGGCACCACAATGTTGGAAATATGCATGCGTGAGCCGGCTTCGTCCATCGCGTCGATCGCTTTATCCGGAAAATTACGGTCGCTTATGTAACGTTCCGTCAATTTAACGCATGCCTCCAGCGCGCTGTCCGTATAATGTGTATTGTGGTGATCCTCATAACAGTCTTTTATATTATGTAATATCTGCAGCGTTTCTTCTGCCGTTGTCGGATCAACCAGCACCTTCTGGAAACGGCGCTCCAGCGCTCCGTCTTTTTCTATATTCTTACGGTATTCATCAAGTGTCGTAGCGCCGATACATTGTATTTCGCCACGCGCCAGGGCCGGTTTCAACATATTGGCCGCATCCATAGATCCGGAAGCGGATCCCGCGCCTACGATGGTATGGATTTCATCTATAAACAGGATGATGTTCGGATTTTTGGACATTTCGTTCAGGATCGCTTTGATACGTTCCTCGAACTGCCCCCTGTATTTGGTTCCGGCAACAATTGCTGCCATATCAAGATTTACAACACGCTTGTCGAATAATACGCGCGAAATCCTATGCTGTACAATACGCAAAGCCAGGCCTTCAACAATCGCTGATTTCCCCACTCCCGGCTCTCCTATCAGTATCGGATTGTTCTTTTTACGCCGGCTCAGGATCTGGGCAAGGCGTTCTATTTCCCTTTCACGGCCTACAATCGGATCCAAACGTCCTTCGGCTGCAGCATGCGTCAGGTCGGTACCGAAATTGTCTATTACCGGCGTATCCGTATTCGCTTTTACGGCCTGGGCCGTACCGCCGCCCGCTCCCGATGAACCGGAAGAACCTTTTCTTGAGGACAGGTTGAATGAATCATCTTCATCATCGTCATCATCATTGTCGGTGTAACCGTCACTGATGTCTTCATCCTGCTCTTCCGGTTGCGTCAAGCCGCCTGTTAACAATTCATCCGTACTGTTTTCTTCCGCAATCCGGTCATATACCAGTTGATAATTAACACCCTTTCCTTCCAGAAATTCTGTTATTATATTGACCTTTTCCCTCAGAATAGACAGCAGCAAATGCTCTGTTCCGGTCTGAATATTCCATAACTGACGCGATTCAAGCGTACTCAAACGTAAAACCTGTTCTGCCGTCTTACTGATTACAATATCATTTATGGAAGTATTCGTCGCCGTATCTATAATATTCCGCACTTCATTTTCTATCATTTTCTTTAATTCCGACATATCAATATTCATGGAACGCAGAATCCGACAGGCCCGGCCTTCTCCTTCACGAATAACGCCCAGCATCAGATGCTCTGCTCCGATATAACTGTTCTGAAGCCTTGACGCTTCTTCACGGCTATACTCTATCACATCGACCAGTCTTTTCGTATAATTATTCTTTATCATATCTGAAACCTTTTCTGTTCTCGTCACTTAAGGGTATATTACAAATACTGTGCCATATATGCTCCAGGATCCGCTTTCTCCAGCATTTTTGCTAAAAACCGTCGCACTATTCCGGGAAAATGTCCCGACATCCGCAGTAAATTTCATTACTCTATTCTTTATCCGCATAAATAACAACCGGACGGAGACACCGGATTTCCCTCTTAAAGCAATGTTTTAGATCACTTTGCAAAGGTAACGCCGGAAACGCGAATAAACAGAGTCCCCCCTGTTAAAAATTATTTATTCAAAACGGCCCAACTTCCATTCATATTTTTTAGGCGCCTCTTTCAACAATGAGACCACTTTGTCCCGCGAGTCTTCATCCAGATACAGAGGCGTCGTATATTCAGCCATCAGGGAAGTATTTTCCACATTCAGGCTGTATTTTATCAGTGACATATCCAGTCGGGCTTTCGCTTCAAGATATTCCACGGAAAGATGATCTGCATCCTCTTTCCAGAAGCAGTCGGCTGTTACCGGCGTATATAACCCGTCCGCAGGTAACGGAAGCCAGTCCGTCGTAAAAAAGAGAATACGGCTATCCGCAACAGGAGCACTTACGGTAGTTATCATGCAAATGATATGCGTATTATTTACAAGAGGTAAAAGTTTCATTTCCACCGTACTGCGTTCCGTTGACTGCAACAGCAGATAATCGTCCGTTAACTTTAACAGGTCCGACTTTCCCTGCATTGTATTCTCCAATGTTGCAGTTTTGCCGGATTTATACAGTTCCACAAGGTCTTTCCGCCAGGCCTCTCCCAATTGAATAATCCTGTCATCCGGCATCTTAATAAAAATTTCTTCCATGCGTTGTTGCGTCACAGCCGGTGTAAGCGGATAAACGAGCAGCAAGAAAAATAAAATACGTTTCATTTTCGTTGTTAATTATAATTGATAATTCGTTTAATCGTGTAACTGTCAAATTGTTCTACTGTCTGTCAATTTGCACAAAGCACACTATTTTGTCCCCAAATATAAGAATATCATTCCTAATAATACCAAAAACAGATCAATTGCTTTGTTTTTTTAATTCTTTTCATGAAATAACACCGCATTCTTTGATTAAAAAATACGTGTCTTTTGACTGAAAGCACGTGTCTTTATTACCGCCCGGCGATTTCTTCCGGCTCTATGTATTCAGAAAAAGATGTGCCGGATATTCAATGTCAACGAGTGCAAGTCCTGCGGCAGGAACAGACATCCCGGCTTTGCACCGGTCTTTTGCTTCGATAATACGCCTGAATTCCTCCACCGTTATCCTGCCACGTCCCACATCCCACAACGTGCCGACGATCGCCCTGACCATGTTGCGTAAAAAACGATCCGCACGAATCGTAAAGACCCATACATCTCCGTCCCGTTCCCATCCCGCTTCGTCAATACGACAATAATTCGTCTTAACATCCGTGTGTAACTTACTGAAGCTTGTAAAATCCGAATAATCGAACAGGACAGTACATGCTTCATTCATCACGTTAAAATCCATATTGTGCAGAGGCATGCAGCAAATCCATTCATAATCGAACGGATTTTTCTTATCCGTCACATAGTACTTATAGGTACGCGAGAGCGCATCAAAGCGTGCATGGGCATTTTCCGCAACAGTTACAATTTTATTTACAGCCATATCTTCAGGTAACATCCGGTTCAGTTTGGTTGTCAACTGCAACAAATCCGCTATCAAAACGGAGCATTCAAAATGAGCCACCATCATGCGGGCATGAACACCCGCATCCGTTCGCCCGGCTCCGACAACCGACAGATCCTGCTGCAATACAACCGAAAGTGTTTCTTCCAGGCGCTGTTGTACGCTCAACCCGTTGGGCTGACGCTGCCAGCCGCAAAAACGTGTACCGTTGTAAGCAAGATATATAAAATAACGATTCACTTCTTCCTGCCTTCACCCTTCTATCTTGACATCAAACTCGTATGTATCCGAGGGACTCATTCTTTTTAATGCAGTCAGGGATAAATCCCTGCCTGCCCTTATTCCCTCCCGGAACAATCGCAGATCAACCGTTTTACAGGCCAGTTCCGGATGATTGTTGTCACGACTGAGATGACATAGCCAGACATTCTTCAGCCTTGGCGTGTAATGAACGGCTAAAAATTCAGCGGCATCGCGGTTACTCAAATGCCCCAGCCTGCTCGACACGCGCTCCTTCAAAAATGCAGGATACGAACCCGATTTCAGCATTTCTTCGTCATAATTGGCTTCTAAAACCAGATGATTGGCTTTACAGGCATATTTTGTCACCGTATCCGTGATATGACCCACATCCGTTACAACAACAAATGTCTGATCACCGTATTCTATTGAATATCCGACATTATCACTGCTGTCGTGCGGCACTTCAAAAGCCGTAATGCTGAAATCACGTATCATAAACGTCGCCTCTTTCTCAATTACATGACGCGACTGTATCAGCACCTCCTCCACATAGCGGCTCTTTCGTATTCCCGCATGAACTGCTTCCGTGGTGTAGACCGGGATATGCAACGTTTCTCCGAGACATCCTACGGATTTTATATGATCGGCATGATCATGCGTAACCAGTATCGCCTGTATTTTTTCAAATTCCACCCCTCGCTCTTTCAGTATCTTTTTTATCTGGCGTACACTGATGCCGGCATCAATAAGGATACCGAAAGATCGCGTTCCGAGGTAATAACAATTACCGCTGCTGCCACTAGCCAGACTAAAAAAAAATAACTTCTTCATCCTTAATAAACGGTATAAAAAAAGCGGATATATCCCGCATTTATTCAATACTTGCGGACAAAGGTAAGAATATATTGGGTGTAAACAAAATTTTTCCTTCAGATGCAATTGACATGCTGCGACAAATGCCGGATTTACGAAAGTCGTATTATCAATTTTTTCAATACAGTAAGCATCGTGAATATGTCCAAAAAGATGAAAATTTCGATGGAATGCTTCATTGCGTCCTATCCAGTGTTTTATCCATGATGTTTTACAATTCTTTCATTTCATACCTGTCCTTGCCGGTAAAAACAATCGCCAGATAACGTACGGGGATTTCCTTTTACATCTCCCAAAATATAAATGCGTTGACCCTGTTTCAATACGGAAGAATACGGTACTTTGGAAATAAAATTGGCAGGCTCATTTTGTATTTCGCGCGGCTTGCACTATCTTTGCAGGATTCTCAAAAAGTATATGATACGAAACAGTAAACAAGAATATATCATTCAGTGGATTGTAGGACTAGGAGATTTGGTTGTACTGAATTTCATATTTTTCCTTATCTACCACGTGCTGGATCCGGTATACACCACAGCCATGATTCCCAAAATGCGGGAAATCATATTGTTATTTAATTTCTGTTATTTTTTCTCAATATACTTTGTTCCGATGAAATTGCACATGTCGGTCGTTTTCCTTGACAAGATTGTGCAACGTTCTTTTTCCTTTGTTACCACCTATATATTTCTGTTTGCGACCTGTCTTATTTTTCTTAATGTAGGAAATGACCTCGCAACATTTCTCATCCTATATTATCTGGCGACGCTACTGATTTTTTCATTATGGCGTGTCCTGATACGTATTTTGGTAAAAGCTTACCGCCGCAAGGGATACAATGCTAAAAATATAATCATTGTAGGCGCCGGCAAAAATGGAATGGAACTTTACCATGTGATCAAAACCGATTTGTCTTACGGATTTAATGTACTCGGCTTTTTTGATGACAACCGGATACTGAAAAATGTCCTGCCCAACTACCTGGGGACAATCGACCAGATTGAAGCATTTGTGAAGAATCATGACATTGATGAGATCTATTGTACGATCCCGGGAACAAACAGTGAGAAAATATCCGAACTGCTCAATTTTGCAGAAGAAAACATGATACGCTTTTACATTATTCCTGAATTTTACAGGAATATAAAAAAGAGTATGATCCTTGAAGTAATGGAATCCGTACCGCTATTGACCTTACGGACGGAGCCACTGCAATCTTCTTATAATCGCTTTCTGAAGAGGTGTTTTGATCTTTCATTTTCAATCGCCGTCTTATTAACCGTCTTCCCTGTTTTATACATCGTTGCCGGTATATGCATCAAAGTATCGTCCAAAGGTCCGGTCTTATTCAAACAAAAACGTACGGGACTGTATGGTAAAATTTTCGAATGTTATAAATTCCGCACCATGCGTATCAATGAGGAGGCGGATAAGATACAGGCCGCAAAAGACGATCCGCGCACCACAAAAATCGGAGGTTTCTTGAGACGGACCAATTTAGACGAATTTCCCCAGTTTATAAACGTGCTGATCGGTGATATGTCGGTTGTAGGGCCACGTCCCCACATGCTTAAGCATACGGAACAATATTCCATGCTTATTGATAAGTATATGGTAAGACATCTTGTAAAACCCGGCATAACCGGGTGGGCGCAGATAACCGGATACCGGGGCGAAACGAAGACTTTGGAACAAATGGAAGGACGCATAAAACGCGATGTATGGTACCTGGAAAACTGGTCATTCTTTCTTGATCTGAAAATAATTGTTGTAACGATTATTAACATGTTTAGAGGTGAATCCAATGCATATTGAAAAAAAACAGTAACTTTGTATCCTCATGGGAAGAATTATGGCCATAGATTACGGACGCAAACGGACCGGATTAGCTGTTACCGACACGATGCAGCTCATAGCTAGTGGATTAACAACAGTTTCGAGTGGCGAGGCGATGGATTATATCGAAACCTATACGGCTCGGGAAAAAGTGGATTTATTTGTAATCGGTGAACCGAAACAAATGAACAACAAACCGTCGGAAAATATGCACTATGTAGAAGCATTTGTAAACAGGTTGCGTAAAGTGATACCCGACATTCCCGTTGTATATTTTGATGAACGGTTTACGTCTGTGATGGCGCATAAAGCCATGATCGAAGGAGGGCTAAAGAAAAAGAAAAGACAGGACAGGGCATTGGTGGATGAAATAAGCGCAACCCTCATCCTGCAAGGATATATGGAAAAAAAGAGATTTATTTTACAAACGGAACAGACTGATTTTTAATTGATATATGATACTACCTATTTACACATACGGCCAATCGGTTCTAAGGAAAGAAACCGAAGTGATCAATCAGGATTATCCTGGCTTAAAAAAGTTGATCAACGATATGTTCGAAACGATGTATAATGCGGAAGGAGTAGGCTTAGCCGCTCCCCAGATCGGGCTTTCCATTCGCCTGTTGGTAATAGATGCCGATTCCGTATCTCAGAATTACCCCGAATGTGAAAATTTTAAACGGGTACTGATAAATCCGGAAATAACGGAATTTAGCCGGGAGGCTATTTCATTGGAAGAAGGATGCCTGAGCTTTCCCGGCATTCATGAAAAAGTTTCCCGTGCGACAAAAATATATGTAAAATACAAAGATGAAGATTTCAATCAACGGGAGGAAGAAATAGAAGGATTTGCCGCAAGGATTGTGCAACACGAATGTGAACACCTGGAAGGAGAAGTCTTCATTGATAACATATCACCGATCCGGCGTCAGCTGAACAAAAGCAAACTCAACAATATCATAAAAGGAAATGTTTCCTGCAGTTATAAAATTAAACCTGTCAGATAAAATGAAAAGGATCATAGTCTTCATTCTGTTGCAAGTATGTGTTTTCTCCTCTTTTGCACAAATAAATACCGACCGTGTCACCGCGATCGGGCGCAATGCCTTGTATTTTGAAGATTATATTCTATCCATTCAGTATTTCAATCAGGTTATAAGGGCTAAACCCTGGCTCGCACAACCTTATTATTACCGTGCCGTAGCAAAACTCCGTCTGGATGATTACAGTGGAGCGGAAGAAGACTGCACATTAGCGTTACAGCAAAATCCTTTCTTAGTGCTGGCCTATTTTGCCCGCGGCATCGCAAGGCAAAGTCTCGGCAAATATGACCTGGCCATTCAGGATTACAGGAAAGGATTGGAATTTAGTCCGAAAGACCGTTCTATGATGACCAATACGGCGATCGCATACATACAAAAGAAAGATTACGAAAAAGCAAAAGAATTATTTAATGAAATAATAGAATCATACCCGAAAGATTCAAAGTCTTATCTGGCGCGTGGCGCCATGTATGCGGAAACCGGCGATACCGTTTCTGCCATGAACGATTGTAACAAAGCAATTGAGTTAGACCCCTATTACGCACCCGCATACGGAAATCGGGCCTTACTCTATTACCAGGCGGATAAAACAAACGAAGCCCTGGCGGATTTCAACGAGGCGATCCGGTTAAATCCCCGCGAGGAGGGTTATTACATAAACAGGGGCTTAATCCGTTATAACTTAAATGATTTACGCGGAGCGATGGCTGATTATGACCAGGTGATTGCAACGAACAGCAAAAATCTAATCGCCCGCTTCAACCGCGGGCTGTTACGTTTCCATGTAGGTGATTATAACCGCGCCATCGAAGACTTCGATGTTGTCGTATCTATTGAACCGGATAATTATATGGCCTATTATAACAGGGCGCTGTTATTTAATCAGACCGGAGATTTCCAGTCGGCCATCAAAGATTATGATCTCATCATTGATCAATACCCGAACTTCATCCCGGCTTACTATAACCGTGCCGAAGCCAAACGCCAGCTCAACGATATAAATGGTGCGGATAAAGACTACTGGTATGCCATGGAATTGGAAAGAACACACGGAAATATGGGACAGGTTGGACAAACTGTTGCTTCATCCCGGCAACCCGACCCGAAAGAAACAGAAGAAAAACGGGATACGCGTGAAGAATCAGATAAAAATATCAGCAAATTCAACAGCCTGGTCATCTATGACAAAGAAGAACAGGAAAAAAGCCAGTATCAGAGTGAAATACGCGGACGCATACAGGATAAGGATATCCGTATAGACCTTCAACCCCGGTTCGTCCTGACCTATTATGAAAAAATAAACCAGATAAGAGAATCTGTTTACTATAACAAAACAATTGAAAACTTCAACGAACGTAATGCGTTAGGATGGAAATTAATCGTGACGAATCAGGAAGCGTCCTTAAATGAGTTCCAGATAGAAGCGCATTTTACGTCCATCAACGAATATTCGGCTAAAATAGAAAAAGATGAAAAGAATGTCGACAATTATTTCGGTAGAGGTCTTGATTTCATGTTAGTTCAGGATTTTACGGAAGCGATAAATAATTTTGACAAAGCCATAGAAATAGATCCGTCGTATATTCTTGCTTATTTCTGCCGCGCAGTTGTCCGCTACAAACAGATAATATATGAACAGTCCCATTCTGCGCAGGACGAACTGGCTGAGGCCATGAGCATACAATTCAACCCCTCAAATATCGCCGGTCATATATCCCGCACCGCACCGGGCGGAAATGAATCTGATAATCGTTCCTATACATACGACATGATACTGCGCGATTATAATACTGTCATACAGAAAGATCCGTCTTTTACATTCGCCTACTTCAACCGTGCCGACCTGTTCTGTTCACAGCGCGATTACAAAGCGGCAATCCTCGATTACAACGAAGCGATACGCCGTGATCCTGAATTTGCGGAAGCCTATTTTAACCGCGGTCTGACCAGACTGTCCCAGGGAGATGCCAAAAGAGGTATCGCCGACCTCAGTAAAGCAGGCGAATTGGGTATCATCAACGCATATAACATCATCAAACGCATGACAGAATAATTTTTTTTATTACCTTTGCATCCCAAAATACAAACATTTTTATTGTCAGAACAATGATAAAGATTACTTTTCCTGATAATTCAACAAGAGAATTTACAGAAGGAACAACAGCGCTGCAAATAGCAGAAAGTATAAGTCCGAGATTGGCTCAGGATGTTTTAGCCGCTAAGGTCAATGGGGAAGTATGGGATTTAACGCGTCCCATCAGCGATGATGCAACACTGCAACTGCTGAAATGGGAGGATGATAAAGGCAAACATGCTTTCTGGCATTCAAGTGCACACCTGATGGCGGAAGCACTGCAGGAGCTGTATCCCGGAGTAAAATTCGGCATTGGACCTGCCATCGAAAGCGGCTTTTATTATGATGTGGATTTGGGCGATACAAGTCTGACCGATGCGGACTTTCCGGTAATAGAAGCAAAAATGGCGGAACTGGTTGCCAAAAAGGAAGATATAAAACGTCAGGACATATCAAAAACCGATGCCATGAACCTGTTTGAGAACCGTCATGAAGTATATAAAACAGAACTTATCAGCGAACTGGAAGACGGGCATATCACAACGTATACACAGGGTAATTTCACAGACTTATGCCGTGGCCCGCACCTGCCGGACACCTCCTATATCAAAGCGATTAAAATAATCAGTATCGCCGGGGCTTACTGGCGGGGAGATGAGAAACGCAAGCAACTGACACGTATATACGGTATTTCTTTTCCAAAAAGGAAAATGCTTGATGAATATCTTGTTCTGATAGAAGAAGCGAAGAAGCGCGACCACCGTAAGATCGGAAAAGAATTTGAACTGTTCACATTTTCACCTTCTGTAGGGGCAGGACTTCCGCTTTGGTTGCCACGCGGTACGCAGCTTCGCCTGAAACTGGAAGATTTTCTCAAAAGGATACAGAAAAGATACGGTTACCGGCAGGTAATGACTCCTCATATAGGGGGAAAACAATTGTATGTTACATCCGGTCATTATGAAAAATATGGAAAGGATTCGTTCCAGCCGATACATACGCCCCAGGAAGGAGAAGAATTTCTGCTGAAACCGATGAACTGTCCGCATCACTGTGAAATATACAAGGCGTTTCCACGCTCATATAAAGACCTTCCGTTGCGCTTTGCCGAATTTGGAACCGTATACCGTTACGAACAAAGCGGTGAATTACACGGATTAACGCGCGTACGGGGATTTACCCAGGATGATGCACACCTGTTCTGCCGCCCGGATCAGCTGAAGGAAGAATTTCTGAAAGTGATGGATATTATTTTCATCATATTCAAAGCCCTGAATTTCGATAATTTTGAAGCTCAAATATCACTTCGCGATCCCGAGAACAAAGAAAAATACATCGGATCGGATGAAAACTGGGATAAAGCGGAACGCGCAATTATCGAAGCCTGTGAAGAAAAAGGCCTGCCTGCAAAAATCGAATTGGGAGAAGCGGCTTTCTATGGGCCTAAACTCGACTTTATGGTGAAAGATGCTATCGGAAGACGCTGGCAACTGGGAACGATTCAGGTGGACTACAATCTGCCGGAACGGTTCGAACTGGAATACACCGGCGAAGATAACAGGAAACACCGTCCGGTTATGATTCACCGTGCGCCGTTCGGATCCATGGAACGGTTTGTCGCCGTTCTGATAGAACACACGGCCGGAAAATTTCCGCTGTGGCTGACGCCGGATCAGGTAGCCGTATTGCCTGTCGGAGAAAAATTCAACGATTATGCATATCAAGTGGCGCGTGAACTGGAAAAAAGTGATATCAGCGTTATCGTTGACGACCGGAATGAAAAAATAGGCCGTAAAATACGTGACAATGAACTTAAACGTATCCCTTACATGCTGATCGTCGGAGAAAAGGAAATAGAAAATAATGAAGTTTCCGTAAGAAAACAGGGCGAAGGTGATAAAGGTTCGATTAAAATTACTACCTTTGCAGCGCAAATTTTGAAAGAAATAGACGGGATGATGAATAAATGGGAAAAAGAATTAACGAAATAAAAATAGGAGGTAATTATTATACACAAAAAATCAATGAGATTCGATCGCAATAAAGAACAATACAGGATCAATGAACGTATAAACGTTCCGGAAGTACGCCTTGTCGGCGATGATGTAACTCCCGGAGTTTATACTACTTCCAAAGCATTACAGATGGCGGAAGACATGGGATTCGATTTGGTAGAAATTTCACCCAATGCCAATCCTCCTGTATGTAAAATTATTGATTATCAAAAATTTCTTTACCAGCAGAAAAAACGCCAGAAAGAACAAAAGGCGAAAGCTTTGAAAATAGTCGTTAAAGAAATCCGGTTCGGGCCACAAACAGATGATCACGACTACAATTTCAAATTAAGGCACGCGAAACAGTTTCTGGAAGAAGGAGCAAAGGTAAAAGCTTATGTGTTTTTCAAAGGGCGCTCTATTCTGTTTAAAGAACAGGGAGAAGTTTTATTGCTTCGGTTTGCGACCGATCTGGAAGAACATGGAAAAGTGGAACAAATGCCTGTATTGGAAGGTAAACGGATGATTATCATGCTATCTCCCGTTTCTAAAAAAGGAGGAACAGCAAAGCCCTCCCTGTCAAACGGTGAGAAACAAAGTGTTTCCGATACCCCCAAAGACAGTAACTGAGATAAAAATAACATTTCCGAGAGGAAAAAATTTATAATTAACTAATTACAATTAATATTTAAAATTAAAGTTATGCCAAAATTGAAAACTAATTCCGGTTCGAAAAAGAGGTTCGCCCTTACCGGAACAGGTAAAATCAAAAGAAAACATGCTTTTAAAAGTCACATTCTAACGAAGAAGACCAAAAAGCAGAAGAGAAATCTGACTCATACAGGGTTGGTTGCTAATGCGGACATGAATAACATCAAAAAGTTACTTTGTCTGAAATAATCAAATCATTAGCCAGAGTTTATTACATTTTTATTAACCGAATGATTAGCTCCCAAGATCATCTGAAAAGGGTGGCGCTAACATTCAAAAAAAATTAGAATTATGCCAAGATCAGTAAATCATGTTGCTTCAAGAGCAAAAAGAAAACGGATTTTGAAACTTACGAGAGGTTATTTCGGCGCTCGTAGAAACGTATGGACTGTAGCAAAAAACACTTGGGAAAAAGGTTTAACGTATGCTTTTCGTGACCGTCGCAACAAAAAACGGAACTTCCGCGCATTGTGGATACAGCGTATAAACGCCGGAGCACGTATGGAAGGATTGTCTTATTCACGCCTTATGGGCGGGTTAAAAGACGCCGGTATTGAAATCAACCGTAAGGTGCTGGCCGATTTAGCCATGAATAATCCGGAAGCTTTCAAGGCCATTGTTGCCAAAGCAAAGAAATAAAGCGATAGAAGCAGATAATATTTTTTTACTGCAAATCCTTGCATTATCTGTTTTTCTTTGTTTACTTTGTCCGGGAAAAAGAAAAAATGAGTTAAGCCGCACTTGTTTGATTGGAAAACTCATCAGAATATACAAAAATTCCGAGACAAGCTCTTGCTGCTGATGGCGGGCCGCAGTTCCTCCGGGAAATGCATAGCACAGCGGATTACAAAGGTAGTGAAGGCACTCAAATCCTGTCATACGGAGTTTACACACATCTACAGTGCGGCTTTTATATACCTCCCCTTCCCCCTCTGTCATGGAGGTGGCGAGGGGAGGTTTCTTTTGCTTACCGTTTTTTCAGGATACTGTTTACAATACGGATAGAAGAGACTAATTTATCGGTAGAAGTAAAAACATCCACATTCCAGACATGTGAAGAACGCCCCCGGTGTATGATTGTACCTACGGCGCGAACGGTATCTCCTTCGTGAGCTGAAGACAGATGATTTCCGCTGACCTGCATACCAACCATCACTTCATCCGGCTTGCATAACGCCAGAGAGCCAAGCCCGGCTACGGTTTCAGCCAGCGCCAGCGTAGCGCCGCCGTGCAAAATGCCGAAAGGCTGGCGTGTACGTTCGTCAACGGGCATTGTTGCTTCCACCCGGTCTTCCGAAGCATACGTATATTGAATGCCCAGATTCCCCATTAGTGCATGTTTAGCTGCTTCGTTAAGCTTATCTAAAGGAATCTCCGCCGGACGCATCTCGGAGATGATCCGCCTCTCTATGGCGACGGCGACACCGTCTTCATCATTCGTCAGTGTCACATAATCGGCGCAGGCTTTGACGGATTCCTGCGCATTTCCCATCGCTATTCCAAGCCCGGCCAGCTGTATCATGGTTACATCACAAACCCCGTCGCCTATAGCCACCACGTTTTCGGATGCTATCCCGAGCATCTCCAGTAATACACTGAGGGTATTTGCTTTATCAATAAAAGGAGGAACGGCTTCAAGAAAATATTTTTCAGAACGGAAGACATCCAGTTCGCCGGCCAGTCTTCTTTTCCAGTGATTTTCAAGGCTGACCAGGGCCTCTTCATCATCACTGACAATCATACATTTACAGGGAGAAAAGGGAACCGCTTCCGCGAAATTTTCCACCTCGCGGAGATGCATATTATTCAGCTCGGCTTCCTGAATGATATGCTCATTTGATGCATTATTCGTATAAACAGTATCTTTGTGATAGGTAAAGATATCAAAACCGTTCTTTTTCGTTTTTCTTTCCAGATAAGGGATCATTTCCGGATTTATACGCTTTTCAAAAAGCAAATCGCCGGTTTGCACATTAATGATCTGACCGCCGTTATAGGAAAGTATATATCCGTCATTCCTGTCCAGCTCAAGCTCTTTTGCCAGCGGTAAAACCCCGTATGTGGGACGTCCGGAAGCCAGCACGAGCTTCACGCCTATTTGCTGAACCTTTATCAGCGCCGCCCGCATACGGGCGGTTACTATCTTGTCATTATTAAGCAGTGTGCCGTCAACATCAAGCACAATCATTTTATATTTCATACCTGCAAAATTTATATCTATTCTTTTATAATCGCTTCATGATAAAACTTCCGGCACTGTTCCTTCGTTATCTCGATCATATCGAATGAAGCGTTCTCCAGATTACAGACAAACATCTCGTGTATTTGCGAAATATACATGCAGGTATATTTTCTTTTATTTACCTCCTGTAATTTCATAATAAAGGAAATGGTTGAATTTACTATACGGTCCGTCAGATTTTCCTTCGAAAAAACATATAAACCGAACTCTGCAAAATTGCCGTAAAACCCGTCTGCCACTTTCCGGACTTTATTTTCGATGATTCTTTTCAGCGGTAACGCGGCAGACCAGTATTCATATTCGATTTTCCCGATCAGATTCTCATGGATTCCGTACCCGTATCCATATCTTGTCATATCAATCCACTCATCCTCGGAAACCTCCATGACAGGACGGCCTGCTATTTCATTAATCAGCGCATGGGCTACCTCTTTATTCTCACGGATCGCACGTGTGACCTCAATTCCGATACTTAGCTCCACATCCTGCAGATCCGGACAGTCATCATTCCTTAATCCGGAAAAACGTTTATCTACCAGATCCACTAAAGAAATACGGGCATACCGTTCGAAAAAATTCGTGTCATATTTTGGCTTCCGACCTTCGTTCATCATCTTAAAGAAATATATCAGGCTTCAAAGGTAGTGCAAATCCGAATATAATACAAAATAAGTTGGACGTTAAGTTGAAGCCGGAAGTAAACTTCTCGTTTAGCATAACTTTATTTTTCGCCCGCAAGGGTACTTTTTATTCCTCATATTATCAACAAGTACAGCATAACAATACTAAATTTTATATGCCATTGTTATTTTTTTTATTTTTTTCTTGCAGTAAATAAAAAAAATACTTTATCTTTGCCCCGACTAAAAAAATATGAATGGTTAAAAATAGAAGAACATGAGACACAGTACATTATTCATACAGGAAACAAAAAATAGAAGGACGTTAAGTTTTTTTATGCTTTTTAATTTGTTTGTTATGAATATATTTGCTACTCTCTCTCTCTCTCTCTCTCTCTCTCTCTCTCTCTCTCTCTCTCTCTCTTATTAGTATACGCATACGCGCTACGCGCGTTATTGATCGCATGCATAACGCATACGCGCGTCAAGATACATGTTTTTTCAAAACAAAAAGTCATACGGCCTGTCTTAATTTTCAGACGGACGCGCAAAGTTCGGAAGCAACTCTTCCCTGCCCCCGCGTCCATCCCGCTTTTTATAGCGCCCCGCACCCAT
>JAISCL010000079.1 GCA_031265585.1 Tannerella sp. | reverse complement strand
GATTCCGAAAGTGACGGCAAAAATAGCAAATAATCTCTTTCGGACAAAATTAACAATCATTTTTATAAATCCATTATGAAAAGTAAAAAGAGAATTATTTTTATGACAGGGATGCTATTTTGCCTGTGCCTGACGACATTTGCGCAAAGCATCACCCTGAATCTGAACAGTGTAACCGTGAGAAGCGCTTTCGAGGCGTTAAAAAAAGAGTATAAATACCTGTTCGTATACGAATCGAACGACGTAAATACGCAGAAAGTCATTTCCGTCAGCGCACAGGATCAGTCGCTGGACGCAGTACTTGGCCAAATCCTCAAAGGACAGGACGTGACCTACGAAATCAGTGGAAAAAACATCGTAATCCGCAAATCCGCACCCGCCCGGACACAGGCGAACAGCCGGCAAGACAAACGGATCACCGGCACAGTCGTCGACGAAACCGGAGAACCGGTCATCGGCGCCAATATCAAGGAAAAGGGTACGACCAACGGAATTGTAACCGACGCGGACGGGAATTTCTCCCTGAACGTGGCGGACAATGCTGTACTGCAAATATCCTATATCGGTTACATTACGCAGGAAATAAACAAGTTGTCGGCTGACGGTAAACCCCTGTTAATTACCCTCCCGGAAGACACCCAGGCGCTGGAAGAAGTGGTCGTTGTGGGTTACGGTACGCAGAAAAAACGCGACCTGACCGGCGCCGTATCGTCGATTAAGCTGGAAGACACGCCTGTGCCTACGGTATCTACCATCAGTCATGTGCTGGCCGGAAAGGCGGCCGGACTGCAGGTGACGCAGACCAGCGCCCAGCCGGGCGGCGGCGCCTCGTTCCGGATCCGGGGGGCAGCTTCCATTTCCGCCGGAAACGATCCGCTGATTATTATTGACGGCTTCCCGGTGAAAGATCCCGGCGGATTGAATGCCGGATGGTATTCGGACGGGACGAAGGACAATGTGCTCGCAACCATCAATCCGAACGACATCGCATCCATCGAAGTGCTGAAAGACGCCAGCTCGACGGCCATTTACGGGGCGCGTGCAGCCAACGGCGTTATTATCGTTACCACCAAGCGCGGTACGACCGGGGTGCCTGTGGTGAAATATTCGGCTTCCGTTTCTTCGCAGTCCATCGCGAAAAATTTCGAGGTTTTGAATGCCCGTGATTTCATGACTCAGGCCAATCGCTACGATTACGAAGCGTGGATGAGGACCAACCGGGTCGGCATCTATGGCGATGTGAGCGAATCAAGTCTGGATCCTTTTGTTGCGCGTTTCACGGACGACATGATCGCTCACCCGGCAAACGAGACCGACTGGATAGGGGAAGTCACCCGGCAGGGCCTTCAGACGCAGCACAACGTTTCGATCAACGGAGGAAACGAATACACGAAATATTTGATTTCGGGCAATTATTTCAACCAGAAAGGGATTGTGAAAAGCAACGGACTGGAACGGTTTACCGGACGACTGAACATTGATCAGAAACTCAGTAAAATATTCAGAACCGGTATCAATTTTACCGTATCGCGGAATAACGAAGATAACGGGGTGCTGGATACCAGGTGGGCGGCCGGTGCAGGCGTACTGGTTGCCGCTACCCAGTTTAACCCGCTGCTGCCGGTGAAGGATGAGAACGGGGATTATCCCATCGAAGAGACCGCTCCCTACAATCCCAATCCCGCCTCCTTACTGGAAGTTTCCGATAATGGCGTGAAGGAAAGAATGATGGCTTCCGTTTATCTGGAAGCGGAGCCGTTGACGGATTTGAAGTTCAAGGTGAATACCGGTATTGACCGGAATTATGCCAAGCGTAAAACGTATCTTCCCAAATCCACGCTGCAGGGAAAACAGCCCAATGGACGGGCCGATGTAGCACAGACCGACCACTCGGACTATCTTATGGAACTCACAGCCAGTTACAGCAAGACGATCCAAGACCACAGTTTTACCGTGCTGGCGGGTTATTCTTATCAGCAGTTTGCCTACGAATCATTGTGGGGCGGAAACACGGACTTTCTGATAGACGGTTTCCTGTACAACAATCTGGAAGCGGGCAATGCGCCCAAACCCACTGTGGGTTCGTGGGCGACAAAGGATGAACTGGCCTCTTTCTTCGGGCGTATCAATTATGCTTTCAAGGACAGGTATTTGTTGCAGGCCACCCTGCGTTCCGACGGCGCTTCCAATTTCAGTGAGAAATATCGCTGGGGATATTTCCCTTCCGTTTCGGTGGCATGGCGTTTCCTGGATGAAGAGTTCCTGCAGTCGCTCCGGTCGGCGCTGTCGAATGGAAAACTCCGCCTCAGCTACGGCGAAACGGGAAACTCCAACATCGGCAACCGCGCCATCGACTATTACCAGATCGGAAACAACAATACCTTCGGCGATACGCAGTACAAGGGCGTTTACCTGGGGCAAATGGGAAATACGGCGCTCAAGTGGGAAACGACCAAAGAGTTCAATATCGGGCTTGACCTGGGATTTTTCAACAACCGCTTGAGCCTGACGGCCGAGTATTTCGACCGGGTGATTGCCGATTTATTGTCCACGCGCAGCCTGCTGTCGTTTTACGAAGTCGGTTCCATTGCGGCCAACATCGGCTCGACGCAAAGCCGGGGCTTTGAACTGACGGTCAATTCAGTCAATGTCAGTACCAAAGATTTTGCCTGGAACACCGATTTCACGTTTTCGTTCTATCGCGACCGCTGGAAAGACCGCGGGCCGTACTGGAAACCGGCGGCATACGATTTCACGGATGCGCCGATCCGGGGGCTGTACGGATATCTGACAGACGGACTGGTGCAGGCGGGCGAAAGCGTTCCCTGGCAGCAGGGCGCATTGCCCGGCATGATCAAGATAAAGGATATCGACGGCTTCGAGTATAATCCTGACGGCTCCATCAAGACGGACGAAAACGACCGGTTTATCAAGACCGGTCAGCCGGACGGCAAACTGGACGACGCCGACCAGGTGTTCTTCGGAACCACCGACCCGAAATATCTGCTGGGGTTGAACAATACACTGCGCTGGAAAAGATTCGACCTGAACGCGTATTTCTACGGACAGCTGGGCTTGCTGAAAAACGGTACGTACAAGGATTTGTGGCTCGTCCAGGGGGTAAGCGATTTGTCCGTTTACCAGATCAAGCAAAACTACAACATGCCGGAATCCATGAAGGAAGCCTGGACACACGATAATCAGAGTGCTACCCGTCCCGGCTTTTTCCAGGCGGAATCACCCTACAGAAGAAACAGCAACTATTTTCTGGAAAACAGCTGGTTTATCCGCTGCCGCAATATTACGCTCGGATATACGGTGTCCGCCAAAAATCCGGTATTCTCCAGTCTGAGAGTTTATGCGGATATAAACAATCCGTTTATCCTGACGCCTTATGAGGGGCTTGATCCGGAAACGGACAACAGCACTTACGCCTATCCGAACTTCAGGACGTTCAGTTTGGGATTGGATATTACTTTTTAATGAATCATTTAAACAATAGAAGATATGAAAAAAATAATATGCATATTGTCTGTGATGGCAATTCTCGTTTCATGTACCGACTTGGAATCGGAGATGTACAATGTGATTAATCCCAGCATTTTCCCGAAGAATCAGCAGGATGCCGAGGCGCTTGTTACGGCTGCCGCCTACAGTGTAATGGGTGGCCCGGGCGGCTATGACGCAGGAATGTTTAGAACAAATTATTACGGTTATCAGACCGTCGGTGACATGCTGACCGATGTGGGCGATATCGAATGGGCCGGATTGGGATTGCCCGATCTGCAGAATGTGAATCTGACGGTGAGTTCCTCACTTGTATTGCCTCTTTACGGATACGGAAGGGATATCAGTAAAATGACCCTGACCATCGAGCGCATTGCCGCTATCGACATGCCACAGGCCGTAAAAGACCGGCTGACTGCGGAGCTGCATTGCGGCAAGGGCTGGCTGGGCTATCTTTTATTCGACTGGTACGGCTCCATCCCGGTGGCGCCGCTCGAAGTATTGCAGGATCCGCTGAACGAAGAAGTGCTGCCCCGTCTGTCGAAAGAGGAAATGGTTTCGTTTATTGAAACGGAGTTGAAGGAGGCCATCAAGGTGCTGCCCGCCAATTACAAGAAAGGCGACGCCAATTACGGCCGGTTTACCCGCGGCCTGGCATATACCGTTTTGATGAAGCTCTACATGCACGTGGGCGAGTGGGCAAAGGCCGAAGAGTGCGGCCGCGAACTGATGAAGGCGGAATACGGATATGCGCTGGTGCCGGAATATGAAGATATTTTCACGTTTGAAAATGAAAAGAACGAAGAAATTATCTGGGCGCTTCAGTGCACAAGAAACGGCAACATGACGGCATGGCATGCGCATTGTGTCCCGTCGATGTACCCGACTAAAAATCCGAATATAACAAAATGGAGTGGTTTTCGGGTTCCCTGGGCGTTCTATAATACATTTGACCCCAACGACAGGCGGTTGAAAGTGCTGATCGGCGACTTTGAAGGGACGGATGGCGTCCGCTACAACGAAGAAGCTCCTTCGCTGATTCTGGACAAGGGAGCGATTCCCATAAAATACGGGGAAGATCCTGCCGCCATCGGAGAGATGAGCCAGGTGGACTGGATCATTTACCGCTATGCGGATGTATTGACGGCCCTGTCGGAAGTGATTGTCCGAAAAAACAACGCCGTTACGCAGGAAGCTGTTGACTTGCTGAACACTATTCGCGTCCGTGCCGGGATTACGCCTTACACTCAGGCCGATTTCAGCGATGCGGCCGACTTCCTGGACAAGGTACTGCTCAACCGCGGACAGGAATTATGGTGGGAAGGATGCCGTCGCCCCGACCTGATACGTCACGGCAAGTTCGTGGAATTTGCCCGCAAGTACAAAGGTTCGACCACGGTACAGGATTTTATGACGCTGATGCCCATTCCGCAAAGCGCCATCAACGAAGGAAAGGGTAAAGTGATACAGAATCCCGGATATTAACATTGGAGAATGATTACAGGGGGCGGGCGTATTGGAAGAATTGCAATACGCCCCCCTGTATTCGAAAATTGTAAATTGAATCAGCATGAATCAAATAATTAAATTTATCAGTCATTACAGACTGACAGTCACAGGCTTTATCGCCTGTTTATTGACAACTGCCTGCACAGACAAACAGCCTCAGGCGCAGGACGATTATATTGTCGCTGCCTGGGTCTGGCCTTCGTGCCACGACGACGAACGGGGCAAAGACCTGTTCTGGAAAGAAGGCCCCGGCGAATGGGAAATGATTAAAAAGGCCCGGCCGCTCTTTGACGGTCATTACCAGCCGAAACAACCCCTGTGGGGCTACGAACCGGACGATGACCCCGGGATCATGGAGAAATGGATTAGCGCAGCTTCCGGTCACAAGGTAAATACCTTTATCTTCGACTGGTACTGGTATGACGGGAAGCCGTTTCTGGAAAGCACCGTCCGGACGTTTACCAAGTCTCCCAATACCGGCAAAATGAACTTTTACCTGATGTGGGCCAATCACCACATCACCGGACGCTCGCTGAACAGTTACAAATATTCTGTAGAAAAGTATCCGGACGATACGCTGATCTGGAAAGGTACGGTAGACTGGGACGATTACAAAAACGCAGTTGCATACGTGATTACTCATTTTCTCCACCAGCCGAATTACCTCAGGATAGACGGGCAACCGGTATTTGCGATCTATCGGACGGATTTGCTGCTGGAAAGTTTCGGCAACAGTTGGGAGGAAACGCGCAAAGGACTGGACTATTTCCGTGACGAGGTAAAGAAAGCCGGTTTCCCGGGACTGCATCTGCAATTAATCCATGACTGGAATTGGGAAGAGCCTTATTTGCTCAGTCCACAGGCGGCAGGAGAAAAAACGGTGCGCGAAGTGACCGCACTGCTCGGCATTAACAGCATCACCTCCTACAATATGGGTCAATGCAGCAATGACCATGTTCAAAATGCCGCTTTTGCGCATACGCTTCGTGAAAAACTGGATGCGGCGCTGGATATTCCGGTATTTCCCTGTGTCAGTACCGGATTTGATAATTCTCCGAGGTTTCCCGATCAAACCATAAAAGGCATATACAACCGGAATCCGGAAAGCTTTATACCTTTGCTGCTGCAGGCAAAAGAATACGCAGACAAACATCCCGACCAGCCGAAAATCGTAGTGATTAACGCCTGGAACGAATGGATCGAAGGCAGTTACCTGTTGCCGGACATGAAATATGGCTTTGGCTATCTGGAAGCGGTCCGGGATGTGATGAGCGGGAAATATGACGGGTATATGAAATAATCAACATAAGCAGGCAGGGCTATGCGCCTGCAAAAATTGAACAAAAGAAATGATAAGAATTGAAAATACAATGAAGAAAAATTGGAAGAAAGTATTCCCGGCTGTTGCGACGCTTTTAGCTATAGCCGGATGTAGCAGTACAAAAAGCAATACAAAAAACAGTACAAAAGTAGATGACGCCGTTTACTGCGTCCGGCTTGACCCTTTGGAAAAAGTATTCAAGGAACAGCTGTATTTTGCGGAAAACAGCGATACGGCAGCCGTGGCCAAAGGCGAAACGGCTTCGTTTCAATGGGTTTTTCGCAGCATTTACCCTGTCAAAAACCTGAAGATAGAAGCCGGCGACCTGACAGCCGGCAATCATCGTATACCGGCGAATCTGAAGGCTTTTGTGGGATACGTAAAGGCGCCTTACAAGTGCCATACCTGCGGAAGCGGACAATTGCCCGCGAGAGACTTTTACGACCCGGTGTCCGACCTCTTTCCCGACCCTTTGCTTGATGTCGAAATGGTGGATGTCGCTTCCCTGTCCAATCAGCCGGTATGGGTGAGCTACGCCGTTCCCCGCGATGCTTCCGGTGGCGTTTATACCGCCGATGTGACTCTTTCGGGAGAAATCGACGGACAACCGTTTTCCCTCCGGAAACAGGTGACGGCAAGGGTGTATGAGGTGACGCTGCCCGAACAGACGCTGTGGGTGACCAACTGGTTTATGCCCGAATACCTGTATAAAATGAATGGCGGTAAGCCGGTAGAACCTTTTTCCGACCGTTACTGGGAATTGCTGAAAGTTTTAGCCAATTCCATGCGCGACCACGGCCAGAATACGTATATCATCCGTTCGGATCCCGAATTTCAACTGGACAACTCATCGCTTCCGGAACTGATAAAAACCGAACTGTCCGGCGACAAATATACTTTTGACTTCACGCATTTCGATCAAACGGTCGAATTTCTTATCCGTGAAGGCGGTTTGAAACGAATCGAAGGCGCTCATTTAGGCGTTGACAGGCGAGGGTGGGGTTCGGATATAGCAATCCGTGTGCCGGGTCTCGGCATGCGCCCGCCTCAAGATGACGCGGCACGCAACTATATCTCGCAGTTTATTCCCGCTCTGTACAGCCATCTGAAAAACAAAGGCTGGGACAGGATGTATATCCAGCATGTGGTCGACGAGCCTTCGAAGGTACAGTCGTATATTGATTTTGTGAACTATCTTCGCTCGCTGGAACCTGATATGCAAATCATTGAAGCGACCATACTGGGTGAAAAGGCGGAAAACTGCGTGGACATCCATGTGCCTATTATCTGGTACTGGGAAAAGGAAGAGGCTTTTTATCAAAAGATGCAGGAAGCGGGTAAAGAAGTCTGGTTTTACATCAGTTGCGACGACCCGCAGGGCAAGTATGCCAACCGTTTTTACGAACGGGAACTGATACAGACCCGTCTCCTGCACTGGTTCAATTACCGCTATCACATCACCGGCTATCTGCACTGGGCGCTGAATTACTGGAAAGACATTTCCGGAGATGAAGCGCTTTATTTTGACAGTGAAAGAGGCGTTCCGTCGGGCGATATCTGCATTGTCTATCCGGCATACGGCAAGGTGTACAGCTCCATACGCTTTGAAGCCCAGCGCGATGGCATCGCCGACTACGAACTGTTAAAACTGCTGGAGAAGAAAGACCCTGCCAAAGCCGCACAGCTGGCAACGTCCATCATCCGCCGCTACGACCGCTACGACAACGGCATCGCTTCGTTCAGAGCCAAACGGGTGCAGCTATTGGAAGGACTGTCATTCGCAGACAGGGTAAACTGACAGACATTAAATATTTTACAGTCATGTTAAAAATAGACGTATTACATTCGAAGCGTTTTTTCAAACGGTTTTCAGTAACATTATCTTTAGTAATAGCCTGTACATTTCATGCATGGGGTACATCGAATCCGGAGTATTCGACTGCCGGTTTTTTCCCGCTGGACGCGACCGGGCGCGAAGTGTATTCGATGAATCCGGCGTGGCGGTTTCACAAAGGCGCCCTGTCCGGCGCGGAATCAAAGGATTTCAACGACAGGGACTGGACAGCCGTTTCATTGCCGCACGGTATCGAATATCTTTCCGCCGAAGCCAGCGGCTGTGTCAACTATCAGGGGGAGGTCTGGTACCGGAAACATTTTACGCCGCCGGCCACTCTGAAAAACAAACGCATATTCCTGCATTTCGAAGCCATCATGGGGAAATGCAAAGTGTTCGTAAACGGAAACTTGCTGACCGAACATTTTGGCGGCTATCTTCCTGTGATTGCAGATGTGACGGAAGCGCTCGACCGGGACGGCGACAATGTGATTGCCGTATGGGCGGACAACAGCGACGATCCTTTATATCCTCCCGGAAAGCAACAGGATGTGCTGGATTTCACCTATTTTGGCGGAATTTACCGGGATTGCTGGCTTATTGCACACAACCGTGTATTTATTACCGATCCCAATTATGAGAACGAAACGGCGGGAGGCGGACTGTTCGTGTCCTTCGATGGCGTGTCCGATGCCGCTGCCGACGTCCTGCTGAAAATTCATGTGCGTAACTCGGAAAAGAACACTTTTACAGGCGCCGTGGAATATAAGCTTCTACAACAGAACGGGACACAGGTTGCCCGGTTAAAGTTCCCCGTTCGGGTACAGGCAAATAAAGCCCAAACCGTTTCCGGCAAAATAACAGTAAAAAATCCTTTGCTCTGGCATCCGGATGCTCCCTCCCTGTACAGTTTGCAGGTGCGTATTCTTGACAAAAACGGAAACTCCGTGGACGGTTACCGGCGACGCATCGGCATCAGAAGTATTGAATTTAAAGGGAAAGACGGTTTTTGGCTGAACGGGAAACCTTACGGCACGCCTTTGATGGGAGCAAACCGGCATCAGGATTTCGCCATTGTCGGGAATGCCGTGCCGAACAGTGTCCACTGGCGTGATGCAAAGAAGCTGAAGGATGCCGGCTTAAACATGATCCGTAATGCGCATTGTCCGCAGGATCCGGCGTTCATGGATGCCTGCGATGAACTGGGACTTTTTGTCATTGTCAACACTCCCGGCTGGCAATTCTGGAATAAAGCGCCCATATTTGAACAGAGAGTATATTCGGACATTCGCAATGTCGTTCGCCGCGACCGCAATCATCCTTCGGTCTGGTTATGGGAACCCATATTGAACGAGACCGATTATCCGGCAGCGTTTGCCGGGAATGCCAAAGAGTGCGTGGACAGCGAATATCCATATCCGTATTCTTATTCGGGATGTGATTCCCGGGCGTCCGGAAATGAGTATTTTCCGGTACTTTTTAAGCATCCGTATACACCCGACGCGTCGGTTCGCATGGAAGATGAGGTTTCGGAACCGGATCTTTCGAAAACTTATTTCACCCGCGAATGGGGCGATTGCCCGGATGACTGGAGTGCGCATAATTCGCCCAGTCGCGCCGCCCGGAACTGGGGCGAACAGCCGATGCTGATACAGGCTCAACATTATGCACGGCCCTCTTATCCCTACTCATGCTACGAATCTTTTTTTCTGATTGCGCCTCAACATGTCGGCGGCGCCCTGTGGCATTCTTTCGATCATCAGCGCGGATATCATCCCGACCCGTTTTACGGAGGCCTCATGGATATTTTCCGTCAACCGAAATATTCATACTATATGTTTATGGCACAGCGACCGGCAGTGAAAAATGAGCACACGGCAGGTAGCGGGCCAATGGTATTTATTGCGCATGAAATGACGCCGTTTTCCGGTAAGGATGTCGCTGTTTATTCCAATTGCGACGAAGTACGTCTCACCTGCAACAAGGACGGGAAAACATACACACATACGAAAGACAAAGCGCGAAAAGGTATGGTTTCACCCGTTATTGTTTTTTCCGATGTATTTGACTTTATGACGGATGCGAGAATGTCTATGAATGAACAGAGACAAAACGATGTTTATCTCCTGGCGGAAGGCTTGATAGACGGTCAGGTGGTAGCCACTCACAAAGTGTGTCCGGCGCGCCGTCCCGAAAAACTGCTGTTATGGCTCGATAATGAACAGATGGATTTGGAAGCGAACGGCAGTGATTTTGTTACCGTTGTGGCAGCCATAGCGGACGGGAACGGGAATATCAAACGTCTGAACAATTATTTTGTAAAACTTCAGATAGAAGGAGAGGGACGCCTGCTGGGCGATGCAAATATAATGGCAAATCCTGCGCCTGTACGGTGGGGTACGGCTCCGTTTCTGATACAGTCGACCCTTAAATCAGGTAAAATCAGGGTGACAGCCTCCGTTTTGCTCGAAGGTTCGCAGATGCCGGCTACTGCCGAACTTGTGTTCGAAACCGTTCCTGTAACAAAACCGCTGATTTATCATCCGGATGAAGCCGGAGCCATTACTCAAACAGTCGCGATCGAAAATAAACCGTTGGATATAAACGATGCGAAACGGGAAATCGAACGTTTACAAAAAGAATTAAACACGATTCGATTGAAAGAAGTGGAGATTCAGCAGCAGAAATTCGGTGAACCGGTTCAATTTAAAAATTAAATATCTTATGTTACGCAGTGCAACTCCATCCGGATTTACAGGTATTGCGTAACATCAGTTAATAGTATGAACAAAAAAGTATCAATAACAGTTATGAACAAAAAAGTATTAATTAGATGGAAGGCATTACCGGTTGCGATAGCGACGGTATGCATGAGTATGGCAGGCTTTACGGCCTGTTCACGGACGTCCGGCTGCGCAGGTCAGCCAAAGGACGATTATATTGTAGCTGCGTGGGTCTGGCCCTCGTGTCACGATGACGAACGGGGCAAAGACCTGTTCTGGAAAGAAGGCCCCGGCGAATGGGAAATGATTAAAAAGGCCCGGCCGCTCTTTGAAGGTCACTACCAGCCGAAACAACCCCTGTGGGGCTACGAACCGGACGATGACCCCGGGATCATGGAGAAATGGATTAATGCAGCTTCCGGTCATAAGGTAAATACCTTTATCTTCGACTGGTACTGGTATGACGGGAAACCGTTTCTGGAAAACACCGTCCGGGCGTTTACCCGGTCTCCCAATACCAACAAAATGAACTTTTACCTGATGTGGGCCAATCACCAAATCACCGGACGCCTGCTGAACAGTTACAGGTATCCGGACGATACGCTGATCTGGAAAGGCACGGTAGAGTGGGACGATTACAAAAACATAGTTGCACACGTGATTACTCATTTTTTTAAACAGCCGAATTACCTCAGGATAGACGGACAGCCTGTATTTGCGATCTACCGAACGGATTTGCTGCTGGAAAGTTTCGGCAACAGCTGGGAGGAAACACGCAAAGGACTGGACTATTTCCGTGACGAGGTAAAGAAAGCCGGTTTTCCGGGACTGCATCTACAGTTAATCCATGACTGGAACTGGGAAGAGCCTTATTTGCTCACTCCAAAGGCGGCAGGAGGAAAAACGGCGCGCGAAATTACCGCACTGCTCGGCATTAACAGCATCACCTCCTACAATATGGGTCAATGCAGCAGTGACCATGTTCAAAATGCCGCTTTTGCGCGTACGCTTCGTAAAAAGCTGGATGCGGCGCTGGATATTCCGGT
>JAISCL010000037.1 GCA_031265585.1 Tannerella sp. | reverse complement strand
GATTTCTCCTGCCTGGTTTTTTCTTAACCATTACTTGCTACCGACAGATTGGCGGCTGGGATACACTTATTCTTACCTTATTTCCTTTTTCTTATAACACCTTATCCCGAACTCAGGTTTATAGTATGCAGTCAACGCCCGTCAGAATTATCTAAAACAGTTTTATCTCAATGTAATTCGTTCGTTATTCACCGATTACAAAATCCAGAAGATCAAAAATACATAAGAGGTCTGATATAAAGTGCTAACGCAGATATTTTAGATCAATTACCTATTATTCCTCAGCAACATGCTATTATCACAGGAGACTGCGTTAGAACTCCAATCCAAGTAAAAATTGATGATGTAAATCCCACGCCCAATAGTCATAATCCCAAATATATTGAAAGCTGGTTGTCAGACTTAAAAATTCCGTATGAGGAAACTTGTAATCGCTGGTTAAATAAAACTGATCTATCATGACAAAAATCACCGAAAGCAGCATCGAAACATTTGCCGTCGAATTATTGGAACGGTTGGGTTACGAATATATCTATGCACCCGATATTGCGCCCGACAGCGAAACACCGGAGCGGTCATCGTCCGAACAGGTAGTATTGTTGGATAGACTGAAAAAAGCAGTTGCCCGAATCAATCATTCAATTCCTGCCGGTGTGCGGAATGAAGCTGTCAAAGAAATACAGCGCATTGCTTCGCCCGAGCTACTTGCCAACAACGAAACATTTCACCGGTATCTTACTGAAGGCGTTCCCGTCTCAAGGCGGGTAGCAGGTTACGACCGTGGCGACCGCGTGTGGTTAATAGATTTCGAGAATCCCTACAACAACGATTTTGTAGTGGCTAACCAGTTTACCGTTATTGAAAACGGACACAACAGACGTCCCGATGTCGTATTGTTTGTCAATGGTATTCCGCTAGTGGTTGTCGAACTGAAAAATCCTGCCGACGAAAACGCCACAGTACAGTCTGCTTTTCGGCAAATTGAAACTTATAAAACACTCATCCCCGGACTTTTTACCTGCAATGCTTTTGTCGTTATTTCCGATGGGTTGGACGCTAAAGTGGGTTCTATTTCAGCCGGGTTCAGCCGTTTTATGGCGTGGAAATCGGCAGACGGAAAAGCTGAAGCTTCACACTTAGTAAGCCAATTGGAAACCTTGATAACCGGAATGCTCAACAAAGAAACGCTGCTTGACTTTATCCGTCATTTTATCGTTTTTGAAAAATCGAAAAAAGAAGACATAAAGACGGGTATTACCACTATTTCTACGGTCAAAAAAATCGCAGCCTATCATCAATATTACGCCGCTAACCGTGCTGTCGAATCTACCTTAAGGGCTTCGGGGTATACAAAAGACAAAAACATCGTAGCCGAATCGCCCGAAAGCTATGGCGTGAAAGGTGTAAAATCGCAACCCGTTGGCGACTGTAAAGCCGGGGTCGTATGGCATACACAGGGTAGCGGAAAATCGTTGTCGATGGTATTCTATGCAAGGAAAATAGTTTTGACAATGGACAATCCGACCATCGTGGTTATTACCGACCGCAACGATTTGGACGACCAGTTGTTCGACACATTTGCAGCTTCCAGACAATTGCTTCGTCAGGAGCCGGGACAGGCTGAAGACTGGGAGCAATTGAAAACCTTGCTGAAGGTAGCATCTGGAGGCGTGGTATTTACCACCATACAGAAATTTCAACCCGAAGCGGGGAATGTGTATGAACAACTGTCCGATCGCAAAAACATTGTAGTTATTGCCGATGAAGCACATCGTACGCAATACGGATTTAAAGCAAAAACCATCGATGATAAAGACGATATCGGAAATGTAGTGGGTAAACGGATGGTATACGGTTTTGCCAAATACATGCGTGATGCGTTGCCCAATGCCACTTATCTGGGATTTACCGGCACGCCCATTGAAAGCGCCGACGTGAATACCCCTGCCGTATTCGGGAATTATGTCGACATATATGATATTGCCCAAGCCGTGGAAGACGGCGCTACCGTTCATATATTCTATGAAAGTCGTTTAGCAAAGATAAATCTTAGCGAAGAAGGGAAAAAACTGATTGATGAACTGGACGAGAAACTTGATCAGGAAGATTTGACGACTACACAAAAAGCCAAAGCAAAATGGACACAACTCGAAGCCTTGGTGGGAAGTGAAAACCGCATAAATACGATAGCGAAGGATATTGTCGCGCATTTCGAGCAACGGCAGGAAGTATTTGAAGGAAAAGGGATGATTGTAACCATGAGTAGGCGTATTGCGGCGGAACTTTATAAGACAATTGTCCGAATACGTTCCGAATGGCATTCCGACGAGTTGGGCAAAGGTGTTATCAAAGTGGTGATGACCTCATCATCGTCCGACGGTCCTGAAATAGCCAAACATAATACGACTAAAGAACAACGCCGGACCTTAGCCGAACGGATGAAAAATCCTGACGACGAATTGAAACTGGTAATTGTACGTGATATGTGGCTCACCGGATTCGATGCGCCCAGTATGCATACTTTGTATCTCGATAAACCCATGAAAGGACACAACCTGATGCAGGCGATTGCCCGTGTCAATCGTGTGTATAAAGACAAGCCCGGCGGGCTGGTAGTCGACTATCTTGGCATTGCTTCCGAACTAAAACAGGCGCTTTCGTTTTACTCGTCAGCTGGAGGTAAAGGTGATCCGGCGACAGCTCAGGAACAAGCGGTACAACTGATGCTTGAGAAATTAGAAATTATTGCCCAGATGTATCATGGCTTTGCTTATGAAGAATATTTTGATGCAGGTACATCCAAAAAACTATCTTTGATTCTGGCCGCCGAAGAACATATTTTGGGCTTGGAAGACGGGAGGAAACGCTACATTAGCGAAGTGACGGCCTTGAGCAAAGCATTTGCCATAGCTGTTCCTCACGACCGGGCGATGGATGCAAAAGATGAAGTCGCCTTTTTCCAAGCGGTAAAAGCCCGTTTGGCCAAATTCGACGCTGCAAGTTCCGGTCGTACGGATGAGGAACTGGAAACCGTCATCCGTCAGGTTATCGATCAGGCGTTGGTTTCAGAACAGGTCATCGACATATTCGATGCAGCAGGAATCAAAAAGCCGGATATTTCCATTCTTTCGGAAGAATTCTTATTGGAATTAAAAGGAATGGAGCATAAGAACGTGGCATTGGAAGTCTTGAAAAAATTATTGAGTGACGAAATCAAATCCCGTGCTCGAAAAAACCTTGTCAAAAGCCGGACATTGATGGAAATGCTCGAAAATTCCATCAGAAAATACCATAACAAAGTACTTACGGCTGCCGAAGTGATTGAAGAATTGATCCATTTGAGTAAAGACATTGTAGAAATGGACAATGAAGCCAAAGCGCTGGGATTAACCGACTTTGAATATGCTTTTTACTCGGCTGTAGCCGATAACGACAGTGCCCGCGAACTGATGCAACAGGATAAGTTGAGAGAGATAGCTGTTGTGTTGACAGAAACCATCCGGCAAAACGTTTCCATTGACTGGACGATCAAGGAAAGTGTAAAAGCAAAACTGAAGGTAGCCGTGAAAAGGATATTGCGCAAGTATGGTTATCCACCCGATATGCAGATGCTGGCAACAGAAACAGTATTGAAGCAGGCTGAATTGATAGCAAACGAATTAACGAATAACAGATAGAAGGCGAATGGTTGCAAGAGGCAACTCACAAGAATTTCCTGTTATACTTCGCGCGGGCTAAAATTGTGAGAAGGAAATCCGTCAAAAGGCCGATTGAATAAAAATGCCGGGAGGGCGGGGATATAAAAGTTTTTTTTGTATTTTTGCAGCATTTTGTAAAAGGAAGATGTTTGTTGTTTATAAATTAACAATATGGCGAAAAGTATGAAAGAATTGGCCCTGAGGTATCATTCCGAAGGAAAGCCGGGTAAAATAGAAGTCGTTCCGACAAAACCGCACAGTACACAGAGAGACTTGTCATTAGCCTATTCTCCGGGAGTCGCGGAACCTTGTCTGGAAATAGAAAAAAATGCGGAAACAGCTTATGATTATACTGCTAAAGGTAATCTTGTGGCGGTTATTTCCAACGGAACAGCGGTGTTGGGACTGGGTAATATCGGCGCCTTGGCCGGCAAACCTGTTATGGAAGGAAAGGGACTGTTATTTAAAATTTTTGCCGGCATTGATGTCTTTGACATTGAAATCGGTGAAAGAGATCCGCAGAAATTTATTGATGCGGTAAAGGCCATCGCACCCACGTTCGGAGGTATTAATCTGGAAGACATCAAAGCGCCCGAATGTTTTGAGATAGAAACGCGCCTGAAGGAAGAACTGGATATTCCCGTAATGCACGACGACCAGCACGGCACGGCCATCATTTCGGCGGCCGGCCTGATGAATGCGCTGGAACTGACGGGAAAAAAGATTGAAGACGTACAGATTGTTGTAAACGGGGCAGGCGCTTCGGCCAGTTCGTGTACAAAACTGTATATCACACTGGGTGCGAAAAAGGAAAATATTGTGATGTGCGACAGCAAAGGGGTCATTTCCGTCCGCCGTACAGATCTGAATGAATCAAAAAAGTTTTTCGCCACGGAGAAAAATGTGGATACGCTTGAAGAAGCCATTACGGGAGCGGATGTTTTTCTCGGACTGTCCGTAGCGGATGTGCTGACGGTGGAGATGATCCGCAGGATGAACGACCATCCGATCGTTTTTGCACTGGCCAATCCGAATCCGGAGATCTCGTTCGAAAATGCAAAAGCCTCGCGTGAAGACCTGATCTATGCAACGGGCCGTTCGGACTATCCGAATCAGGTAAACAATGTACTCGGATTCCCGTATATCTTTCGCGGTGCGCTCGATGTGCGTGCGACCACCATCAATGAGGAGATGAAGCTGGCCGCCGCAAAAGCGATCGCATCCCTTGTAAAAGAACCGGTTCCGGACGTGGTAAATGCCGCATACGGCCTGTCAAGGCTTTCTTTCGGCAAAGATTATATTATCCCGAAACCGATGGATCCGAGACTGTTAACGACTGTCTCCGTAGCCGTTGCGAAGGCGGCCATAAAATCGGGAGTGGCACGTAAAAACATTACCGACTGGGATGAATATGCTGTCCGGCTGAATGCACTGATGGGCCATGACAACAAGCTCATCCGCCGGTTTACCGAAATGGCCAAGCAGAATCCCAAGCGCGTTGTTTTTGCCGAAGGCAGCCATGAGAATATGTTGAAGGCCGCTGTAACGGCTAAATCGGAGGGTATCTGTCATCCGGTTTTACTGGGGAATGACGAGCGTATACAAAAACTGGCGGATGAACTGCAACTGGATCTGGACGGGATTGAAATCGTGAACCTTCGCCATGACCGGGAAGAGGAGCGCCGTAACCGCTATGCCGAAATCCTCTGCAAAAAACGGGCGAGGGAAGGGGCCACGTACGACGAGGCGAAAGACAAAATGTTCGAACGCAACTATTTCGGCATGATGATGGTCGAGACCGGTGATGCCGATGCCTTCATTACGGGCGTCTATACAAAATATTCCAATACGATTAAGGTAGCCAAGGAAGTAATCGGGATAAGGGACGGATACAGCCATTTCGGCGCCATGCACATCATGACGGGAAAAAAGGGCACCTTCTTCCTGGCGGATACCCTCATCAACCGCCATCCATCGACGGAAACGCTTATAGACGTGGTACGCCTGACGCATCATGCCGTCTCGTTCTTTGCCCATGACCCCGTCATGGCCATGCTGTCCTATTCCAATTTCGGGGCAGATACAAAAGGCAGTCCGGTAAGGGTGCACGATGTCATCAGGTACATGCATGAAAACTATCCGGATATTGTCATAGACGGCGAGATGCAGGCAAATTTCGCCCTCGACAGAAAGATGCGGGACGCCAAATATCCCTTCAGCAAACTGAGCGGGAAAGATGTAAACACCCTTATATTCCCCAATCTGAACTCGGCCAACATAGCCCAGAAATTAATGCAGGAAATGGGAGGGGCGGAAATGATCGGCCCGATCCAGACGGGACTGAACAAGCCCATCCACTTTACCGACATAGAAAGCTCGGTGCGTGACATTGTAAATATCACCACCGTAGCCGTAATCGATGCAATCGTACAGGAGCAGATCGGAAAATAAGGAAAGCAATACTTGCCTGACGCATCGTCCGGGCAGGAGTAGAGCTTGCCCCCGCCCCTTCATTTTTTGCTTCCGGGTAAAATTATGCAAACGGTTTTTTCCGCATTGACAAAATAAAGTGTTACATTTGCATGTTCAATTGGGAGTTATGATGGCGGCATTGAGGTATTTTGTTTTTTTTCTGCTTGTGAGCTTCATTCCGGTGGAAAATAACCGGTCTTTGGAGGGGATGGGGTCTCTGTCCGAAGAAATAATCACGGTCACGGTTGACGGGGAGGAAATACTGGTATGCCTGTCGGACAGGATAAATGAACTGATAGCCTGTCTGTACGGGAAGGAAGAACCCCGGATTGAAGCGAAGAAATCCCGCCTGTCGGAAATTTCCCGCGAGCTTCCGGCGCCCTTTTTCCTGGATCTGATCGTCAGGACTTCAGACTGGTTTTCAGGCTGCCTGAAAATCCATATAAACCACTTCTCTCACCTTCATATTCAGAAGGATTTGCTTCCGTTTAAAACCCTGTCCGCTCAGCCGGAAATTTTCGATATGTTTATTCCTCCCCTGAAGTACTACGTCTATACTTTGGAGAAAATCATTACCTGAAGAATCTGTTTCACCGTATCTTACAGACAGGATACGGTTCGTAAAGTTTTACTTATTTTTCAAACGGATAAAAAATGAAAAGCGTAGATATAACATACAAAACAGGTATTGATGTCGGATCTACAACTTTAAAGATAATAGTTTTAGATGCCGCAGGCAGCATTGCATACAAGTCATACAGGAGGCATAAAGCGAACATTAACGGGGTTTTCGCCGAAGAGGCCCGCCTCATTACAGACCGGTTTCCCGGAGTGCGGTTTCAGGTAAAGATCACCGGTTCCGCCGGCATGGGCATTTCCGAACGGACGGGCATACCGTTCATGCAGGAAGTGGTCGCCTCCGTGGAAGTGATAAAGAGGATGTATCCCGGCATACAGACCCTGATAGACCTGGGCGGTGAGGATTCAAAAATGGTATTTTTCCAGGCCGGCCGACCGCCGGATATCCGGATGAACGGGAGCTGTGCCGGGGGAACCGGCTCTTTTATCGACCAGATGGCGGATCTGATGAATATTTCCGTCGAGAGGCTGGGGGAGGAGGCGTTGAAATGCGAAAAGATCTATCCCGTAGCTTCGCGGTGCGGCGTGTTTGCAAAGACGGATGTCCAGAACCTGATCAGCCGCCATATTCCGGCGGCTGACATCGCGGGGTCGATACTCCATACCGTCGTCCTGCAAAACATCACGTCGCTGGCGCGCGGACGGGAGATTACTCCCGGGATCCTTTGCACCGGCGGCCCGCTGACGTTTCTCCCCGCCCTGCGCGATTCGTTCCGGGAGGTGCTGAAACTGGACGCTTCCGACCTGATACTCCCCGAAAACAGCGAATATTTCCCGGCATGGGGATGCGCCCTGTCCTGCCGTGAAGAGGATGAAATGCAGGATCCGGCCGCCGTCGCAGCGAGCATGGCGGCGTCGGCGCCGGCAGCCGCTAAAAATGCCCTGCCCGCTCTTTTCCGGGATGAAGCCGAATACGAAGACTGGAAATCAAAACGGAAAATAAAACAACTGAAACGCGCAGCGCCGGACAGCCGGGAAAACATCCGCTGTTTTCTCGGCATAGATTCCGGTTCGACAACGACCAAGATCCTCATTATGGATGAGGACGGGCAGCTCGTCTATACGTTCTATGCGTCCAACAGGGGGAATCCGCTGAAAAAGGCGGTAGAGGGCCTGGAGCAGTTTTACCGTGAAGCGCGGGAAAAGGGCCTTTCTTTCCGCTTTGTCGCTTCTGCCGCCACGGGCTACGGGGAGGATCTTGTCAAATCGGCCCTGGGACTTGATTTCGGCATTGTTGAAACGATGGCCCACCTCTCGGGCGCCCGGTACGTTGATCCCGACGTCTCTTTCGTCCTGGATATCGGCGGACAGGACATCAAGTCCATTTTTACGGAAAAGGGCGTGATTTCAAACATAGAACTCAACGAATCCTGCTCTTCGGGCTGCGGATCCTTCCTGCAGAACTTTGCCGCGGCCATGAACCTGAGCCTTCCCGAATTTACGAAACAGGCCTGCCTGGCCCGTTCGCCGAGCGACCTGGGGTCGCGCTGTACCGTCTTCATGAATTCAAAAGTCAAGCAGGCGCTGCGCCAGAACGATACGCTGGGCGATATTGCCGCCGGACTCGCTTATTCGGTTGTAAAAAACTGCCTGTTCAAAGTGCTGAAGATTTCAAACCTCAACAGGCTGGGAGATCATATTGTGGTGCAGGGCGGCACGTTCCGCAACGACGCCGTATACCGCGCCCTGGAACTGCTGTCCGGCAAAACCGTCAGCTCCACCGACTCCCCGGAACTGATGGGCGCCCTGGGAGCCGCACTGTACGCCCGGGAAAGGATGCCTCACCGGACCTCCTTCACCGGGAAAGAAGCGCTCCCGGATGTGGACGGCATAGATACGAAGGAGCTTCAATGCAAGGGATGCACGAATAAATGCACCGTTCTGAGGATGAAATTTGAAAACGGGAATGTCTGCTACGCCGGGAATAAGTGCGAGAAGGTATTTTACAGTAACCGTGCGTCGGCCGGAAAGGGATATAATGCGTTTGAATACAAATATGCGGTTTTGTTTGACCGAAAAGCGGATGTGGCCGGCCCGGCGCTGAAAATCGGAATCCCCCGCGTACTGAACATGTACGAAGACTATCCCTTCTGGCATGCGCTGCTTGCCGGATGCGGCCTTGAAGCCGTCCTGTCGCCCGAATCGACCTTCCCGCTTTATCAGAAAGGGGTTGGGAGCGTGATGTCCGATAACATCTGTTTCCCTGCCAAGCTCGTGCACGGGCATATCTTATCGCTGGCCGGCTGCGGGGTCGACCGGATCTTCTACCCGGTCATCCCCAAGGAGGAAAAGGAGTTCGACGGCTCGTGCAACTCCTTCAACTGTCCCGTCGTAAGCGGATACCCGGATGTGATTCGCAGCGCGATGGATCCCGAAGCAACATACGGCATCCCGTTCGACAGGCCGGTGATTACGTTTCATGATCCGAAAGTGCTGGAAAGGGGCTGCCGCGCCTGGCTCGCTTCCCTGGGCGTCGCTGCGGCGGTATTTAAAAAGGCTTTCGGAGAGGCGCAGGAAGAACGCCGCCGGTACAGGCAGCAGATTTATATGCATCAGAAGCAGCTGCTCGATGCCGCCGTTGCGGAAAACAGGCCGGTTTTCATCGTAGCCGGCAGGCCCTACCATGCGGATCCGCTCATTCACCAGAAAGTCGGGCAGATCCTGTCCGGCCTCGGCGTAACGGTACTGACCGAAGACGTCTTCAGCACGGGGCCGGGCGAAGGCTTCGGCCACCTGAATATCGTATCGCAGTGGTCGTATCCCAACCGGGTCATACAGGCCGCGATGGAAGTCGCCCGGCTGCCGCGGAATGTGCAGCTGATACAGCTCAATTCGTTCGGATGCGGGCCTGATTCGTTCTTTATGGACGAGGCGGCGGGCATCCTGCGACAGGCCGGGAAGAATCATACCGTCCTCCGGATTGACGAGATCGCCAGTCCGGGTTCCATACGCCTGCGCCTCCGTTCGCTGATCGAATCGCTGAAACCGGCGGCCGGCCCGGCGGAAAAGCGCCCGTTCAGGGGCTATGCCGGTAAATATACGGAAGAAGACCGCCGCAAGACCATCCTGGTACCGTGGTTTGCGGACTTTATCTCACCCTTCGTCCCGGCCGTCGGGAAGCTCCTGGGATACACCGTTGAAAATCTTCCCCGGTCGTCCAAAACATCGGCGGAAGCGGGACTTAAATACGGCCATAATGAAGTCTGCTACCCTTCGATCCTCATCCTGGGCGACATCGTCACCGCCCTCCGCTCCGGCAGGTACGATCCGGAGGAGGTCGTCGTGGCCATTACCCAGACCGGCGGGCAGTGCCGCGCCACTAACTACCTCTCGCAGATCAAATCCGGCCTTGAAAACAGCGGCTTTCCCCGGATCCCCGTCGTAGCCCTCTCCACCGGGGAGGTCTACCGCAACGAGCAGGACGCCTTTAAGCTGCCGGTACGGAAATATGCCGGCATCATTATCTATGGCGTTTTATACGGCGACGCCCTGCAGCAGATGTACAGCTCGACCGTCATACGGGAAAAGAAAAAAGGCGAAGCGCAGCAGCTCTTCGATTTTTATATGGAGCAGGGCGTCGAAGCTGTCCGCAGGAATGATTCCGGACGGCTGCCGAAGCTGCTCGAACAGGCCGTTGCGGACTTCAACCGCGTGCCTGTCCACCGGCGCGAATACGCGAAGGTCGGCCTCGTCGGTGAAATCTTCGTAAAATACAATAACTACGGACAGGCCCACACCACCGAATGGCTGCGCGAAAGAGACGTGGAAGTCGTAACGCCTCCGGTGATAGACTTCTTCATGCAATACTTTGTCAACTCAAAAGTAAACATCCGGAACGGAATCTCCCCGGACAGCCTGCTGCAGAAAATCTTGACGCCCCTGTTCCGCCGGTACATGAACAGGCGCATGAACCGGGTCGAATCCGTCATGCGGAAATACCGTTTCCACACGCCGGCCGAATCCATCTGCGCGAAGGCGGAATACGCCTCCGAAGTGCTTGACCTCTCCCACCAGTTCGGCGAGGGATGGATGATTGCGGCAGAGGTCGCCTGCTATGCGCGGGCCGGCATTCACAAAGTAGTCTGCCTCCAGCCATTCGGCTGCATAGCCAACCATATCGTAGCAAAAGGCATCGAACGGCGCCTCCGGAAAATCTATCCGGAGGTAAGCCTCTTTTTCCTCGACATAGACGGCGGCATGGCGGAAGTCAATCTCCAGAACCGGCTCCACTTCCTGGTAAGCTGAGTCCCGGACCGGGCATGGAAAAAAAACGGGAAAAAAATTGGCGTTTATAAATTTAATTGTAATTTTGCCGTTCGACAAATGATTGTCAGCTTTAGAAAAGGGAATCTGTTAAATAATAATCAATATGAGGTGCGGAAAGATAAATCTTAGATCCATTCGACTCATGGAGACCTCCGCCTCCGGAAGACCGTCGATTTCCTCCGGCAGGCTGTCTGCTTTCCGCGGCAGATTGTCTACTTTCTTCATTAGATTGTCTACTTTCTTTGGCAGATTGTCTACTTTCTTCATTAGATTGTCCACTTTCTTCGGAAGATTGTCGACTTTCCGCATTAGATTACCGACTTTCCGCGCCGGATTACCGACCTTTTTTAACGTTTTACCGACAACTTTCCACAGTATATATATTATTCACTAAACCGGTATTCGCTCGAACAGGTCGGCCAAACCGTCCATTACCGTTACCGCTGGTTAAACGGGCGCAACCAGCCCGGCCCCTGGAGCGAAACAATCGACAGCGCCGTTATCCCGTAAGCCGCCGCCTGCCCCGTAAACTTAAAAACAGCGTATTCCCTGGCGGGGCAATACGCTGTTTATGACAGTCATTCCGGCGCCGGTCGATTTTTACGCAAAGTTCCCGACAGGGCGGTGCGCTTGATTGTTTTCGGAATAATTTTCAATGAGTATATAGCAAATCGAATCAAGTTGCAGAAAGTAAATTGCAATAAAACTGAATAATTAGAAATTGATTTCAATCCGCGCGGAAAACAGGATTTCGCATTGAAACTTCGCGTCCCGGGCTGGATGCGCAACGAAGTCGTCCCCGGCGACCTGTATACCTATACCGACGGAAAACAACCCGGCTATACCGTAAAATTAAACAGTCAACCGGTTGCATGCCAACTGGAGAAAGGCTATTTCACCCTCAACCGTACATGGAAAAACGAAATCCGGAGTATTTTATTGCCTTCCAATCCCGAAATTCAGGTAGTCGACAGACCGGAACTGCTGTCCGGCATCAAACAGCTGAAAACGCAGACGCAATCGCTTTTCCTCGACCGGCAAGGCATGCTGCACGCCAAAAACGGGACGCTGACGCTGATCCCATACTACGCATGGTGTCACCGGAGGCAGGGAGAAATGGCAGTCTGGCTACCGCAGGATGTTTCGGCAGTTCGCCCAACGGTTGAAAAGTAACAGCGCCAAAATGTCAGGTTTGGGAGAGTGTGTGCGCAAAAATATTTTTTGATAAGCATCCGTCCCTAATCCTGAATCGGAATGAGTCCACTCTGTTCCGGAATTGAGAATAGTTTTCGTTGACAAACGGCGCGCTTACCAAAGGCAAGGATTGATTCCCGTAGGCGTCTATCGCTTTGACTTGCGCCGTAAACGTTTGGTCGAAAGGCATCTCCGTTAGATCGACGGAGAAGGTGTATTTGCCCGGCTTCTCGCTGTTGAGATAATATCCCGAAAAACGCTTTAAGGTTTTAATGATTTGTTGCTGATTGTCCAGAATTTCCAAAACATAGTGATGTACTACATCATCGGCTGTTTCGGAGGCGGCCGGGAAGGTAAAAGTATAATTTCCGTTTTCCTTTTTTACAGTAAGTTCGTCGCCGGAGGCAAAGACCGGCGCCGGGAGGCCATTGCGGTTAGCGTATTCGGTGGCGAAATTCGAACCGTCAAAAGGCGCTTTTACCGTCCAGCGCGGCAGAATTTCTTCGTTGCGGTAGGTGTCCCAGCGTTCCATTTCTATGTTTCCACTTTTCGGCAGGACATTGACGATGATGCCTTCGGCGACAGATCCGTTTTTGTCGGGATGGATGCCTTCATCGACTGCATTTTTTTCAATTTCGCTGTAAATGGTGCTTCCATCGTTGACGGCAGTGTAATTGCCCTGGTGGATGGAACGCGGGTCACCCAGCGGGTAATGAGAATGCCCGGAAAAGACAATCACTTGCGGATAACCGTTCAAAAAAGGCGGGAGTACCGTTGTTCCCCATCCGTCTTCATCGCGGGAGCCGTAACAGGTGTTCCCCGGCGGTATGTGGTAAAAAACGAAAATCGGTTTCCCCGGATGGTTGGCGGCAGCACAGGCAAGTTTTTCCGTCAGGAATTGCTTTGCAGCGGCATCGAAACTGCCTTTATCGGTCATGCTGACGGTAATGAAAGGATAGCCTTTGATTTCGATGTACTGGTGCAGCGGTTGTCCCAGCCGGTTCAGGTAAGAATTTGTGGACGGCCTGCTGTTGTCTAATTTGTTACTGCTGTCATAATTGCCGTAATTGTCGTGATTTCCCATCATATAATAGACCGCTACTCCGGGTGGGACGTGATCGGGATTGGTGAACGTTGCGTTTACCTCGGCAAACTGGGCGTCTATTCCGTTGTCGGTCAGATCCCCCACTACAAAGATCGCATCCAAATCTCCATGACTGAAGATGTTTTTCAATGCTTTCGGCGCTTTTGAGGCTTTGTTTCCGATATGAGTGTCGGAGATGACTGCAAAACGCGGTAAGTCTTTAGCAAATATACTGCTGCTTATGATGAGCAGTAAGTTTAAAAATAATACAAAATTTTTCATACGTAAATAAAATTTCTTTTTATGATGTTTTGAGAATATATATTCGGACTTAGTTTTCCAGCAAAGCGGCGGCGCACCAAAGCACGGGAGCCTGTCCGTGATAGTCGCCTGCAACGCGCGGACGGTCGTAATAATACTGCCGGTCGTTCAGTTTGTTTGTGCCGACGCATACTTCGGTTACATCGCCCTTATCGTCGATATACGACACAAGCGCCAGCCATGCCTTCCGCGCCGCCGCGCCATATTCTTTGGCCGGCAGCCAGCCGCGTTTCACGCCGGTAATCATGGAATATGCGAACATGGCGGTGCCGGAAGTTTCCGCCCAGCAGTCAGGCGCATCTATCAACTGATTCCACATTCCCGATGCGGACTGGTATTTTTTCAGGCTTTCCATCATCGTAAGGTAACCTTTCAGGATGCGTGGACGGTCGGGGTTGTTTTCGGGCAGCGCCCGAAGCAGTTCCGTCATTCCAGCCGCCATCCAGCCGTTGCCCCGTCCCCAGAAGAACGGTACGTCGGGAGCATGGAAAAACAGTCCGTTGGGCCGTTGCAGCGAATCCAGGTATACAACCATTTCCCGCGCCGCACGGTTGATGTATTCCGCATGGCCTGTCGCCCGGTAAGCCTGCGATTGGATGATGGTAATCATGAACATGTCGTCGATCCACATCCGCGTTTGCCACGAAAGGCCTTTTGCCGCCCAGTCTTTCTGTTCGCCGGTAGCATCGCCGGCTAATGTCCATTGCGTATCGGCATAGGGCATGCCCAAGTCAAAATAACGCCTGTCTTTCGTAACTTGATAGAACTCCAGCGGCAAGCATCCGAACATGTTCAAATCCACATGGTTCATGATGGGCTGATAGGCCTTTTCCGTAGAGAAAAGCGACTCGAACCTTGCCTTGAGCTGCTCCGTTAATTCCTTATCGCCGGTCGCTTCGGCAAAACGCAATGCACCAAGCCAGGTGCATACTTCGGCATAGTGTATCCATTTGCCGCCGTGCAGGAAATGCTCTCCGGGTATGAAGTGCGTCCCCAGTTTCTTCCCGACTTCTTCGGGAGTAGCTCCGGCTGGAAATGAGAAATAATTCTCCTTCGCCGTATTGCACGACAAGAGGTATATAAATGCAACAGCTGTAAAAATACTGATTTTTATTCGATTCATCTTATTTTGATTTTATTTTTGTTAGAAATTTCGTGGTCTATTCTCCGGCTTCACCGGTGCGCTGACTTTCAATCCGTTCCATTCGGCGCTAAGAATGCCGTTACGTACTTCGCCGGCAGCTTTCCCGGCCGGTATCCTGTCGCCGTCCGAGGCGAGGGCAAATGCGAATCCGAGTGCAGCCGTATCAATCCCTGTCAGGTCAATTTCCGTTTCGTCTCCTGTATAGATCACATAATCCATCCATGCGGTTTTTCCGTCACCGCCTGTTTCCCAGTGTCCCTCAAATTTTTCGAACACACCGTAATACAGTTGGACATGGAACCGCAATCCGTCGATGGTGAAATCAACCGGCGCATGGCTTGTTTTCGGGACAGCCAAAACCCCGGCGCCGGTATTGCCGAACTCAAATCGCAAACGCAGGTCTTTGGCCATAAATTTGCCATTGTCCAGCGGACTGAGATAAAGATGCCTGTCGCCTCCGTCCGGTGCAAAGTTAATAGCTGCGAGTACCGTATTGTCCTTTTGTGCACCAAACCATATCGCCGCGCTGAAATCGTACAGATCGTGCAGCAGCCGCACTTGCAGGTAGGACGGCTTTTCGGGCGTTCCCCAATAGGCCAGAAATGGCCGGCGCTGATTCCACAGGCTCGAAACGCTTGACGTCGAAAGTGCATATTTACCTGTAAGGTAGCTTGTACCGGTGATTTGTGGGTCGGAATTTTCAAATACATCCTTTTCGCATCTCGGATACTGCGGGTTCAGGAAATACGGCAGCAGGTTTTCCGGAATACGGTGCCTGATTTTTACATCCGGGTATTCGTTGCGTCCCGGAATGTCAATCTTCCCGTCCGAAGCCTGATACAGGAGACCGTAGAATGCCCCGCCAACCAGCGAACCGTACGACCGGCTCTGTGGGCCTGTCCACTGCGCGGTAGGCTTGTGATAGTGCCGCGCAATCATTGTCCAGCCGGTGGCATACAGTTCATCTATCATCCTTTTTGCTTCCGGCTCGACAATATGGCGTTGCATCCTGTTCAATTCGTCGATAGCCGTAATTGTGTAGGTCGGACTGTTGTATTCCGAAAAACCGTTCTTTTCCCTGGTCCAGTCGTAGAACGTTTTCAGCTTTTTCTGTGCATATTCCTGCATTTCGGGCAGATTGAACAGGTGCGAAACCATATAGGTGACGTATGTCCCCATGATGGCTATGTTCGTATAGTTCGGATGCACATTGCGGCGCTGGATGGATTTGGCGGCCAGGATGAGGGCGTCTTCTATCTTTTTCCGTAGGTCTTGGGGCAGTTCGTCCCGGTGTCCCGTGTAAATGTCCAGCAGCGAGACGGCATTGAAATCCGCCCAGTTGAAGTCAACCGGTGTTTTCTTTGTCGCTACCGGTTCTTCCTCGAAATAAGGCCATACGCCGCAGTAAGGGGAAGCCGGATTTGTTTCCTGAAGCGAAATCGTCTTTTCGATGATATCAAACGCCCGTTGCCTGTACTGCGGGTCGTCATAATCAAGCAAGGTTCCGGCGTATGAGAACGACCCCCTCACATCATGATAATGTCCGCTCTGTGCATCCATATGATACTGCCATCCGCTAATATCGGTAGCTGTCATCCTGTATTCCGGCTCGTAACGCTTATGCCCGGCTTCGACGGATGGGGCGATTATTTGTTTTTCCGCTTCCGTCAACTTGACGGGAGCATAAGCGATCCTCCCGTCATTATATACTCCGTCTCCACCGGAGACGCTTACGCCTGATACGGGCGCCGTTGCAAACATAACCGTTGCGATTAAACTGAAAAATGAATGTTTCATAAACTGTTTTAATTTTAGATTCAAAAAATTATTTATAATATTTTTACATGTTGTCGGATAATCCTTACCGGTCCCAGCAATCCTGCCGGTTGCAGCGGCGAGTCCTGACGGAAATAATACCAGCTATTGAATGTCTTCCTCCCTTTGGACGGACGAGTTTGATTATTCAGAAACCAGTCGGGATAGACTTTCATTTCACGTCCTGTCTTTTCGCCATGATCTTTTCCCCATTCAAAATCGGGCGGATATTGTTCGTCGCCAATCAGCCGGTTGGCCCAGTTATTTGTAACGTAAACGGCGATTTGGTTGTTTCCTGCTTTTACATAGGGTGTGATGTCCATTTTATAGGGTGGCGACCAGAGTACGCCGACATTTTGTCCGTTGACTTCCAGTTCGGCTATGTCGTGCAACTCGCCCAAATCCAGTGCGAGCCGCTTGCCTTCGCCCAAGTCGGCGGCCGCTATGCGGACGTTTTTTTCGTACTTGGCCGTACCGGAGAAATATTTCAGCGCACCGTCCTTTTGCCTGCTGAAATCAACCAAAGCAGGTAAGTTCCGCAGGAACGGCTGCTCCAATTTGGGTTGGAAGGTTACTTTCCATGCACCGGTTAAGGGTAGGAACGTTTCTCTTACCGTTTCAACATCCGGCAGTAAGGGGTAAGCTCCTTTCCGATAAGGGAAAATCACAAACATGGATTCGCCGGGTTGCAGGTTCAAATCCACGTAAACCGAATCGCCTTCTTCCCGCCATTTGCCGGTTCGGCTGATTGTTCCGAGGTAAGCGTCCCAAAGTTCGGGAACGCGACCATTGACCGGAAAAGCATACGTCTTTTTCACTCCGTCAGTCGGGTTGACGGCAAAGAATATATCTGCTTCGGGCATACTGCGGCGTCCCCAATTGGCTGTCGATTCAACGCCGGTTCCTTGTTGCAGCAGCATTTGGCAACGCGACAGGTAGGTGAAAAACGCCTTGCCGGGCTTGAACCATGTCTGGAATCGGCCAAAATGCGTTCCCCAATAACCCATGCTCATCATGGGCTGGTATTTGTCGTCAAACGGCTGGTGTACCCAGTGGTGCAGAAACATCCAGTTAATGCCCGAAGCAAAATTGACGTCCGCCGAATATTTCAGGAAGGCGGGGTTTTCCGTGTAACGGCTGTTATCCGTGCGTCCGGTAAAAGCTTCTGCCGCAACAATCCGCTTGTTGTATCGTTTTGCCCCCTGAACGACACTGCCGGTAACGCTGCTGCCGTATGTCCAAAATTCGCCCATCGGCACGTCGGGCAACGAGACGCACTCTTCCGTATCGAACGGCCCGGTGTAAGGTTCCCAATAAAACTGCAATCCGGCGGCATGAATCATTTCGGTAGCTGTTTTCCATCCGTTGTCAATAAAAAGGCGATTGACAACATCGCTGTAATCGCGATCGAATAGACGCAAGTCGTCCCGCCCGCTATTCGCCGAAAGCCGCAAGGCAATCCACGGCAAGGGGTCGTATCCTTTCAGCCGGATAAACTCATCGCGGAATCCGTGCGTCCAATCCTGCCTGTCCGATTCGTAACTGTCGATGTGGATAAATGAGAACGAGTTGCCGATGTACTCTTTCAGATGCTCCACCAGCGGATTCAACATCTGTTGCCAGTGGTAGATATTGGCTTCGCGACTCATTTTATCGACTTCGAGGCATTTCCCGTACAGTTCGAGCGGTACCGGCTGCGAATGTCTCATCGTCGGCGCGTGTCCGATGCGGTAAACCATCCATTCGCCCGCAGGAGCCTGCCACGACAGATTGCCGTCCGCATCAACTTGAGCGGTAATATCCATGACGTCCGAAACGCCTGCTTCAGCGCCGGTCGGAACGGCCATCACAGCGATATCCCTGTAAAAGACCGCCGGGTCTTTGGGCGCATTCCAACTTTCCGAAACCGGCAATTCAGGTTGAGCTAACCGTACTTTTACGGATTGATTTCCCTTAATCTTCTTTTGGCTTGATACGATTTTCTGCATCCCCTGTTCTTCCGAAATCCAGGGGCCGCCGGTGGCGGAATAGCCGGGCGAATTATGGATACCTATTTTCAATCCCAGACGTCGTGCTTCGGATGCGGCAAACTGCAAGGCTTCCCAATAGGCGGGACTGCGGTAGGTATTTTCCGACCAGTAAACGCAAAAGGATTCTCCACGCCGTGCATGAAGGTCTCCTGCCAGATTGAATATCACGGCGCCGCCAATACCGGCTTCCTTCATCGCCTCCAAGTCTTTGGTGATGCCCTCTTTCGAGAAATTCGTCCCCAGCCAGTGCCAGAAGACGTATGGACGGTATTCGTCCGTCGGAACGGCGAACTTTTGCGACAGGGATTGCAGCATTTCGGGCGTTGCGCTGTAGGGCGCGGACATTTTAGCCTCGCTGGAGAGGAACAAGCCTGGTAGACAGGCCATCGATAAAAACATTTTTTTCATACGGTACAATTTTTATTTATTCCTGATTTATCTTCTTTATATCATTAGTTAGCAGTACCATGCCATACGGATTCAATATCAGGTCGGACGAAACCCCGTCTATGCTGTCTATCGAATAAATAACATTTGCTGTATTGGCCGCTTCGGGATTTTGCAAGGTGGTTTCGTCCAAGCGGAAAGCCTTGACCGTCGAAGCCTTGCCGCCTGTCAGTTTTTTTGCACCGGTTATCCTTATCTTTTCTCCCGTTCTGTTAATGAACAGGATGCTTCTTTTCCCCTCGTCCGAAATAACCGGTATGAGTTCTATCTTGCCGCCGGTATTGGACGATTGTACGATATTTCCCCGCAAATAAGGGCTGAACCGGCTGTACAGAAGAAATGTCGCCGCGTTGGGATGAAATCCGAAATCCCACACGTTCATGTTGGTAATGCCATTCAAGACGCAATACTTGATGAAACAGGCCATCCACGATGCGCCGACGTGATTGTCGTGCAAAGGTTCGTATTTTTTCCATTCCCAGGATACCTGCCACTCGTCCAGGTAAAATTCCAGATGGGTTTTCCCTTTGCTTTTGGCATAAGCCGTCAGGGCGGCTATCGGCAATAATCTGGATGCGTAAAAGTCGTTAAACATATCCCTGTCGGCCGTTGTGCCGGGATTGCCGGTCATATAATCATGGAACGAAAAGAAATCCATGTTGTCGGCGCAGTTGTCGATAAACCCTTTATATACATTTTCGTAGGGAAATGCCGTTGCCGGCCCGCCCACTTTGATCGTCGGGTCGGCGGCTTTCAGCGCTTTGGCGATTTTGTTCAGCGTTCGCCAGTAGGCGGGCAGGTCGGCGCCCATACCGCCTGAATTGCCGCTGTTACCGCCGAGCGCTCCGTATGCCGGTTCCTTTTCATTGAAAAATTCGTACAGGTCGATATAGTGTCCGGTCGCTTTGACGACCGAAGGCAACTGCGCCAGGAACGCAGCAGTCGAATCTTCCTGCGCTTCATTCAACAACGGCGCTTTGCCGCCATTGACAAACAGGGGCGGATCGTACAGGCAAGCCATGACTCTTTGGCTGTACCGGTGGATATGCCGCACGTTGTCCAGTTCGGCCTTTATTTTCAGGGTATCCCATGTCCGGGTGGATGCGTTTATCCACCGGTTCGGAATACCGGCCATGATGCGGACAACTCCGGGCTGCACCTGTCTGAAGTAGTCCGCCAGCTTTTCGTCGGGAGCGGAAAAGCCTTTACCTCCCTGATTGTTAAGTCCCCAATGGTCGGACGTCAGTTTGCCGACGACCTGATTCCAGTTTACAACCGGACTGACCTTTACAGGCTTTGTTTGTGCATACATAAACAGGGGAATGATTCCCAAAATAAGTCCAAAAATTTTTCTTGTTGTTTTCATTTTAAATTGTTTTTAAATTATTTTAAGCGTCTTCTTAGTATCTCCCTTATTTTTCTTCGGGATAGCTTCCACAATCCCAAGGTCTATATTTAATTTTGTTGATTCTTACGTAAAACATAATGATTCGTATTAAAAATTTTCATACTTTTGTGCCGTACTCAAAATATAAATGCTCATGACAACCGTAATTATTGACAACAATTCCAGTACGGGACGCCGGATACTGAGAGACATTGCAAAACATCCCCGTGTCGCCCAGATCGTGGACGATTTGGACAACACGCCTTTACCTGTACCGGAAGACGAGCTTATTTCACTGAAAGAGTTCAAAAAAAACTTTGAAGATGCCATATATAAAGACTTGGGTCTAAAAATAACTCTATGAAAACGTATGTTGTCAAAATTGCACCCCAAGCCAATAAAGACATTCGAGCCGTAAACCGATACATCAGGACGGCCTTCTCTGCTCCCGTTGCCGCCGAAAATTTCCTGCGCGGAATATATGACCAAATCGCTGCCCTTGAGAGCCAAGCCGGTATTTTCACCATATCCGCCTACAGAGATGTGCTTGTTGTATACGGACGTAATGCCCGGCATGTCATGTACCGGGGCTTCGCCATCATTTACACGATTCATGGAAGCGTCGTTGTCGTTCACCGGATCGTACACGGTTCTCTGATCCGGGAATAACCTGAGAAATTCTTCCCTGTTGTTGAAGACTTTGATTTTGTTGATTCTTACGTAAAGCATAATGATTCGTATTAAAAATTTTCGTACTTTTCTTTATTGTCCGACGAAACGGTAATGCTGGACAGGCAGGAACTGTTGTCAATTAACCAGTCACTGTTACTAACGGCATCGGAGCAGCAAGCGTTCAGCAGCATGTTGACGGATGCGCTCAAAGAGTTGCTCCGGTTTTCAATTCACTACCTGCGCTCCGAAACTAATCAGAGCCTCGCCCAGTTGCTTGCCGATATTCCTTTTCATGGAGACGGGGAAAGCAATGGCGTCCGACCGGAGGTATTCGGGATAATTTCGCCCGATAAAATCGTACAGGTCAAAAGTATAAACGTCGTACCTGTCGGCAATAGTCTTTGCCGCGCTGTTGAACGGCCGGGGCAAGGCCGGTTCATATCCTTTTGCCTTTTCGGGAACGGGAGGCAGGTATCACGGAATAACAGCCCGGCACGCGGATTTGCGTCCATTCGCCGTCCGCATCGCATTTGAAATCCCACAGTCCGTTCAGGCATATTTCCTGACGGAACTTATCCTGCGGTAAAGTCTTGCCGGCAGGAACGGTTTGCGCCGTCGCCGGCTGAATAAAAGCCATGTACAGGCCAAGTATGGGCAGTAAGCTCCAAAATCCTGTTTTTTTCATTATACTGTTCATTATATATTCTTTCTTTTGTTTATCAAATAATTATTTCAAAAGCAATGGCAGGCAAATCTTTCGGCAGACCGGCGGGCAAAGTGACTTCAGTTCCTTCTGCTGTTTTCTTCCAGCGGACGGATTTTCCCGTTTGCAGGCAGATCAGTTTACTGTTGCGGGCAGGTTCATTTCCTTTCCAGACAATTTTAGCGGGAATCTTTTCGCCTTCCGGCAAACAAATGACTGCATAGATTTTCGTTCCGTCTTTGCTTTGAGTAAACCATGTATTGCCGTCCCTGTAATAATGGGTTATGCGGGTATTGTAAATGGCCTTCCCGTTTTGCTTCAGCCAGTCTCCAACTTCCTTCAGACGGGCGACCACTTCGTCCGGCATTACCCCTTCTTTTGTAGGGCCAACTCCCAGCAGAAGATTTCCGCCCTTTGCCACAATTTCCACCAGTGTATGAATCACATTCGCACTTGACCTGTACGTATCTCCGGGCAAATGTTCCCATGCGTGTCCAAGAGTGATGCAACTCTCCCAGGGCGTTTCCACCTGTGCGTCGGGGATTTCCTGTTCCGGCGTCTGATAATTTTCGTATTCGCCGGCAACCGTACGGTCAACGATCAGGAGTTCCGGCTGACAGTTTCGCGCCATGCGGGCAATCTTCGGCATGTCAATGTCCTGCCGGGGCGCGCGTACCCAGCCGCCGTCTAACCAGAGGATGTCTATTTTCCCGTAATCGCCGTTGGTCAATTCTTCTATCTGGTTACAGGTATATTCCTTGAATTTGTTCCATCTGTCGGGATGTTTTTTGATATCGTAATTTACATTCCGGGTGGGCGTGGCAAAGAAATCCCACCAGTAGTAGGGACAAAACCAGTCCGGTTTGGAGAAATAGGTGCCGATCATAAAGTTTTCTTTACGAAAAGCATTAAGCGTTTCCTTTACAAGGTCGCGCCGGGGATTGTCGCGGAACGCTCCGTGAGCAATGGAAAAATCCGTTTGTCGGGTATCCCATAAACAGAAGCCATCGTGGTGTTTAGTCATGAATATCGTGTATTTAACGCCTCCCTGTTCGAAGGCCTTTGCCCAGGCTTCCGGTTCAAAACGCTCGGGCTTGAATTTGTCAATCAATGCCCGGTAATTCCGTTTAAATTCGTCGTAAGGAACTGTACGGCGAGGATTAATCCAGTCCTGATCTTCGGAGCAAAGCGACCATGAACCGATGTTTCCGCCCGGAAGTTCGTTGGAAATGCCCCAGCTGATCAAAACGCCAAACTTTAAATCCTGCCAGCGTTCCAACTGTTTCAGCACTTCCGGTTCTTTCGGATAAACGTAGGATTCCGACTTTTTATGAGTCATGCCCTGCATGGCGTCATTCTGTGCATCAAGGGAAAAAATAATTCCCGATGCCAATAATAAACTCAAGTGAAATTTAATGCTATTCTTCATCTTGCGTATAAATATCTCTGTTTATATTCGATTTTATTTTATATCATCCAGATACTTTGTTCTCTGTTTTTTCTCTTTCACGTTTTTCAGGAAGCGCTCAATCACTTCGGCAAGCATATCCGGTTTCATATCGACAGGCCCCACGAAGTCGCCTTCCCCGTCCGACAGGCCTTGAGCGATACCGTATTCGGCAGCAATTTTATTGCGGTTAGCCATGCTGACAGGGAACCAGAGGCAGCTCATCAAACAGTTTCGGTAATTGTTCAGCATCTCCACAGGCCAAAGATCCGGATCGTTTCTTGTGTCTTCGTAAGTGCCATGCGAGACCAGAGCGGCATGGGCATCGCCGAATTTTTCCAGCTTTGCCGAAAGTCCCAGGCAGTCCGAAGTGAGGAAGACAAGGTCGGGATTGATTTTTTGCCATGACTGTACAAGTTTTGTCAGTTCGGCATTCAGATACATGTATTCACGGTCGGCATAAGTGTAAGCGTCTCCCATTTTCGTAAGCACTCCGACAGGCGCATAAAACGTTTCGTCCCACACAAAGGCGTCCACTTCCCTGCCGAATTCTTCGATTTGAGACCGTAAAACATTTATATATATCTGCTTTACTTCCGGATAGGAAGGGTTTACCGCGTATGTTTTTCCAAGTGAACAGCCCGGATGCCAGGTGTCCCCGTAGCGTCTGCCCTCTTCGTTTACCACAATCCATTCCTGTTTAAATTCGGGCAGACCGGAATCATAGCTAAGCCCGTCCCCGTAGTAGAATGCAACGCGAAAGCCCAGATCCTTTGCATAGCGGATACGTTTGTGCATATCCGCCAGGGTCATGGGGTATTCCCTCCGTTTCCTGTCGGCGGCATATTTGCCGGTCTCCACAATCTTCCATTCGCCGGCGAGCTTTTTCGTCTCACGGTCGTATGAATATCTGCCCAGATAGTCGTACCACCCGTGAATGTTTACTATCGCATGTTTCCTGTATTCTTCCGGAATCAGTTCGGCCAGTTTTGCGATATTTGCATACCATCCTTCGCCGTTTTTGGAAAAATAGTCGTAATAATTCAAATGAATTTCGTGCGTCCATGCCTCCCCGGGCTTGATGTCCGGAACCGTATGGTAGAAATTGGAAAGCATACCGTCCGTCTCACTGTCGTGAAACAGGAAGGCAAATTTCCGCCGCTCCGATTTCAACGGAACTTTGGACGCCGTATAAGTGTATGAAAGCTTTACTTCCTTCGCCCGCGCGCTGAAATCCACGCCGAAATACGGGTCGGCTGCAACGGCCAGTTGCGAGTTGCCGAAATGAACATTCACGGCTGGCAGGGCAAGTTTTTCCCCCTCGCCGGCAGAGCCGGCGCCCATCAGGAAATAAGCCGCTTTCGAACCGTTTTCATCCAAACCGTACGGCTTCACTTTGCCGCGCATTTCGGGCAACGTAATCTGAGAGGCCGTTGCATTTTGGGCTTCCACCGCAAATTCCACCGTCAGATCGGATGATACCGGCGTGTCAAATTCCAGATCAACGTCACAGATCATCAAATTGCCTTTGTCGCTTTTCGGCAATTCCAGTTTAACACGACAGTATCCTGTAAACTGTTGCCTGTCCGTCTCTACCACAAGCAGATAGTTGCTGACTGAAAAATCCTGCGTTACCGCATGAGACGACAATGTCAAATGAGCGGATACGTCAGACCTTCCCTTTAAAACGGGAGACTTGACATACAGTTTCAGGCCGGATCCGCTTACCCATGTAACCGTACCGTCCTTATGCTTCGTTTGCTCAAAACCATTATGGGCGCTCACACACGAAGATAAAGTACACGCTGCCAAAATCATGAATGCCATATCAAGAATATGCATTTCTTTCATCGTTTTTTTTATCATTTTTTTCATATCTCAAATTGTTATTTAAATAAATAGTTATGTTCTGCTGTTACGCGACCCGAAAAGGGCGCATGAGAAACGGGGTTTCTCGTATCATCCTGTTCAATGCCTGCACCCTTTCCCGATTGCAGACAGATCGTCAGCCGTCCGTAGCAGGGCGACGGGTCAAGCCGTTTGCAGTAGTTTCCCCACACGATTTCAGGGTAGTCCCAGCGGTTGTTGACGTAGAGCACAAGCTGTTCCTGCGGCGTTTTGTTGACCCGGCAGGCGACGGA
>JAISCL010000272.1 GCA_031265585.1 Tannerella sp. | reverse complement strand
TGCCAGATGCTGTTGACAAGCGGGCTGGAGGTTTCAAACGAGCCGGCGGGAGGCACATCGCTGTGCATAAACCATCCGGTCAGGTTGTCTTCCGTCAGGTCGAGCGGTTCGGTCGAATGTACTTCGACGTACTGGAATCCCTTGTAGTTGAACCGGGGCATGAAGACCTCCTCCCCGTTTCCGCCGAGTATAAAAATATCTTTCTGGAAAGGATCGCTGTCATCTGTCGGACGGTAATGGGGATTAATATTTGACATATCGATCCGTCCGTCTTCTTTCAGCAGTTCGGCATGTTCCAGCGTAATGACGGTGCCGGCTTTCCCCCTGACGCGAAATTCGCTTACGCCGGAAATGTTCCGTCCCAAATCATAGAAATAAGTATAAGCGTCGATTTTTCGGACCGACTTCGCGGGTACTTTTTCCACGTTGCGGATCGGGTGCAGCTGTTGCGATACGATGTTTTGCGAGGGAGCTGTCCGCAGTGTGATTCCGGCCCAGCGGGAGTCGTCAAAGCCGGCCTGGTTCCATCCGGGCTGTTCCAGGCGGGCATCGTAATGTTCCGCCGTGTAGATGCTGTTAAACAGCAGCGGGCTGGGGGAGGTTTTCCAGCTTCTGCCGGTGGTGACGGTTTCTGCCGTTCCGTCTTCGTAAGCAAGATGCAGATCCAGGCAGAATGCCGGACGGTTTCGCCACGGGGCGCGGTCGAAATACCATACGGCGGTTGACTGGTGGTTGTACCAGCCGTTTCCGAGCAGCACCCCCAGGGCGTTGGTTCCGTCTTGAAGCGCTTCCGTCACGTCGTATGTCACATACAGGTTTCGGCGGTCAAAGCGTGTGTACATCGGATCCAGGCGATGGTCGCCTGTTTTTTTCCCGTTTATATAGAGTTCGTACAGGCCGGCTACCGCAATGTAAGCGCGGGCCGACCGGATTTTTTTCCGGGCGGTAAATTCTTTCCTGAAATAGGGTGCGGATCTGTCGTGAATGCTTCGACCCTGTAGCTCGTGCCCGTCGCTGATCCAGTCGCCTTTCCAGTTTTTCAGTTCCATCATTCCGGATTCAAACGAGGCGACGCCGGACAGGCAGGGCTGCCGGTCTTTGTCCCAAACCTCCACGCGCCAGAAGTATTTCGTAAAAGGTTCAATCTCCCTGCCGGCATATACGGCAAGCATCCGGTCCGAGGCGGTCTGTTTAGTGTCCCACATATTACCGGTTCCGTTCAGCACGGAGGCCGAATCGGTTCCTACAATCAGGCGGTATGCCTGCTGAACGGCGCCGTGCCGGTCATCTTCCAGCTGCCATGTAAAGCGCGGATGAGGGGAATCAACCCCCAGCGGATTCGACAGATGTTCGCACTGAAGTTTAACAGGAGCAACCTGCGCCTGCGTCAAGATACCTGTAAAACAGGTACAGATAACGGTTAATAACATTCTTTTTTTATTCATGATCTTGTCTATTTAGATAAAAATTTGAAATTTTCGGAAACGTGAAACCGACTGTTTTGGCCTTTCTGAAATTTTCGGAAACGTGAAATCAACTGTTTTGGCCCTTCTGAAATTTTCAGCAACGTGAAACCGACTGTTTTGGCCCTTCTGAAATTTTCAGTAACGTGAAATCAACTGTTTTGGCCCTTCTGAAATTTTCAGTAACGTGAAATCAACTGTTTTGGCCTTTCTGAAATTTTCAGCAACGTGAAATCAACTGTTTTGGCCCTCCTGAAATTTTCAGCAACGTGAAATCAATCTGTTTTGCCAAAACCTGAATTCAGGTTTTCATGAACCGGAGTTATTTTACCCATTCCATCCATACAGTTTCGAGGGAACAAAAATAAGATTTTATTTCCTTGATCAGTTCTTTTTATTCCTGTTTTTAAGAAAGCTTAATAGTCTCCCTTATATCCGGGATTCTGCTTCAGTTCCTTATTCACCTGCAATTGTTCAATTTTTGCAACGATTGATTCGTGAATTTTTTCCGGGGCTAACCAGCTCATGTCCTCGGAGAAACATCTGATTTCAAAGAAATTTGATTGCTCTTCCATCAGGTTAAGATATTCGTCATAGACCTTTCTTTGCAACTCTAATGAATCTTCATGAATGTCTACCTTCCCGTTTAAGTATGCTCTGTCAGCTCCCATTCTATCTTTCGTCAAAGAGTCTGTAATAAATTCAAAGGGAACATTCAAGAAAAAAGAGAGATCCGGCGGCGGGAGTTGATTATGATTAAATTCAAAATCAACGATCCAGTTTTTTAATTCAATTTTATCCATAAGACGGTCTGTTTTTGCACACTGAAAAGCAATATTTGAATTAACATACCTGTCCATAATTACTAAATATCCATCATTTAGCCATTGTATCAGTTGATTTTTATGTTCTTTCCTGTCTTCTGCAAATAATAATGCAACCAGTTTGGGATGAACACGTTCGATTGAACCAAATTCACCTCTTAAATACTCCGCAATCAATTTCCCATAAAAACCGTTATCCAGCATCGGAAAATGGATAAATTTATGTTTTACACCTAAACATCTCAACCTGCCCGTCAATAAATCAATCTGAGTAGATTTGCCTGCTCCGTCCAAGCCTTCTATTGTAATTATTTTTCCTGCCATCTATGTTCTATAAAAAAAACCTCCCAAGCGTATCTTATCGCCCGTAAAAATACGAACTATTTAAGATACCGCAAAACAATCTCTCAACCCGGCACCTAAAAAAAGCCCGGAATCCGTATCTGTGTTGTTGAGGCGCTTGCTGCCGTCTTTCATCCTGCGGCAGTAATTGAAGTTCCAGGCAAACTTGAGCAGCAGTATCCGGGAAAAGTCATTCGCATACGCATCCACAAGAAGAAGCCAAATCATACCGCCTTTTTCCATTCGAAGCGATATGCTTGCGGCGAGACGCAGAACTTCCGCCGGAAAGCCACCGTAAAGTGCGAATGATGTTCGTAGCCGGTGAGTGCGGCTATCTCCTGTATCGTTTTGTCGCTGTCCAGCAGGTGGCGGCAGGCCATTTCCATGCGGTAGTCGAACAGGTGGCCGAAGACCGTTGTGCCGAAGAGGCTTTTGAAGCCGTGCTTCAGTTTACATTCGTTGGTGCCCACCATCAGGGCCAGGCGGTGCAGGGACGGCGGATTCAGGTAGTCGCGTTCGATAATGGCTTTTGCGTGGTGCAGCAGGTCGCTGTCGCGGGGCGTGCAGCAGTCGCACGGACGGGCGGTGTGGTACAGGAAAAGCGAGAGTATTTCGCGGATTTTGGCGTCGAGGTACATGGAGGCGGCGTTGCCGGCCGATTCGTAGTTCAGCAGTTCCTGGAGGGCCTTGCCGATTCGCGGACAGAAACGGATGTGCTCGGCAGTCGCACGGACAAACTGCCGGCGGGCGTGCTGCGCGAGGATTTCGTCGAACAGGCCGGGGCAGGCCGCCGCAATCTGCTCCAGGTATCCGGTCGAGAGCATGATTTCCAGCATACGGAACGGCTTCTCCCGACCGAAATAGCTGTAACCCTCCACATCGGTGTAGGTCATCAGGTTGGACTGTCCGCTTTGCCACGTCTCCTCGCCGTGCGAACCGCAGGCGGACGTCATGCGCCCCTGCAGCGCAGCGCAGAACCAGATATAATCGTTTGCTTCCGTCTGCGAATACACTTTCAGGCACTCGCGGCTTCGCATCCGTGCGTCGATCACCGAATAGAAAGGCGTCCGGACGGTTTGGAACAACGCATCGGCATAGCGGTTTTCGATTACGAACCGCTCCGTTTCCACCCCGCCGGTGCGGGAGAACGACAGGCCGGGCAGTTCCATCGTCATCTCCTTCATATCCGCGTCAATCAGTTGTGCTGTCATAAAAAATCCGTTATATTGAAATTAAACTCCCTGTTGCGTAAGAAGGAAGGAGGCGCTCCGCCCTACCTTTGCGCTTCAAAACGAATAAGGATGTGCAAAGATAGATTATTTTCAGGACGGACGCAATCCCGAAAAATAGGGATAATCAAATGCGTCTTATCCCTTTTTATGATGATAGCGACAGGGGCTGTGCAGGGGCAGACGCTGTCCGGCAGGGTCGTTGACTGCGTTGCCGGTCAGCCGCTGGCGGGTGTATCGGTGAAAATCGCCGGTTCCACGGGCGGGACGTCGACCGGCAGCGAGGGCGCCTATCAGTTTGCCAATCTCCGGGAAGGAACTTACAGGCTTGAATTTTCCTTCATCGGGATGAAAACCGTCCGCCGGGAAGTCCGCCTCGCCGGCAGCCGGAATGAAACACTGAACATCTGCATGGAAGAGGAGGTCTCCACGCTCGGCGAGGTAACGGTCGAAGCCCGCTACGAGCGCAAAGAGATGAAAGAAGCCCGCGAACAGGGCGTCCCCGTGTCGGTCATCGACGGCAAACTGCTTGCGGGGCGCGGGACGTCCATCGCCGAAGTCATCAACCACCAGACGGGCGTAAAAGTGCGCCGTACCGGGGGCGCGAGCAGCGACACGAAAATCAATGTGCGCGGACTGGAAGGCAACCGCGTCCAAATCTACCTGGACGGGTACGCCCTGAACACGCCCGACGGCTCGTTCTCCATCAACGACATTCCGCTGCAGTTCATCGACCGCATCGAAATATATAAAGGAATCGTGCCCCCGGAGTTTGGCGGCGACGGGCTGGGAAGCGCCATCAACATAGTAACCATCGACGCGCAGGGCAGCTACTACGATGCGTGGTACGGCGCCAAATCATACGGCGGGCACGAGGGAAGCCTGCTTTACAAGCATTATTTTCCGAAGACGAAGTTGTATTCGGCGGTGATGATTGGCGGCGAACATTCGCTGAATAACTACTCAATGCAGTCGCCCTACACGCCGGGACTGACCATACGGCGCGACCACGACCGCTTCCGCAAGCTGGACGGCGCGGTAACGTTTGAGTTTAAGGAGGCGTATTTCGACGAGTTTGAGATAGAAAACGTGTTCTACGCCAACGACAGGGAAATACAGGGCATACAGGCGAACATCCGCCACGCGCGTACGTCCGGGTGGATTGTCGGCACCACGCCGAAGCTCGAAAAAAGCGGCTTCCTGACGGAAAAACTGGACATGAAGTTTCTGGGCACGGCGCTCTGCGGCGTTACCCGCCTCAACGATACGTCGTCCTATACTTACGACTTTTACGGCGGACGTTTCCTGAATACATATCGCGGCGAGGTAGGCTCCGTGCCCAACCTCTCGGACGACAGGATGCAGGATTACCGCTACAACCTCAACCTGAAATATCGCCTGCTGCCCGATATGGCCGTCAACCTGAACAATGATTTCCGCTTCGTCCACACGGAAACCCGCGACACGCTCGCCGACCGCTACCTGAACACGCATTACAGCGGCTTCACCACCGGCATCACTACCCTGATTTCGTCGCTCAACCTGGAAAACAAATGGTTCAACCGGCGCGTCACCACGCTGCTTACCGGACGGCACTACTTCTACGGCGTGCACGGAAAGACGGTAGACCTGAGCTACGGGACAAACGCCATGCCCGACGAGGCCAATGAGCAGCAGCATTACTTCGGCTACAGCCTGGCGATAAAGTATGACTTTGCCCGCTCGTGGCTGCTGAAGCTGGCGCTGGAACACAACTACCGCCTCCCGCGAAGCGAAGAACTGCTGGGCGACCGCGTGCGGCTTATCCCCAACACCAAACTCCGCCCCGAACAGGCAAACAACGGCAACCTCGGCATGATGTTCGACCGCTACTACGACAGCTTCCGCCGCCTGCAAATGGAGGCCAACGTATATGTCATGTCCGTAAACGACATGATGATGACCCGTAGCGCCAACTACTACATGGGCTACTACAACGTGGGGAAAGCCCTGCTGTGGGGCGCCGACATGGAGGTGAAGTGGGACGTCAGCCGCGAGTGGTTCCTGATGCTGAACGCCACGTATCAGAAGGCAATAGACAAGGCGCGCTACGTGCCGGGTTCCAACACGCCCAGTGTAACTTACGGGCTGCAAATCCCGCACATCCCCGTCTTTTTCGCCAACTGGTCGGCGGACTACCGCAGGGACAATCTTTTCGGCGGACGCGGGCAGTACAGCCGCTTCTACTACGAGGGCGGATATACCGGCAAGTATTACTACGGCTACAACCTGACGGCCAGCCGGAATTTCGTTATCCCCTCGTCGTGCATACACACCGTCGGCGCGGAATACGCCATTCTCGACCGCCGCGTGCTGTTTTCGATAGAGTGTCATAATCTTTTCAACTCAAAAGAACTGACGAACCTGAACTATCCGCTGGCAGGGCGCACCATGCAGGCGAAGGTGAGGTTCACTTCGATGAAGTGGTAAGAAATAACTATTAAATATCAGATTAAAATGAAAAAAGTAAATGTAACAGTATGTATGATGCTCCTTGCAGCATCCTGTTTTGTCGCCTGCGACAAAGACAATCCCAGTGAAGATGCGACGGACAAGGCTAAGCTGGTGCTTGCCATCGACATGAGCGTCAGCGAATCGACCGTGGGCTACATCGTTCCGGTGGGAGAAAAGCTGCTGAACGGCGGAACGGTGTCGCTCGCTCCGGCGCACGAGGTGTATGCTTCGCCTTACGTGGAAACGTACAAAGACTGGGCATTCAACATCCCGAACGCCTACATGCCACCCGTCATCAAACGCTTTACCCGTCAGGATGACGGCAGTCTGCTGCCCTCCGGCGAACTGGCGCTGTCGCAAAACAGTCAGGCGGGAGCGGGCAACATCCTCATCCTCTCCGACACGAAGGCCTACGCCACGCTGATGCTGGAAAACAAAATCATTATCTTCAATCCCACGACAATGGCCAAAACGGGCGAAATTGATTTGGCGCGTCCCGAATACGGCATTAACGGCAGCTCAACCCCCAATCCGGTAGGCATGATTGCCCGCGACGGGAAGGTATTCGCAGGCTGCATGCAGCTCTCGCAGGCGCCCATGTGCAACGACGGCGCTTACGTCGTGGTGATAAACGAAGCAACCGACACGCCCGAAACAATGACCGCCGACATGCGCGCCACTTCCGCCTCGTACTTCAACAACCTGATGGAGGCGGACGAAAAGGGCGACATCTACGTGCTGTGCTGGGCGTCGTACGGCTACATGCCCGGACAAAAGAGCGGCTTCCTGCGCATCAAAAAAGGACAGACTGACTTCGACCCCGACTACTTCTTCAACATCACCGACATGAACATCGCCGGCATCGAAGGCGGACACGTATCGCTCACGAACTTCTGCTATGGCGCGAACGGCGTCGCCTACATGTCGGGCAACAATCCCTCGTACGCGAGCAACCCCATGGACTACGTCAACGACAAGGTAATCCAGTCGTTCAGGATAAACCTCTACAACCAGACGGTGGAAGTACTCAACTTGCCCCGTTCCAACGCCTATTCCTACAGCATCGTCAAGATGGGCGATCTGGTTCTCTTCGGCCTGACCACCGCGTCCAGCGGCTCGGGCTTTTTCTCCTACAACACGAAAACGGGCGAAACAAGCAAATCGCCCGTGCTGAATGCGCCGGGAACGATACTCGATGCAGGCGTGTTCGAATGATAACAGCTGACGCAGATGATAATTAATTTTAGATGAATCGCTACGTTTTTTCCCCAAATGCGTCTGTGTTCGCACTGAAAAGAGCAAGCGTTTTTACCACCGTAGAGACGCGATGCATCGCATCTCTAGCCGTACACACGCCGTCAGGATCAGTCCGCCCGGCGCAGCGTCTTCACTGCGTCTGGTTAAAATAGCAAGGGTCCGGCTCGATGCCGTCAACTTAAGGAAAATAATAACGCCGGAGAGGGAAAAGTGATCGGAAAACAGGATCGTATCTCAAATATATTTAATACTTTTGCATCTGTAAAACTGTAATTTGTTATTGATTATGAATACGGCAAGAAAACTGCCCGTTGGCATACAGGATTTTGAAGATTTGCGTACAGAAGGTTTCCTGTATGTAGATAAAACCGAATATGTTTATCGCCTGGTAACACAGGGAAAACCTTATTTTCTCAGCCGTCCGCGCAGGTTCGGCAAGAGTCTGTTCCTTTCCACGCTCAGAGCCTATTTTGAGGGGAAGCGTGAACTTTTTGAAGGGCTGGAAATTGCCGGACTGGAAAAGGAGTGGACGAAATATCCGGTTATTTACCTGGATTTTAATGTTGGACTGCTAACAGGAGCCGCAAGCGTTGCAGAACGGTTATCCGTTAAAATGCGGGAGTTTGAAATTTTATGGGGGAAAAAAAACGATACCGGGGATTTGGCAGGCAGATTTGAAGCGGTTATAGAGAGCGCTTATGAACAGACAGGAAAAAAAGTAGCCGTTCTCATTGACGAATATGACAAGCCGCTTATAAACACAATGGAAGATGAAACTTCAAATGAGGAAGTCCGGACTTTACTGAAATCATTTTACGGCGTATTGAAAAGCGCTGACCGGTATCTCCGTTTTGTGTTTTTGACGGGCGTCACAAAGTTTTCAAAAGTCAGCATTTTCAGCGATCTTAATCAATTGAAAGATATTAGCATGAGTGAGCAGTATGCAGGGATTTGCGGCATATCGGAAACGGAATTGATACGCAATTTTGAACCTGAATTACAGGCGCTGGCAGCCAAAAAAGGTCTTACCTGCGATGAAACCTTTGCCGAAATGAAAAAACGGTATGACGGATATCACTTTGCCAAAGTAAGCGAAGATATGTATAATCCGTTCAGTATCCTGAATACGTTTATGGATCTGGACTTCGCCTACTACTGGTTTGCTACCGGCACGCCGACATTCCTGGCAAAGGCCTTGAGGAATCAGAATTACGACATCCGCAAGTTTGAGAATGACGTGTATATTTCTGCAGCCTCTATCATGGACTACCGCTACGAGAATCAGGATCTCGTGCCGCTGCTTTATCAAAGCGGTTATTTGACCATCAAGGCATACGACAGCGTTTTGGACGAATATACCCTGGGCTTTCCCAATGAAGAAGTAAAATACGGTTTTTTAAACGAACTTTTGCCGGCGTTTGTTCTGACGCCGATTGCCACGGGTAAATTTTCGGTAACCGGTTTTTTACGGCAGCTGATGAAAAACGATGTCGAAAGCTTTATGACCTCCCTAAAAGCGTTTTTTGCTGCCATTCCCTACGATGCGATAGAACAGAAGCACCGCGACGAACAGTATTACCAACACGTTTTTTATCTGCTTTTCACGCTGATGGGGCAGTTTGTCGAAACCGAAGTAAAGAATAATAAAGGCAGAACCGACGCCGTAGTAAAAACGGCCGGCAACATCTACGTTTTCGAGTTCAAAATGAACAGCAAAGCCACTGCCAAAGATGCCCTGAAACAGATTAACAGTAAAGACTACGCCATCCCCTACTCCGCCGACCACCGAAAAACCGTAAAAGTCGGCGTCGAATTTTCACAGACAGAAAAAGGCATAAAACGGTGGCTGACAGAATAACACCCGCACCTGTATAAAAACAAAGGCGGAAACCGAAAAACCATACGGGCAGGAAAAAAATGATGAAAGTAAAAAGAATCAAAAGCCTGCCCGCTGATTTCCAATATTGAGGTATATTAGAAAGATTCAATAATAATAAATAGAGAAAAGTATGAAAAGAATATTTTCAAGAACATCCATCCTGACAGTTATCGCCATACTGCTGGGATTCGGATGTAAAGACAAACTGGCGAACGAGTTTGCAAATCCTCCGGCCGAACAGCGAGTGGGCTGTTACTGGTACTGGATTGATGACGTAATCACAAAAGAAGGCGTGATTGCCGACCTGCAGGCGATGAAAAAAGCCGGAATCACACGCGCTTACATCGGATTGACCGGCGGCGGAAAGGAGGTGAAATTCATGTCTGAACAGTGGTGGGAACTCATTCACACCGCGATGAAAACCGCGACCGGCCTCGACATCGAAATCGGCATGTTCAACTGTCCCGGCTGGTCGCAATCCGGCGGCCCGTGGATTAAACCGTCGCAGTCGATGCGTTATCTTACTTCGGTTCAAAGCATGGTTACGGGTCCAAAAAAGATTTCGGAAACCTGTCCGGAAAAACCCGAAGATTTTCAGGATGTCAAAGTTCTTGCCTTTCCGGTCAAAGCGGCGAATATCCAAAACTATTTCGAAGCCGCCGGAGCAAAAATCACGTTTTCGTCAAACAT
>JAISCL010000379.1 GCA_031265585.1 Tannerella sp. | reverse complement strand
TTAAAATGATGCTTTAATCAGTAACCGGTTATCTGGACAGGTATGGCCCAAATTTCGCTTTCACTTTCAAATTGACGGAACGCGCATCCAGAACATATACATAAAATTCTTTTCCTCCGGGCATCACGCGGATCACCACATGACCTTCCATACTTTTGTACGCACCGGTAAACCACGGCCCGTAGGTGATTTTGGTTTCTTCGTGAATGTAGGTGGCAAAAATATCGGCTTTGGGCTGATTTTTCCTTTCCGCATTCAAACGGTAAAACACTTCCTGTCCGGGATGATCCGAACACCATGACTGCTGAACAAAGACTTGAGGACACAGAGTCTCGACCCAAAAAGCATTGCAGGCATCACGATTGCCATGATGATCAAGCGTAGCTACATCGACGGCGCCTACTGCCCTGGCTATCGGTGTTTCAACGTCCAGCCAGGGATGATCGGGATTTTGCAATCCGGTATTATTATCGGCGCCTTGATAATAGTCAAACAGGCCGTAAGAAAATTTTAATACGATGCTCAACGGATATTCACCAAACAGTTTATTGTAGTATTTACGCGCAGAATCCGGTATGCACTTGAACGTTTTGTCCTCCTGACCCGACCAGATTTCGCCGCCTGATTTAATGTTCCGGACTTGAAAATCGGGATAATCGGCAGGATGCTTTTGCAGCACAATCTGGCTGTTGCTTCCTACGGCAAGCGATTCCACATCCATTACACCCTGTTTTTTTTGCCGGTCGATAAAAGCCAGATAATTACTGAATGTAGGATTATCCATGCTCACCATATCAACCGGATAGTTGTAATCGGGGTAATTCCTGTCAATCAGTTTGCGGATCGGAATCCGTTCCGCAACTTCCGTTATGCCGGTTAAGCGATATGTCCCGGATGCCGACAGCGGGGCATCCGGAGTAACCACCCCGTAGTGATCGCCATGAAAATGTGTGATCAGCGCCAAATCAATCGACGGAACTTGATTCCGGGGGAAAACCTGTCTGATGTAATGCGCAATCCATCCTCCCGAAGTTAATGAATCCGAAGGCAGCAGCGGACTTGTCTTCAGCGGATCATGGCGCTTCTTATTCAGGACGCCTGCATCAATCAGCATGGTGGTGCCGTCGGGGAATACGAGAAACGCTGAATTGCCTCCGCCGGATTCAATATGATGAATATCAAAATAGCCTCTTTCCCAATCGGGGAAAATTTGAGCTTCGACGCTGTCGAAACAGCATAAAAATATCATAGCACAACTTAACGTGCCAAATGCTTGAATCAATTTGTTTGTTTGCATAATCATTTTGTTTAATAGTTATCGTTTTATTTCTCCGTGCTTCTCTGTGCCTCTCCGCGCAAGAAAAAAGATTGCACCAAGAAGACACAGAGCTCCACAGAGGGTTGTTTAATTATTCATATCCGGGATTCTGTTTGATGGACGGATCCGTATTTATCTGACTGAGAGGTACCGGAAGCAGCAAATGATGTGCATCTATCGTTATGAGAATATGTTCGTCGGCAAACCATTTGTTCATTACTTCAATAGCTCTGCCTGTCCGCAACAGGTCGAACCAGCGATGCCCTTCACAAACGAGTTCAAGCCGCCTTTCCAGATCGACGGCTTCCCGCACTTCATTCTGAGTGGATGCAGCCGTTTCGGAAAGTCCTGCCCGGACTCTGACCTGATTCAGACAGGAAACGGCCGCGGCTGTATTTCCCAGTTCATTCTCGACCTCCGCCAGCATGAGCAGCACATCGGCATAGCGCAACACCACCACATTGCTTCCCCCGTCAGCAGGTACCGAAAGATTCGCTTTCAGTTTCAACGAATAAGGCACTCCACCGGAAGTAATATCAATGTACGTTCCCATTCGCAAATCTTCCTGAGTGTAAAGTTCATACAAACTCTTTGTCGGAAGGTTATGCCCTTTGGCGCCGCTTATAATTCCCGTAGGGCTGTAATTTTGGTACATGGAACTTCCTTCCGAATTTCCATTGATGCCGGAAGCAAACTGCACGGAAAAAATAATTTCCTTATTGGCTTCTTTGTTTATATCAAAGACGTCGGTCAGGGGAACCAGCTCGTGTACATTGCTGTTTTTCACTCTGTCAAGCCATATCTTTGCATCCGACCAGTCGCCCAGCGTCATGAATACTTTGCCAAGCAGCGCCTGTGTGGCTGTTTTTATCACTTTCCCTTCCCGACCGGCTGATGCAGGCAGCAAAGATTCCGCTTCGGTAAGATCCTGTATGATCTGATTGTAAACCAAATCCTTCGACGTTCGTCCCTGTCCGAAATAGCTGTTTGGATCGGTCGTCTCCTGCGTAACCAGCGGTACATCGCCGTACAGTCTGACCAGATTGAAATACACCAGTGCACGGATAAATTTCATTTCTCCGATGCGGGCATTTTTAACGGCTTCATCATTAAAACTTACGTCATCTATCCGGTTTAGAACCACATTGGCCCGTTGAACAGCGACATAAGAATCCTGCCAGATAGAGCCAATCGAGCCTAAAATACTGTTTGCCGTAAAATCATCCAGTTTCCCGAAATCTCCGGAGTCATTCGCCGGAACTTCATCGTATGTTTCGTCCGACTGGATTTCACCTGCTGCTACCATATATCGTCCATAGAGACCATTGCTCTGCAATCCGGCATAAACGCCATTCACGGCTTCTTCAATTTCCGCCTCGGAACTATAGAAGACGGTAGAAACTTTTGACGTGATTGGCTGTTGATCCAGTTCGCCGGTGCAGGAAGCGAACAGTACAATAAAGCCAATCGTAAAGCATATTATTTGAGTTTTCATATTACAAATATTTGATTGTTAATTAAAATGAAACATTAATCCCGAGAATTACCGATTTGCTGATGGGAGCGGTAGCGGCATTCCCGCCATAACCCAGTGTCAGCAAACTGCCGGACGAAGAATCCGGATTAAATCCAAGATAATCCGTCAAAGTCACGAGATTATTTCCTGAAATGTAAATCCTCACTCCAGACATCCGCAATTTATCCAAGGCGACTTTCGGGAGATTATATGCAATCTGAACTTGACGAAGACGTATGTAATCGGCATCCTTGAACACAATGCTTGAACCGCGGGTTTGTTGTCTGGCTGAAGTAAAGTTTCCATAATTGGGCTGCGCCAGAAAGCCGTCGGGATTATTGACCGGATGATACCGGTTATCAAAATAATAGATCGAAGGAATGCCAAAGCCTTCTCCAACTTCTATTACAGTCGATATATCATAATCATACTTTTTGCGTCCTTCGACGGCATTCAATAAAAATCCAAATTCCAGTTGTCTGTATTTGAATGTAGAACCGAATCCCCAGACCAGTTTTGGTTCATAGTTGCCAAATCCCTTTTTGTCGTTTGTATCTACGACTCCGTCTTTCGTCACATCTTCAACAATATAATCGCCCGTCACGGTTCCCGAAAAATGAGGCGTATTGTCAATCTCTTCCTGCGTTTTGTAAACGCCAAGTATATTGTAGCCGTACAGTTCGCCGATCGGGCCGCCCACTCTGGTTCTGTAGGAGCCTTGATTGCCCGAAATAATTTCGGTTTGACCCGGTGCAAGGGCCAGGACTTCATTCTTATTGGTCGATAAATTGCCGTTGAAGATCCATGTTACTTTACCTAATTGAATATTGTTGCCTCCGAGTTCAAACTCGAATCCGGAATTACTCATCCTGCCGATATTCTGGGTAGAGGATGAATATCCGGATTGTTGAGGAACGGGAACATCCAGCAACAAGCCTGTGGTAATGGCTCTGTAATAGTTTGTTGAAAAACTGAATCGACCGTCGAAAAAGTTCAGATCCAAACCGGCGTTGGATGAAGAACGGGTTTCCCATGATAAATTCGGATTGGGCGATGAACTTGTTGCATAACCGGTAGCCAGTGAGGTGCCATATACATAATTGGATTGATTCACCAGGGCGATTGATTCGTAAGACCCGATTTGGTCATTGCCCGTCTGCCCCCAACTGACTCTTAATTTGGCAAAGGAAATCACGTCGTTTTTCGGAAAGAAAGGCTCCATGCTAAGCACCCATCCGGCTGCTGCCGAAGAGAAAGTACCCCATTTGGTATCGGCGCCGAAACGGGATGAACCGTCACGCCGCACGGATGCCGAAAACTGGTATTTCTCTTTGTAGAAATACTGTGCGCGGGCCAGCCAGGATATTTGCGCCCAAACATATTCCGAATAGGATGCGGAAAATGAACTCGCGCCTGCAATATTCTGTATGTTATCATCGGGAATGGACGTTCCGTTGACCGTAGTAGATGTGCCTTCCTCTTTTTGAAAGGTATATCCCGCTACCATATCTACTTGGTGATCCCCGAAAATATTATTAAAAGACAGCGTATTCTCTGTTATAAAATTATTTCTAAAGTATGCATATTCAATCGCACTTGCAGGTTTAGGCGCAGGTGTTCTATATTGTCCTACGTATGAAGGAGTATAAAATGTTTGATTTTCTCCGCGATAATCGCCTCCAAGCAGTGATTTGAATTGCAGGTTTTTTGTTATGTCAAAAGCCAATACACCCCTCCCGAAAATCCTGAAATTCTTACGTTCGTAAACATTTGTTTTCATGATAGCTACGGGATTTTCAGCCAAAGCCCCGTCTTGAGGCGCATTGGCTGAAAGTTGTGTACCTATTGCCAATGTTCCATCGTCATTATACGGCGCAAAAAACGGATACTTAATTAACGCAATGGTAAGTGGATTCTGGTTGTTCCCTCCGGATTCATTATAAGTGTTGTATATTGAATAGGAAGGATTGAAACTGACATCAAATTTGAGTCTGTTGCTGAGTTTTGTTTCCAGAGAGAAGGAAGACGAATAGCGTTTATAGTCCGTTTCAATCACCGTGCCCTGCTGATCGAGGTAATTTCCCGAAACCAGAAAGGAGGTTCGCTCATTTCCGCCTGACAAACTGACGGAATAGCTACTGACAGGCGCCGTCCTGAATACTTCATCCAGCCAGTCGGTATCGGCCAGTCCCGACAGTCCCGGGTCGGTAAGATAATATAAACGCCTTTGGCGCAGATTTGCTCCTTTGGCGATTCGAGTGGCGTCGTCGTCATTTTCGCTCCGGTTTGCAGGGTCTCTCGACACATATCCCCAGTCCCGTGCTTCCGTCAGGAACTGGGCTGTTTGCGCAGCATTGGCCAGTTCCATTTTTGACGACTGCTGCTGAAACCCCGTGTAATAGCTCAATTCAACCTTGTGATGACCGGCCCGTCCTTTTTTAGTTGTAACAAGGATCACTCCGTTTGCCCCTCTGGAGCCATAAATCGAAGCGGCGGCAGCATCTTTCAACACATTCACGGATTCAATATCGCTGGGATTGATCGAATTAAACCCGCTTCCTTCCGACAGGGGAAAACCGTCCACGACTACCAGCGGATAAATCCCTGCCGTCAGCGTCCCTATTCCCCGTATGATGATTTGGGGATTGGCATGCGGCTGGCCGGTCGTTTCATTGATTATCACGCCGGATATTTTCCCGATTACCTGCTGGGCAAAGTTTGTACCCTGTACTTTCCCAAGCTCATCCGATTTCAAAAAGGAAGAAGCGCCCGTCAATTTCATTTTGGACTGAGAACCGTATCCGATGGCTACAACTTCGTCCAGCATTTGGATGTTTTCAAATAAGGTAATGTATAGAGGCCTGTCGTTGTTTCGGAAATCCCGGACTTCCTGCGTGAGGTAGCCGATATAGGAAACTTGCAGCACAGCATTGTCCGACACGTCCAGCGAGAACGTCCCGTCCGCGTCGGTCACGGTTCCGTTCGCCTTGCCTTTTTCCTGCACGTTTGCACCGATAATCGTTTCTCCATTCTGATCGACCACCGTGCCGGTAATCCGTTTGCCCTGTTGAGCGACCGACGGCGGAGGGATGGGTGCGGATTTGCGGATTACGATGTTTTTTCCGCTGACTTCGTACGTCACATCCTGCCCTGCGAGGATCTGGTCAAGTACGGCGTCCGGAGACTGGTCACGTGCGCTGACGGAAATGATTTTCTGCGTATTTACGTCGTTCGATTCGTAAACGAACAGGTATTTATACTCTTTCTTTAACGCCTCGAAGGCGCTTCTCACGGTTACGCTGTTCAGATTCAGGGTGATGCCTTGCGCAAATGTCGTCAAGCAGAGGCAAAATAGCATCCCTGTCATAAAAATAATTCTCTTTTTATCTTTCATAATTGATATGTAAAAGTGATTGTTAATTTTGTCCGAAAGAGATTATTTGCTATTTTTGCCGTCACTTTCGGAATCTCGTTGGCAAAATGACCGGACGGAAGGATGGAATCGGGAGGTGGATGTCTGCCTTTACTCCCGGTTCTTTTTTTTCGTGGCCGGTCGAAAATCGGTTGTCTCTTAGCTTGTGTCCATCGTGTTGTAATTTTAAATGTGAATACTTCGTGTTATTTTATCTCTCGCAATGTGATATTTTTTCCTTCGATCGTGTACGTCAGCCTGTTGGTGGATTTAAGCAGCCGGAGGACGTCTTCGATGCTCTGTTCCTGTCGCGAGAAATCGCTGTAGAAGCGGGCGGTCTCCAGCGATTTGTCGGCGATAGTTATTCGCACGCTGTAGCTGCGTTCCAGCGTTTTGACGATATCGGGCAGCAGCTCGTTGTCGAAACAGAGGGCGCCGTTTGTCCACTCGGACGAAAGGTGGGTCCGGTGGCTTAAGATGCGCATTTGTCCTGTTTTCTTGTTCAGAAATGCCTTTTCGTCGGGCGCCATGCTTTTTTCTTCGTTCGCGCTCATGAGGTTTTTTACCTGCACCGTTCCTTCGATCAGGCTCACGATGGCTTCTTCGCTGTCGGGATAGTTGCTGAAATTGAACCTGGTGCCCAGCACTCTGACTTGCAGGTCTTCCGTTTTCACGAGGAACGGGAGCGCGGCGTTTCCGGTCACTTCGAAATAGCCTTCGCCCGTCAGTTCGACACGCCGGTCGTTGACGCCGAAGCCCTGTGAACAGGTGATTCTGGAGCCTGCGTTCAACCAGACGAGCGTTCCGTCGGGGAGGTACATTTTCGTTCTTGTTCCCGCCGGCGCCTCGACGACGATGTCAGCAAAGCGGTTTTTCACCCGCTCGCCGCCCTGCCGGAACGACACATACGAAACGGTCAGCAGCAGGGCAATGGCTGCCGCGGCAGCAACCAGACGGCGCAGGACGAGGCGCTGCGCTGTTTTCCGGCCGTTGCCGGTGCGGACAAGAAAGCGTTTGCCGGCGCTGTCTCTGTCGAAGCGCCCGGCGGCATGGTCGAGGACGCCGCCTGCCAGCCATATTTCGCGTATCGCCCGGAGATGCGCCCGGTTTTCGGGAGAGGCGTCGAGCCACTCTTTCAGTTCCGCCGTTTCGTCCGGATCCGAATGACCGGACAGAGAGGACAAAATCAGTTCGTCGATAGGTGATATTTTCTGTTGCATATATAAAGAGGACAGTTCGGGAGAAAGAAAGGACAGTGGAAAAGTAAGATTTAACATTTAAAAGGACAAAGTTTAACATTTCACCTTTACCGCAAATACTCCTGCAATTCGTCTTTCAGCAGCATGAGCGCGTTTTTGATATGGTACTTGACCGTACTGACGGAAAGACCCAATTCTTCGGCGATCTGTCCGTACGGTTTGTTTTCGAAGCGACTCATCTTGAATATCCTGCGGGAATCCGGGGGCAGGTTTTCAATTGCCTGCCTGATTTTGCCTTCCAGTTCGTTTTCGAGCAGGACGGCTAACGGATAGTCCCCGGATTCGGACGATGGAACCGTTTCGTACTCGTCCGCGTTCATGGCGGAAAACGTGATTTCGCGCCGTTCGCGTTCGCGTTGAAGCGCGTTGATGCAGCGGTTCCGGACAGCGCGTATCAGGTAGCTCCGCAGGGACGCCTTGATTTCGAGCGTTTCCCGCTTTTCCCAAAGATGAAAAATGAGTTCATCCACCATATTCTCGCTCAGGAACCGGTCGCCCAGATACTCGCACGCAACGGCGCATAACAGGGTATAATACCTGTCATACAGGTATTGGTACGCCCTGCCGTCTCCCTCTCGAAGCAGATGAATAATTTGTTGTTCTTCATGTCTCATTCCGAAACGTATTATGGGACAAAAATATATTTCTTTCGGCAAATAAACAAAATTTTGCAACTATTCAATCCCAAACAGGGAAACAATAAGCGCCGGCGCCTGTAAAATATTTTGAACTTTCTTTTTACATTTCATCTAATTTTACATCCGGCATAGAACGGTCTATTATCTTTAATTTTCCGTCCGAAGGTTCTTTGTAGGCATTTGTCGCTTTAAAGTAGTTATTGAGTTCTTCAAAATTATCTCCAAAGATATTGTTGGAAAAACATTGAAGCTTGTCCATGACGCGAATAAAAGTATCCGGGTCTTTTCGGTTCGTAAATTTTTTCAACGACAAGATGTAATCTTCCCGAAAAACGGTCGGGACAATGATTCGCGACAATCTTTATTGTTTACTCCATTCATTAAGTATTGATTCCAAACAAGACAGTACTTGTTCATATTGCAAGCTCGCATCCGACTCTACCATCTGATTAATTAACCGGCTTTCTTCCGCAAGTTCTATTTCTTTGGTTAATATCTCCTTGAGATATCCTAATGTCTTTTCGTTTTCCCGGATCAACAATTTGACATCCCTTGCCATAAGCTGAGCTCCGGCAATTACGTGATTAAATTCGTCGGTCTCATAGAGATCGTAATGTTCTTCAACAACTCTTTCCATATTGATATCCAAATAATTTACCATGAGCAGAGCCATATCGTATGCGTCTTTCGATCCTAACAGGCGACGGTCTTTCCATGCAACCAACTTCAATAAGAATAATCCCGGGAGAGAGGCTATTTTTATGGTAAATTCTCCATCAATTTCTACACTGATTGTTGCATCTGCCATTTCGGGAAAACCCCAAACTGACATTGCAATGGTTTCATCCGGCGGCCAATAAATATTTCCATCATCTTCTGCTATATCACCAAATGGGACAATATCAAGAACATAAATACCTTCATAAATAAAGCGTTGCTTCTGCTCTTTATTTTTTTCAAAGCCTTCTTTTTTAGGAAGACTCTCTTCGATGGATTGAAATTGATTCCAGTCGGATATGGCAATAGCGATATCCAGATCCATTGTTTTGCGTTCCGGAACCAAATCATGCAGATTGCTTAGTATAATATCACGAGCAGTAGCTCCTATTACATAGAAATCCACATTTATACTGCCAAAGAAACTGTTCAGTTCCCTGAGTAAATTCTTCAATAGCGGATTGTTTAAGCTATCACTTGAGATATTGTAGCTCATCGTTCAAGATTATTTCTGCAGTTTCTATATTTCGGCTGTCTCCACTACCCATGAGATCGGCATATACCAAGAGCGGTGAAACCGTATTTCCTTCTTCCGCACCATAAAACAAACGAAGTATCTCTATTTTACCATTGTCATCGGGGATAAGTTTCAAGGATTTACCAACAGATTGCCAAATCGCATCGGTATAGATTGTATAACTTGCCGGAGCGAGATTTTGCGTCATCATACCGGCAGCACACTCTCCTCCCCAAAGTGTTTTTTCAGAAATAGAAGACAAGTTCAGATTGCTCCAATTTGAATATTCGGACTTATTTATAAAATTCATCCTTTTTATAAATAATTTCGGACGAAGCACGTCATTATAAGCAATAACCCAGCGCTTTAGAAAGTCTATTTTGTTCTTAAGCACTTTTCTGTTTCTGGTTTTCAAGAGAAACTTTGAGTCAACAAGTTCTTGTATAATTGCACTTACAGAGCCCAGAGAAATCCGGGACAGTTCAGCAAGTTCTCTAAATGATTTGTTGATATTGTCAGGATTAACAAGTAAACAGTATATCAGTTTTATTCCCGCCTCCTGAAAAGCGCGGGGTTGGTTTGTCTTAGGAAGTCGCTCTGTTTTTTTTCCTTCAATAATCAGTAAAAGATTATTCCGGCGTATATTGCAGTTGCCCGCGGCATCTATATGGTTAATACCTTCTTCTACAAATGATTTCGCAATAGCAGAAGGAATGTATTTTGTAATGAGCAGCACCGGCAGATTTTCTTTTCTTGAGGCATCCTTCAACTGTTGAAGTACAATTCCTTTGTTTCCCTGTGTAATTTCAGGCTTCACGTCAACTATAAAACGTTCTCCTTTTATTTGAGCAATGCTATTACTTTCTCTTTTACTGTCAAAGCGGGTTATAGTAATCCCCGTATTTTCAAGCAGTTTGTCTTTTATTTCTTCCCATAGACCCTCTTTCGTTTTCATAGAGTTTGTTCATTTTAATTTGGCTGTTCATTGTCAATGAACATGCAAGTATACTGAACGTCTCTGAACTGACAAAAAAATATCCAAACTTTTTTCCTTTTTTGTTTTGCGGAATAAAATAAAAGGTGTTTCTTTGCGCCTTTAACAGCGCTGTTAAATAAAATTGTTAGATAAGTTTGTTAATTGTGTAATGTTATATATGGTTGGGAGTTATGGCAAAGAGGAGAGAAAATGTGTTACCGGTTGAGGCGAAGATTCCGGAAGAAAAGGTAAGTAAGGAGCAGGCGATCCTTGAGGCTGCAGAGCAGGAGTTTTTAGATAAGGGGCTTGAGGCTGCGAAGACAACGACGATTGCTTCATCCGCAGGAGTCACACATGCGATGCTACATTATTACTATCGTACGAAAGAGAATCTTTTTGATAAGATTTTTGAGATGAAGGTCAGTCTGTTGAAGGATTCCCTGTTTACCTCGTTTGATAATCCGGGCATGCCTTTCCTGGAGAAGATGCAATGCGGAATTGAGTCGCATTTTGATTTTATCCGGGCGCATCCGGGATTGCCGCGTTTTGTGATTAACGAATTGCTGTTTAAGCCGAAACGGCTGAAGCTGTTTGAATCGAAAATAAAGAAAGGCGTAGATTGTGTGATTGCCAAAATATCCGAAGATATGGAGGAGGAGGTTCGGAAAGGTACGGTTAACCGGATTGATCCCGCTACCTTAATCATTGATGTTGTCTCGCTTAATGTGTTTGTATTTGTAGCGATGCCTCTTCTGAGAACGTTTGCCTTCGAACCTTACGGAACGGAGGATGCTTTTTTTGAGGCGCGCAAGAAAGAAAATGTGGAAATCATGATGAGGAGACTGAAGAAATGAAACGGCTGTCGTTTTTTACGGTATTTGTGATGGCGTGTTTCTCCATGCAGGCCCAGTTATCGCTGGATGAGTGCCGGTTACTTGCACGTGAAAACTATCCGCTGATTAAACAGTACGGTTTAATTGAGCAGAGTACGGAGTATTCCGTTGCAAATGCGGCGAAAGCCCATCTTCCGCAGGTCTCGTTTGCCGTGCAGGCTACCTGGCAGAGCGATGTCGCTACGTTTCCCAAACAAATGACGGACATCTACGAGCAGTTCGGGATGGAGATGAGAGGTCTCCACAAGGATCAGTATAAAGTGGCGCTGGAGGTGAACCAGACCGTCTGGGACGGGGGACTAGCACGTGCACAGCAGGATCTTTCCAGGGCGGAGGGCGAAGTGTCCGTCCGGTCTGTTGAGGCGGAACTGTATGCTTTGCATGAACGTATTAACCAGCTGTATTTCGGCCTGCTGATTCTTGAGGAACAGTTGCAGCAGAACGGTCTTTTGCAGGAACTTCTTCAAAGTAATCATCATACGGTGGAGTCCTGCGTTAAAAACGGGGCGGCTGTGCAGGGAGACCTGAATGTCGTCAAGGCGGAACAGTTGTCGGTATTGCAGCAGCGTGTGCAGATAGAGAGTTCGGCTGCGGCTTACCGGCAGATGCTGTCTTTTATGACGGGCCGGAAGATCGACGGTTCGGCCACGTTTGAGAAGCCGGCAGTAACAGTCGGGAATTTGCCGGTTGCGAATCCGCAGGGAGGCATGGGAGCGTTTACGGATGAGGGCAATAACCGTCCCGAATTACGGCTTTTTGAGGCCCGGACGGCACAGTTCGAAGCCCGGAAGCGTGCGGTGAAGGCTTCCGTCATGCCGCGTTTCGGGATTTTTGCGCAGGGATATTATGGAAATCCGGGGCTTAACCTGTTTAAGGATATGACGGAAGATCAATGGAGCTGGAATTATATGGCAGGGTTGCGGCTGCAGTGGAATTTCGGAAGTTTTTATACTAAAAAGGGGGATATGCAGAAGCTGTCGCTTGCACAGCGGCAGGTCGACAGCCAGCGGGAGACGTTTCTTTTCAATAACAGCCTGCAGCAGATCGGGCAGCGGAGCGCGATCGAAAAGATGCGGAAAATGATGGCGAATGATGATGAGATTATAAAGCTGCGCACTTCCATCCGCCGGTCTTCCGAAGCGAAGTATGCGAACGGAACGGTCACCGTGAGCGATTTGCTCCGTGATATTACGACCGAAAGCCAGGCCCTGCTGAATAAGTCAATCCATGAGCTGGAATGGCTGAAAAATATATATGAGCTGAAAAATACGGTGAACTTTTACTAGTGGAAAGTTGAAAGTTGAGAGTTGAAAGTGAGGATTGCGAAATAAATACATGTAAAAAATATTGATTATGGGAAAAGTAAAAATTTTTGCGCCGGTGTGCTGCCTGCTGTTCCTTTTTTCGTCATGCGGGAAAAATCAGCGCGGTTTTGACGCTACGGGCGCTTTTGAGGCAACGGAAGTGACGGTATCGGGCGAAGCGTCGGGGAAGATTCTTTCATTTACGGTAAATGAAGGGCAGGAGGTTGTTGCGGGCGACAGGCTGGGCGTGATTGATACCGTCCAGTTATACCTTGCGAAGCTGCAACTGATGAAAAGCGCATCGTCGGTAAGAAGCAACCGGCCCGACATCGGTAAACAGATCGCTTCCATCAGGGAGCAGATTGCAAAACAGAAAACCGAGCGCACGCGTGTTGAAAATCTGCTGAAGGCGGAAGCTGCAACGCAGAAGCAGCTGGACGACATGGTATCGGCGATTGCCGTGCTTGAAAGCCGGCTTGCCGCACTGCAGTCGTCCCTCGAGAACAGCGTGTCAAGCCTGGACGCCCAGAGTTCGGCGATTGAGATTCAGGTGGCGCAGGTAGAGGATCAGCTGTCCAAGTGTGTGATCTCATCTCCCGTCACAGGCATGATACTGGCGAAATATGCCGAAGCCGGCGAGCTTTCGATGCCGGGAAAGCCGCTGTTTAAAGTGGCTGACATGAAGCGCCTGTACCTGCGCGCCTACCTTACGCTGCCGCAGCTGAAAGAGGTAAAGCCGGGCCGGAAGGTGAAGGTTTTTGCCGATTTCGGAGGGGATAACAGGCGTGAATACGACGGCTCGGTCACCTGGATTTCGGAAAAAAGTGAGTTTACGCCTAAAAGCATACAGACGAAAGACGACCGTGAAAACCTGGTCTACGCGATCAGGGTAGCGATTGAAAATGACGGCTGCGTGAAGATCGGAATGTATGGAGAGCTTGTCTTATGATGGCGGTTTCGGTACGGAATATAAAGAAAAGCTACGGGAAAACCGCCGCGTTGAGGGGCCTGTCTTTTGAGGCGGAAAAGGGCGAGCTGTTCGGCCTGACCGGGCCTGACGGGGCCGGCAAGACGTCCCTGTTCCGTATTCTTGCGACCCTGCTGCTTGCCGACGAAGGAACGGCCTCGGTGGACGGGCTGGACGTCGTGTCCGGCTACCGGGAAATACGCCGCCGGGTCGGTTATATGCCCGGGCGCTTTTCTTTATATCCGGATCTGACCGTCGAAGAAAACCTGTCGTTTTTCGCTTCGGTTTTCGGAACGGCCATACCGAAAAACTACGAACCGGTCGAAGACATCTACAGGCCGCTCGAGCCGTTTAAAACGCGCCGTGCAGGCAAGCTGTCGGGAGGAATGAAGCAAAAGCTGGCGCTTAGCTGCGCGCTGATTCACCGTCCGTCCGTCCTGTTTCTGGACGAACCGACGACGGGGGTCGATCCGGTCAGCCGCCGGGAGTTCTGGCAGATGCTCCGGCGATTGCAGGCACAGGGCATTACGATCCTGGTAAGCACGCCGTACATGGATGAAGCGGCCTTATGCGACCGTATTGCGCTGATGCGTGAAGGTGAATTCCTGACGGTTGACACGCCGGCAGGCATTGTGGAGAAGTTCGTGGAGCCGCTCTATGCGGTAAGTTCGGCGAATATGTCGCGCCTGTTGCGGGATCTGCGCCGTATGCCGGAAGTCGGGAGCTGTTATGCCTTCGGTGATGTTCACCATGCCGTCATGGCGAAAGATCTTCCGCTTCCGGTGATGGAGGAGCGGCTGAAAAGCGCCGGTCATGCGGATGTTTGCGTATATGCCATACGCGCCACCGTTGAAGACTGTTTCATGAAATTAAATCAGGAAGGGAATCATGCAGGGAAACCGGTTTAAAACCGTAAGACGGAAACGGGGAAAAAAATGCGGGGAATCGGAACATCCCGCATCAAAACCGGGCGAAAACGTAGCTACGTATGGCAAAAACGTAGCTACGTATTGCGAAAACGTAGCTACGTATTGCGAAAACGTAGCTACGTATGGCAAAAACGTAGCTACGTATGGCGAAAACGTAGCTACGTATTGCGAAAACGTAACTACGTATTGCGTAAACGTAACTACGTATTGCGAAAAAGTAGCTACGTATTGTGAAAAACGTAGCTACGTATTGCGTAAACGTAGCTACGTATTGCGTAAACGTAGCTACGTATTGCGTAAACGTAGCTACGTATTGCATAAACGTAACTACGTATTTGCCCTCTGCGAACATATATTTCCGCTTAAAGCAGGCGGTCCGGCAAAAAAATGAAGGTTTTTACAATAATAAGTATGAAATTAAAAACAGAAAGAAAAAATGTATCCCGATAAAGATAAAAATGTCATCGAAGTAGAACGCCTGACAAAATGCTTTGGCCGTTTTACAGCCGTGGACGGGATCTCGTTTACGGTATCCCGTGGAGAAATATTCGGTTTTCTCGGAGCGAACGGCGCCGGCAAGACAACCGCCATGCGCATGCTGTGCGGTTTAAGCAAGCCCACGTCGGGACGCGCCTCGGTGGCGGGCTTTGACGTCCGCCGCCGGCCGGAAGACGTCAAACGCAGCATCGGCTATATGAGCCAGCGGTTTTCCCTGTATGAAGACCTGAAAGTGTGGGAGAATATCCGGCTGTTTGCAGGGATTTACGGAGTGCCCGGAAAAGAAATACCGGCCAGGACGGATGCCCTGCTCGACAGGCTGGGATTCCTCCATGAGCGCAATACGCCCGTGAAGGCCTTGCCGCCCGGCTGGAAGCAGAAGCTGGCTTTTTCCGTTTCCATTTTTCACGACCCGGAAATTGTGTTTCTCGACGAGCCTACCGGAGGAGTGGATCCCGCCGTGCGCCGCCGGTTCTGGGAGCTGATCTGCGAAGTGGCAGACCGCGGGATCACCGTCTTTGTAACGACTCACTACATGGATGAGGCGGAATACTGCAACCGCGTCTCAATCATGGTAGACGGACGCATTGAAGCGCTGGATACCCCGAAAAAGCTGAAAGCGTCCGCCGGCGTTTCTTCCATGGATGAAGTGTTTTACCTGCTGGCCGGAAAGGCCCGGCGAACAGGCGCTTAACGTGTTATGAAGAACGTAATGGGAACAGGTAAAACCCTGTCGACATGCCGCGCCTTTGTAAAGAAGGAATTTTTCCATATCCTTCGCGACCGCCGGACCCTCCTGATACTTCTCGGCATGCCGGTCGTGCAGATCACGCTTTTCGGCTTTGCCATCTCAACGGAAGTGAAAAATATAAAGGTCGCGATCCTGGCGCCGGTACACGACGAAATGACGCGCCAACTGGCAGAACGCATGGATGCGGGCGACTGTTTTTCGGTCGTGCAGATGCTTTCTTCACCCGCCGAAATCGACGGGGTCTTCCGGCGGGGAACCGCTGATTTTGTCATTTCGCCAAGCCCCCGCTTTGAAGACCGCCTCTTTTCGGAAGAAGGCTCGCAGATCCAGCTCATCACGGATGCAACGGAAACGAACACGGCGACGGCGGTCGTTACGTATTCGTCCGGCATCATCCGCGACTTTCTGGCCGAAAAATTCCCGGAAGCTGCGCCGCGCGGCATACAGCCCGTCCTGCGGATGCTTTACAACCCGCAGATGAAAAGCGCCTACGCATTTGTGCCGGGCGTGATGGGACTTATCATGATCCTGATATGCGCGATGATGACCTCCATCTCCATCGTCCGCGAAAAAGAGACGGGAACCATGGAAGTCCTGCTCGCATCGCCGGTTCGTCCCGTCTATATCATCCTGTCCAAAATGGCGCCCTACTTTGTGCTGTCGTGCATCAGCTTCTCACTGATCCTGGTTCTGTCGGTCTATCTGCTTGGCATACCGGTAGCCGGCAGCTTTCCGGCGCTTTGCGCCCTGTCGCTGCTCTATATCACGGTTTCACTGTCGCTGGGACTGCTGATCTCGACCGTCGCAAATACCCAGGTAACGGCCATGCTGGCTTCCGGAATGGTGCTGATGATGCCGGTCGTATTCCTTTCCGGAATGATTTTTCCCTGCGAGAGCATGCCGGACATCCTGCAGTGGCTTTCCTGCATCGTACCTGCCCGCTGGTACATTGCCGCCGTGAAAAAGCTGATGATCGAAGGGCTTTCCTTTCCCTTTGTGATGAAAGAGTTCCTGATCCTCTCGGCCATGGCTTTGCTGCTGATCGGCGTCAGTTTGAAAAAATTCAAATACAGGCTGGAATGAACAGTTACCTGAAATATCTGCTGGAAAAAGAATTTAAACAATTCTTCCGGAACCCGTTTCTGCCCCGGCTGGTGATCGCATTCCCGGTGCTGGTAATGCTTGTTGTGCCGTGGATTACGACCATGGATATCCGGGACGTACGCATTGTTATCGTCGACCTCGACCGTAGCGCGTCTTCCGGGCGGCTTGTCCGGGATCTTGATGCGTCATCTTATTTTTATCTCGAAGATCTGACGGACAGTTACGATGCCGCACTGGAAAAAATAGAATACGGCCTGGCGGATGCGATTGTCGGGATTCCGTCCGGCTTTGAAAAAGACCTGCTGCTAAAAGGCGCAACCCCCGTCCTGCTGTCCATCAATACGGTGAACGGGACGAGAGGCGTTCTGGGAGGGAGCTACCTGAGCGCCGTCATGGCGGATTTCTCGCAACGGTTTTTCACGGAACAGCCTGCCCCCGCTTCCCTGCCGGCACGGCCAGTGCCCCGTGTCGAGCTGATTACGCAGCACCGTTACAATCCCTTGCTCGATTATAAGCTGTTTATGGTTCCGGCGTTGATGGTGATCCTGCTGATTGTGATGTGCGGCTTCCTGCCGACCCTCACGATTGTCGGTGAAAAGGAACGCGGTACAATCGAACAGATAAACGTTACGCCGGTATCGAAATTCATGTTCATCATAGCCAAGCTGATCCCGTACTGGCTGATGGGAATGGTCATCCTTTCCGTCTGCATGGCGCTGGCTTATTTCATCTACGGACTGGTTCCGAAGGGAAATATCCTGATCATCTATCTATTCGCATTCCTTTTTGTACTGTCCATATCAGGCCTGGGACTGGTCATCTCCAACTATTCGAATACCCTGCAGCAGGCCATGTTTGTCATGTTTTTCTTCGTAATGATCTTCCAGCTGATGAGCGGACTGCTCACTCCCATCCGTTCCATGCCCGGATGGGCGCAATGGATAACCGTCTTCAATCCGCCCCGTTACTTCATCCAGATGATGCGCCTCATCTATCTGAAAGGCGGAAGCATCACAGACTTATCCACCGAATTTTTCGCCCTGCTCGCCTTTGTCCTCTTCTTCGGCCTGTGGGCAGTCATAAGCTACCGGAAAAGGGAATAGAAGTTAAGAGTTGAAAATGACTTCCCTGGTTCTTTTCCTGGCTTTTTCTTCCACAAAACGTAACTGATTATTCTTCTATTTAATTTTATCATATTCAAATTGGTTTTAGAATCCTGATTTCACGCGTAACTGTGCATTCCACCCAGGATGAAATTTACTCCGAAATAAGTGATCAGTACACTGAAAAAAGCGACGACCGCAAACACGTGGAAGAACATCGGGCGACGGAACAGGGGCAATGAATCCGGATGCAGCGCCAGCGAATAAACCAGCATCGTGACAAGCGCCCAGACCTCTTTGGGATCCCAGCCCCAGTATCGACCCCACGAAATATTGGCCCATACGGCGCCGACAAAAATACCGGTGGCAAGCAGGAAAACGGCAGGGTAAAGGATGATCTGACTCACCGCGTGCAGCCGTTCGATCTGTACGGCGCTGTCGTTTTTCATCAACGAGAGGATCATGGCCGCCAGTCCGTTCAGCATGATGAAAGCAAACAGGGAATACGAGACCATGATCACCGCCACATGTATGCTCAGCAGAGGGGAATACAGCACCGGCATCAGTTGCGTGATACGCGGGTTCGATTCGCCCAGCATGGCCACTAACAGCGTCAGTCCGCACAGTAAAAGCCCGGACGGCAGGGAGAGATAAAACCGCCCCTGCAACAAAAAGGACAGTAAAACGGCGCACCATGCCATAAACTGCATGGTCTCAAATCCGTTCGACAGCGGAACATGATTGCCGACATACCAGCGCAAACCGATGACAAGGGTAAGATAGAGGAAAACAGACACCAGCAGCACATTCAGTCCGGCCCTCGCCTTTTTATGACGCACCGGCAGGTTACAGTAATACAAAAAGGAAAGGAGGCCGGTCAACATACACAGCATGGCAAAGAATTTTGTATAATGCAAGCTGTTATAGATCTTCTCGGCCTTAAACCTGTGAGCGGAAGGAAGCGCCCCGCCGGCTTTCTTCTGCTGATACGCTTTCAGCTTGACAAGCATCTCCGAAAGTCCTCCGTAATCTTTCTTAACGACCATTTCATGCATGTAGTCAAATGATTTCTTCACAAAAAACCATTCGTCATCCGCCAGATCCTCTGCCAGGTCATCGCCCTGTGCATACCAGTGGAGATGTTCCCCGACGGCATGGGGATAAATCTTAAGCAACTTCCCCGAATATAAAATAAGAGGCAGGTTATACTTTTCATCCGCTTCCGCTATTCCCTTGCCGTCCTTCACTTTTTCGCCGAGATGTATCTTTTGGAGGGGCTGTTCCAGTTTATACTCACTGTACGGGCTGTAGAAGTCATCCAGGGAGGCATATTGCCCGTGTATTCCGAGCAGTTGCCGGGCCGTTTTGCTTTTTATCCGGAAAACCGGCTGCCCTTTCCAGCTCGAATAATAAAAGATCCAGCCGGTAAAGACCTGTTCCGGCGTCAGTCCCATACAGGAAGAACGGCCATAGAGTTTCAGGGTAAAATCTTTCGCAAGCGTCTGAAGCGGACAGATCCGGTCATTGTACAGGACATACAAATCACCGAACTGAGCCGCGACGTCACGGGGCAGCACGTTCGGCGCGGAAACGGGCTTCTCCTTTTGTGCCGCGGCTTGAGTCCCGGCAGCCGGTGCCGCATGCAGGCAAAAAAGCAACAAACAGACAGTCGTGTTCCGTTTCAGCAGCGGATGCTTTAAAAGTCGGCGGAACCGACTCCGGCGACTGAAAAAGAATCCGGCGAAGGACAGAAGAAGCAGGACATAGCCGGTATAGGTAACGGCTATCCCGCAAGGATCGTGCGACACGGCAAGCGTCACCCCTTCCCCGTCCACATCATATCCCGACTGATAAAAGCGGTATCCCCGGTACGGGAAGATCCGGTTCATGGCCACTTCGCCCCGGGCGAGGCTGTCGCCGTTCCCGCCGGACAGGAGGGTGACGGTACTGACAAAATCCATCGGGGCGCGTGTCCCCGTATAGTAAACCACCCGGAAGTCATCCAGCCTGACATGAAAGGGAAGAACCTTCGGCACGCCTTCATGATTCGTAAACATCGAGGTGTCCGAGCCTTTGCGGACATGCAGCAGGCCCTGTTCGCCATACATCCACGTAATAAATGCACCGGCAAGAATCAGCAGGAACGAAAAATGCAGCAGCGCCGTACCGAAATGCTTCCAGACCTTCCGCATCCACAAATAAACGGCAGCAAACAGGGCAAACGCCATCCAGAGCAGGACAAACGGCACAGTCCCGTAAATATATCCCGTACCATAAATCTTTTCCAGCACAGTAGCCGCCACAAGCGCCAGGAGTATCACGCCCAAAAGCGCAAAAGAAATTCGTTTTATTATCTTCATCATGTCAAGATCCCAACTGTTACAGGCTGCAAATATAGCATCAACAAAACGATTTTACCATATCCGGATGGAATAAATCTCCACATCCGCCATCCCGGAACAACCGCTTCTCGTTTATTCCTCCCGGCTTAACAGGTGAAGGCCCGACGCCGTCAGCCTGCAATGCACAAAATTGTCCCGTGCGGAGTGTAAACAGAAATCTTTTTGTATTTTTGATCCGTTTTATTCAGATCCAATATAAAAAAGATACCGGTTGCCCCGCTACCTGAAGGACAGATACATTGATATGGACTTCCTGATGCGCGACTTCCAGCAGTTCTGGCGTGAAAACAGCGCCATCTGGGAAGAACGTTTCGATTATAAGGAAGCTGCCCCTCACCTGATCCTGATGGCTTTCCTGCAGCGCGTCGTCAACGGTGGCGGCCGGATTATCCGCGATATGGGTGCAGGCACCGGACGCCTCGACCTGTGCCTGGTTTACGAAAGACAGAAATATCCGATAGAACTCAAGCTGTGGCGCGGCGAAAAGTCGCTGGAAAAAGGCATCAGGCAAACCCTCGGCTACATGGACGTATACGGTGTGACCGAAGGCTGGCTCGCTCTTTTCAACCGGACACCCGGACTTTCATGGGAGGAGAAAATCTACATGAACAGGCAGACCGTCGATGGGAAAACCGTTACAGTTGTGGGACTGTAACGGTATCCGAATGATATGAAAAATGTAGATATTTCTTTTTTGTTGTATTATACAGGATAGAAAAAACAGTTTTAATTTTCGAGTGACGCCGAGGCAAAAAAAATGGAAAATGCCTTAGCGTCCCGGATTCTGAGGCAAAAAAAACAAAAAATGCTTCAGAATCCCGGATTCCGAGGCAAAAAAAAAGAAAAATGTCTAATCGCTCCGGGATCTGAGGCAAATAAAATAAAAAATGTCTCAGAATCCCAGATTCTAAGGCGAAAAACAAAAAACGCCTCGGAATCCCGGATTCTAAGGTAAAAATACGATGGAGCGACTTAAAAAGTTTAGCTTTTAAATGAAATAATGGGGTAGATTCTTTCGTGGCTGCAGAATTTTGTCTGTAAAATGGAGTAAGACTGTAAAAAAATTAGACACGAGTGTCAAATAATTGGACAGTCCGATCTTTTGTGCCGGCCTTACAGGGTTGATTATTAATTTTTTATTTCTTTGGCACAATAATTGAGTGAAAATAGAAAAATAAACGAATAATTAAAGAAAATGAAACAGATCATACGTAATTTCATCATCGTTTTAAAGCGGTTTACCACCTCAAGCATATTGAGTATATTGGGGTTAGCCATTGCCTTTGCGGCACTCTTTGTGATTATGCTTCAGACGTATTATGATTTAAGCTATGACCGGAAGTTCAAAAAAGCCGACAACATTTTTCTGGCTTCCGCATATTCCGCCGACCGTGGATGGTATAAAATAAATCCTGAAGGAGTCCAACATATTGTGACACAATTTCCGGAAGTGAAAAATTTCTGCCGTGTCAAGAGAGATCCCTATTTCGAGCATTCATTTGATGTGGAAGACCCGGTTAACGGCAGTAAACGTGAATTGAAAGAAGAACTGGCATATATAAGCCCCAGTTTTATAGATATGTTCACTCCCGAAATCATTGCAGGAGATGTTCATCAGACGTTTATTTCCGAAGAGAACGTCCTGCTGACGGAAAGCGCTGCAAAGAAATTTTTCGGAAAAGAAGACCCTCTCGGTAAATTTTTCTTCTTCCACGGTCAAACGTCGCCTCTAACGGTTGTTGCCGTGTGTAAGGATTTCCCGGAAAACTGCAGCCTGAAAAACGGAATCTATCTTGCCCATCTGCTGGAAAATGACCTGAATGTGTATATGTTAACATTCTATATTGAAATGAATCCCGACGATAAAAATAAAGTAACGAATAAAATTCGTACTGCCGGGCAGGATGAAGAAAATTCCATGTACGAAAATCTGAAACTTATTGCATTACCCGATGTACACCTCACCTTTCCCGTAGAAGGACAGATTAGTCGCAGCACAACTTTGTCTTTACTGGCAGTTGGGATCTTACTGATGATTATTGCGTATATTAATTTTATCAATTTTTCTGTAGCGATAGCTCCTGCCAGGCTGAAAAGTTTTAATATAAGGCGGATACATGGAGAACATCCCCTGTTCCTGAAATTCTCCATTGCGATGGAAACTGTTTTTATATCCCTTCTGGCATTTCTGCTGTCCCTGCTGTTTATCTATTATTCCAACAATGGCGTTGTGAAGGAGTTTTTACAGGCAGATTTATCGCTGGCGAACAATTCCGGTCTATTGCTGGCTTTTGCGGGTGCATCCCTGATCGCCGGTTTTCTGATCGGAATGTATCCTGCATTTTATTCAACACACTTTAAGCCTGTGATGGCGCTTTCCGGCTCTTTCGCCGTCTCTCCCGGAGCTAAAACCTTAAAGAATGTACTTATTGTCATACAGTTTACGGCGGCTATTTTTTTACTGATTACGGCCGGATTTATTAAAATACAACATGATTATATGCAAAATAACACAGGAAACTGGGTAGATAAAGGCAAAAAAGAAAATGTTATACTGCTTAAAGATGCAATATTTAAAATTAACGGGAATGATGTGAAACCTTTTGAAAACGAACTAAGAAAAAATCCCGCGATCCTCGATATTACGTATTCTTCAGCTTTGACGGGCGATGATATGCCTGTTATGGACGGCGTTCTTGATGACGATCCGATAAATTACATAGTATGGATAGTAGAACAAAACTTTTTCCGTTTTTTTGATGTTGAAATTATTGAAGGGCGTGATTTCATGGAAGGAGACGAAGATAAAATCATATTTAACAGGACTTTTCTTGAAAAAAATTCCCTTGATTTTACGAATGACCTTCTCGAAAAAGAAATGGGAATTTGGGGATTCGGCGCTCTGATTCGTGCAAGAACGGTTGGAATAGCAAAAGATTTTATACTTCACGCGGTAAGGTTTTGTGCATTGCGATCCTCAAAGAATTGAAATTTTAGCGTTAACAGTTCGTTTAGATCCATGGCATATTTAGTGCTCACCTCTGCAAAAAACGTTCT
>JAISCL010000184.1 GCA_031265585.1 Tannerella sp. | reverse complement strand
TGCTGGAAACGCTCGACCGAATGTATCAAAGAATTGGTGCCTGTAGCGGAAGAAATGCAGGTAAAGATCTGTATAGAGAACGTGTGGAATAATTTTTTACTAAGCCCGGTAGAAATGCGGATGTATCTGGAACAGTTTGACAGTTCTTTTGTCCGCATGTATTTTGACTGCGGCAATATCCTTGTATACGGATGGCCGGAACACTGGATCCCGGCGCTGGGAAGCCTGATCGGACGTATCCATATTAAGGAATTTAGCAGGCAGAAAGCCGACAGGGAAGGGCGCTGGGCCGGATTCGACGCCCTGCTGACGGAAGGTGATGTCCGCTGGAAAGAAGTAATGGCGGAGGTAAGTCGTCACTACACCGGCGGCTGGCTTACAACCGAACAGGGCAGTTCCAAAACCGCAGAAGAATTGAAAGACCTGAGCCGTCGCCTGGATAAAATTCTCCAATATCAATAGATTCGCTACAAAACAGTTGAATGATTTAAGAAATTCCATGCAGGCAACGTCAACGAAGAATCCGGATGAGTTTGCTTTTAGGTTTAATAGAAAATCATCGACTTTCAGAGGAAAGCTGTTTTGCTGGCTTATACAAACTGAACCGGTGGAATATAACAATATCGTGCGGGAAACAACTTGAGTGAAGGAGATAAGCAGTTTTTTTCTAATGCGTTATGACTAACTTTTCCGAATGGGTTCCTATTCTTACAATATAGGTTCCCGGTCGAATCGAGGAGTCTTTGATCCGGATTGTGGATAATCCGGAATGATCTTTTATATTCGTGTTATATACGCATTTCCCGTCGATACTGAAGATTGCGACCGGCAAATCGAAAACGTGTGTTCCCCATTCGATGTGCAGGTAGTCTTTGGCGGGATTAGGGTAGATCCGTAGCGGCGCATTATTTGTAATCCGGGGATTAGAAGTTGGGGGGGCGATTCGTTCGACTTTCTGTATATACCAGTGTTGATTGATTTTTTCCCGGGAGAAAATATTATTGTCCCATTCGATAACTGGAGTGCCATTATCCATTCCGCCTCCACTGTTGTTTGCGGAATAAGCCGAAGCGACATTTTCCAAACCATAAATATTACCGGTAAAAACGGCGGTAATTTTCCACTGCTGAGCTTCGTTCTCCGGATTAGATACTGTTTGTATCAAATTATGTTCCCGTCCATTTCCGGTAATTGCCAGTTTTGAATTTCGGTTAATGATTTGGAATCGTCCGTTCCCAAGCGGTTTGATTTCCCACATTTGGCTGTAATCGTTCGGTATGGGCGCCCACATGCACAAATTGGCGGTCGGATCAAGCGATTTACCGGCTACGTCAATGACATTATTGGTGCCTTTATTCATTATTCTGTAATAAAAATTTTCCGCCACAAACGGCAGAGACGGTTCTTCCGGTCGGAATTGGGCAAAACTGCCGGTCAGGAAATTTACTCTGTCCGTCAGATAATGCTTTAAGTATTCTACTCCTTCTTCATAGTCTGGAAAAAGGTATTGTTCGAGATAAACTCCCGTATTTAAGATTTTCCAGCGATCGAAATTTTGTTGTTGTGACTCGTCGATTAAGGCGGCCGTTTTGTCGATGTAGTCGAGGAGTTGTTCCAGCAAGCGCCCGTCATTGATTAATTCTATCCAGCGGCGATTCACCGCCGATTTAAACCAGTTGTCCAACCAGATGCGCTGAATCCAGGTTTTCGGATCGTGCGCTCTTTCCCGCATTAAGGAGTAGAGGGCGTCGCCCAGTCGGTTATCGTTATTAAAAGCGATATCAAAATCCCATAAAGGACCAAAATAAAACCGGTCAATATCGCGGTATTTATAAAGGTATGTGCTCCAAAAGGAATCGGGATTTCCGGTTAGTTCGCAGGCAATGTACCAGTTAATTAACGAAGCGGTATCAACCAGATTCCGGTAGCCGGCGTCCGGATCATTAAAATCATCCGAAAATAAAACGGTCTCAAAATTTTGGGTGAAGTTTTGAATGTAATTCAACTGTTGCGTTTGGATTTCGTCGTCTTTCGGATATTTAACCGTTACTTTCAGCGCTTTGTCCGTGAAAAACCAGACAGCTTCCTGTTCGGCAAATCCATCCATTTCGAGAAGGTATCCTCCCGACAGGGCCGGCAGTACGATATCCGCCGGTTTTAATTTCTGTACGGGCACTCGAAAATCAGCTACTTCTACCTGGTCAGTAATCATATAATTGCCTGAATATTGCCCGTTCAGCACTACATCGACAAAGCGGGCGGAAGGTGTAAATTCAAGACCGAGCATTTCACTTATTTTGAAAGCGACGACATTTCGGATCAGTGTTTTATCGGCATAATTGGCCAGCAATACCCAGTTTTTTTCTTCTGCGGGCAAATTCAGCAAATGCGTCTTTTTATCTAATTTGATGCGGTAGGGTTTCTTCGCCATACCCCAGGTCGAATTTCCTCTTCCGCGTATCTCCATGGCCATATTCAAGTTTTCCGATGCATCGGCACTGACTACCGTAACCGTTCCGGGAACCCAGGTCTCCTTATTCGATATGGACGCTGCATTTTCAGTTGTTAAATAGAGAGTCGGCAGATTCGTTCTTCGCTGCTGCGACTGACTGCTCGTTGCAAAGAGCAAGAGAATCAGGCAGATTATCAGCCGGTTCGATTTGTGCAGCCAATACCGTGGAGTATCCGATTTTGCATTCAGTCTGCATTGTGCATAGAACGGTATCGCGCGCAGTATAATTTTCTGTAATGTATTATTTTTCATATTATCCTGTATTTTTGTCTTGATATTTCCCTATATTTTATTTATTCAGGCAAATGTACATATATTTTCGAATATTTCCATAACGCCAAATTTTTTGTTGAAGATTTGATAATCAGGGGACATTGCCTTATTTTTTGCAGGATAATGCTAAATTTGCAGGAATAAAAGTGAATAAAATAAACAGTATGGAGGAACGACCCCATATATTAGAGGCTGCCAAATCCAGATATAATGCTTATGATTCAAAGGATTGGGAGAAGGCGTATTTCGACGAACACAGTGGCGGTTTTAGTGTTTACCACAAAAGACATCAATTTGCAAAAACTGCAGGGGGTGGCAACGCTGAAAAAATTGTCGGAAAAATGCTTGCTAAATACAACAGCAAGCAGGTAGAGTTTTTGCCGGAAGGCGGAAGTAAAAGCCCGGATATTAAATTTGATGGCCGAACTTGGGACATAAAATATATTGAAAAAGCGTCGGAGCATAGGATAAGAGACGCAATAAGAGATGCCCGGAAAGCAGATAATGCAATATTCTATTTCACAGACGAAAACAAATCCATTTTGTTAAACAATGCAATAACAAGGGAAGCAGGCAAGTTTTTAAAAGGACAAACAAGCAAAATGCCGGATATTTACAGAATAGACAAAAACGGACTTTTGAAATTGCTTTGGAGAAAAACAAAAGGGGCTAAATGAATAGCCCCCCTATGCTGCGTATTTGCGCTTTTCGCCGCCCCCCCGCCGGACTGGTCGAGAACGTGAGGACTTACCCAACAGGATTTCCACCAGTACTCCCCCCTCATCTATCTCGGTGAACGTTCGGGAATCGAACCCGATAAACATACCGTAACGCCCTGAAAATTATGATGCGAAAAATGACTTCCGCATTGCAAAGATACAACTATTTTTCAATCATACACGTTAATTTCCGACGATGAATAGTTAATAATATATAAATTAAATATGCCCCAAAGGTGATATAACGCATGTTTGCCTTTTTTACGGTCATTCTCCGGTCAAAATGCCCCCTGTTTGTGACACTGTTTTCTATTTTATAACAAAGGGGCATTTATTATGAAAGAAAAAATCTTTTTAAAATTGAAAGCCGCTGTGTCGGACGGAAAAAATGGGCTGACCAGCATAGCGAAAAAAACGCTGGAGGCTTATTCGGAGATTTACGGTAAAAAAATTACCGATGAATCGCAGATTGATACGGAAGTGGAATCAATCGTGTCGATGCATAAAAAGGTGCAGGCGAATATCAATTCGGTGTCGGCAAAGGCTGTTTCGGACAGGGAAAAGGCACTCAAGGCAGAGCATGAAAAGGCGATTGAGGTGCTGAAGAATCCTCAGAAAGAAGATGAGCCGGGTGATATCCACACACAGAAGATTTGATTATTCCGTTAGTGAATCTACAAATTCTTCAAATCGCAAAATCTTCTCACTGTTAGCCTTATTGAATAACAAGTGTTCAAAATCCTTTTGCTTCTTTTTCAAATCGACCGTTTTCAGCAATTCGGCTGTTGCCTGTTTGAACTCTTGCAAATTATATACTCCGCAACGTTTCGACAGAAAATCGTAATCCGGTTTTGTCTGCGCCGATAAAAACATCAGGTCGTAAAAATCACGCCCTTTGGAACGGGCTAACATGGCAGCAATTTTCATGCTGCACAGTACTCCATCGGAAGGAACAGGAAACGGGAAAAAGAATCTGCAACCTTTAATATTTGTGATAACCGGAGGATAAATAATTCCCTGGTCTTGACATTCGATCTTAATCAAAAAGCGTTCTTCCTTATGTCCGCTCAATCCTAAATCGAACAACAGTTCCGGGAAATGGATATTACGTCTGAAAGTCGTCAGTTTCGGATTGTCTTTATCCTTTGCTTCCACCCGCAGCCCTGAACGTTCTAAAAACCGGATTACTCCGTTTGTCATTTCAATAAACTCGTCTTTCAACAGGTCTTTGCAGTCAAAATCCAAATCCTCGGAAAAGCGGTCTATTCCTTTTACCAAACGCAGGCTTGTCCCACCGATAAAAGTCATCTTCCGAATGTATGGTGTGGAAGAAAGATAATCCAGCATCATCAACTGCAAATACTCTTTCAGGATGTATTTGTCAAAAATCGAACTCTCACGGATTTGAACCGGAAAGTAACCTCTTATCTGTTCAATCCGTATCATAAATCATACGTCTTACAAAGTAGTTTTACCCGACAATCAAGCGCTTTGCTTTGAAACCTGGTGCAGTAATCCATCAGTAAATCCCTGTTTAAATCATCGTGCAGGTAATCTTCATCCAGGCGTAACTCCTCCAACTCCTGTTCATTATCATAAAACGGATAAAGATACAGCATATCAAGCAAGGCTTTTTCAGGTATGGCAAACGGTATGGAGCGGTTGTCCGCCATTGGCTTTAACTCGTACCCGAACATCAGATTTTCTTTGATGTTCTTATACGAGTATTCGCCAAAGTCGTTACTAAATGAGGCCGTTTTTAGCGATGTCACATTCGTAATCTGCACCACCGCCTCCGGTATCATTCCGTAAAAGGCCAATGCTGTGTGCAGGCTGATATAGGACGGACGATAAATCCGATGGGCAAAATAAAGGGAATAATCCGGCCTGTTCTTATATTCCGAAAAGGCAAAATATCCCTGCCGTAACCGGATAAGGTAGCCTTTCTTCACCCAGCGGGTAAAGTTATTCCGGTCAAAATCGGGTCGCCATGCATATACTTGATAGATATTGAAGCATGCCAAATCAAACATCTTATCCTTAAATTCCAGAAAGATCATTTCTTTACTTTGTTTCTATTATGCTGCAAATATAGCGCATTTTGGAAACAAAGCAAAATATCAGAATCGACGCGCTTCTTTTATTTTATCGGTAGCACCTGACGGAAAGGGATGCCCCCCAGCCCTGAATCGACGGGCAGGGCTGGGGGCAGGCTTCCCATACAGTTTACTTCGGTGATTCCAGTTTAAAGTGCATTCCTTCGAGAGATGTCTTGATGTCCTTTCCGGGGAGTATATAATACCCTGCGGCTACGGATGCGTGCCGGCACGATCTGTTTCGCGTCGTCCACGCCTTCGCTGCTGAAAGACCTTGAAGATGCCGAAATCGCCCAGACGGAGTTTGTAGCCGTCTTTCAGGTATTTGGGCAATGCTTCCGTGAAGTTGATCAGCACATTATACACATCGCCCGAACTGAGCGACGACAGAGCGGCAATCTCCGCAGCAATACGTTTCAGATCTATTTCACCGATATACACCGGGATGGCATAATTCTTCCGGGCAGCATTCCGGTTTTGCGGATTCGCCCTGAGTACGGTATTGTATTTCATAATGTTAAATATTTAAATCGTTTAAAAATAAAATTTATAACTCAAAACACTGAAATTCAGCATGAATAAAAACATATAGCCTTTCCGATAAAAACATACTGTGTTTTCATATAAAACATACTGTCTTTTTGTATAAAACATACTGTGTTTTTAGGTAAAACATACTGTGTTTTTATCGGAAAGGCACAGACTTTTTGCGCGATGAATCGATAGAGACAAAAGTTAAACATAGATTTCTTTTTTTGTTAATATATCAGTAAAAATTTTCCTGTTCACAGCCATAAAACAAAGGCCATCCCATTCCTGCTAATGCCGAACCTGTCATTTGCCGGACGTCCCGGAATACCCTCTTACCAGTTTGCGTATCCCAACCGTCTTTCATATCGTGACGACCGGCAGGCAAAGCGTCAAAGTGATTTATCGGAAATAAGAAACAGAACATAATAATTCAACAATCCTATGATTAAAAAATTTAATTATTCAATGATTCGACTGTCCATTTATCTGGCATATTATCTGCTGTGCCTGCTGCCGTCTGTCCCGCTACATGTACAACAGGTCGTACTTGCCGGCGGTGGCAGTCTCTCACAGGCCGGTGTCGCCTGCACCGTATCCATCGACGAAGTGTTTACCAATGTCTACCTGTCGCTGGCATTGAGCAATCCTTCGCTCTCTTTCGGCGTCACACACCCCGCCACGAAGAACGAGATGACGGCGGGCAATGACGACGACGATGACAGTGGCGACGACGACAACGGAAATGGTGATGACGACAACGATGACAATGACGATGACAATGGCGGTGGCAGTGGCAGTGGCGGTGACGACGATTCGGCAAGTTCTCCCGTAGAGGGCGCGACGGCAATACAAGCGTATTACGACCCGCCGACACAGTCGGTACGCATCCGTTTCGGAACGACTGCCCACATGCCGCGCACCTGCAGGGTGTATGCCCTGAACAGCGCTCTCCGGCAAATGACCACGCTGCCGGACAACCCCGAAAGCGCTGTCTCCCTGAGCGGGATAGCGTCGGGCTTCTATCTGCTGCAAATCTCCGCAGGAAACGATTTACTAACCATAAAAATAATCAGGCAATGAAAAATTATTCATTTATGAAGAGGATGTCTTAAAAGAGCGATATCTTTTTTTAATCAGGCCGCGAATTTGAGGGGAAAATTTTCGGTTGATGGAGTTTGAGAAATGAAAAAGCGACAAATCACAAAAATTTTCGGATTT
>JAISCL010000292.1 GCA_031265585.1 Tannerella sp. | reverse complement strand
CGGAATAATAATTTAAATTAAATATAAAATGAAGACAATAATAATATCAATCGCAATGATAATCGCCGGGAGTCCCCTCCTTTTCGCGCAGGACGGGAATCACTCTCAACTTTCAACTTCCAACCCCCAGCTGAACGGAGTCCTGTCGTCCATCGAAAAAAACAACACCACCCTGAAAGCGCTTCGCGAAACGTCCGAAGCGCAGAAGCTGGGAAACCGGACGGGGATCTCCCTGTCCGGTCCCGGTATGGGATTCAACTACCTCTGGGGAAAACCCGGCGAAACAGGCGCTCGGACAGACCTCAGCATCAAGCAGGATTTCGACATCCCCACCCTTGCCGGAATGAAAAGCCGCGTAGCCGGCGGACAAAACCGGCTGGTAGAACTGCAATACGAATCCGGCCGCATGAAGATCCTGCTGGAAGCAAAGCTCTATTGCATCGAACTGATTTACTGCAACGCCCTCCGGCGGGAACTGGATGTGCGCCTGCAGCACGCCGCAACGATCGCCGAAGGCTACCAGTCGCGCCTGGACAGGGGCGACGCCAGCCGGCTGGAATATAACAAGGCACAGCTCAACCTGTCGACCGTGCAGGGCGAAATATCCCGCATCGACGTAGAACGGAACACCCTGCTTTCGCACCTCAAAAGACTGAACGGAGGAATCGACCTGGCGCTGGACGACGACCGCTACGGCGACGACCCCCTTCCCGCCCGCTTCGACGACTGGTTTGCGCAGGCTGCCGGAAAGAATCCCGCGCTGGAATACGCCCGGCAGGAAATCGAACTCGGCAAAAGGCGCGTGTCATTAAATAAGGCCATGAACCTCCCCGTTTTCTCCGCCGGATACATGAGCGAAAAAGTAGCCGGACAGCAGTACCAGGGCCTTATGCTCGGCCTCTCCGTCCCCCTGTGGGAAAACAGGCACCGCGTGCGGCAGGCCCGCGCCTCCGTAGCCGCCGCCGAATCGCGTGCAACCGACAGCCGCCGGCAGTTCCACAGCCAGCTCCAAACCCTCTACGGCCGGGCCGCCGGACTGAAGGTAACCGCCGGACAGTACCGCCGCTCGCTGGCCGCAGTCAATAATACCGACCTCCTGAAAAAAGCCCTGGATGCCGGCGAAATCTCCCTGCTGGACTATATCCTCGAGATAGCCCTCTACTACGACACGGTAAACCGCGCCCTGGCCGCCGAACGCGACTATCAGAAGGCCTTCGCCGAACTCTCGGCGACAGAACTGTAAAAAATCCCGGCAGAAGGATTGTTTTTTCCTGCCGGCATGGCAAGGTCCGGGATTTGCGCGGGATTTATTCTGCCTGCAGTTTTAAGGAGCGGATATAGCTGTTTTGCGGGATGCAGTTTTGGAACTTGCAGGCTTCGATGAAATCAAGCATGGCACGGCGGGCGGCGGCCTGGTCGGGGCGGGCTTCGCGGATTTCCCGGAAGGTGGTTCGCGGGGCTTCCGAGAAGTCAATCACGGCCTGCCATCCTTCCGGCTGACGGATGCCGACGAAGGAGGAACCGTCTTTTTTCTTGTATGGCCAGAAGGTGTATCCGATGTTGTTTTCTTCCATTGTTTGGCAGAAGGCGGCCTGCCATTCGTCCGTGTTATGGCCGATTTCACCCATATACATCGGACGGTTTACGCTGTCGCGGAAATGGATGAACCGCCCGATCGCTTCCTTCGTAGGTTCGCCTCCGTAGCGGTGGCAGGTGTACATGAGCTTGTCGTCGTCGAAGGATACGTTTTGCAGCGGCTTGAAATTGCCGTTCCACTGCGCGCCGCCTATCAGGATGATATGGTTCGCGTCCACTTCCCGGATGGCGCGGATCACGCGCTTGTAGAGGGGGGCGAGTTTGGCGTTCAGTTCCTCCGTGTTTTCGAAATGCGGGGCGATCGGTTCGTTGATCAGGTCGTATCCGAGGATGACGGTTTCATCCCGGTAGCGGGCGGCAATCTTTTTCCAGATGTCGCAAAACAGCTGCCGGCTTGCTTCGCTCTCCAGCAGCCACGGATAGCCGTAGCTGTCGTCTATGTTATCGCCCGTCTGTCCGCCCGGCGCGTCGTGCATGTCCGGGATCAGGTACAGGCCGCAGTCCCGGCACCAGCGAACGACGCTGTCCATCCGTGCGAAGCCGTCCTGCCCGGCTGTCAGTCCCATATAATCTTCGTCGGTAAACAGCTTGTAATGAAACGGCAGGCGGATGGTATTAGCGCCTGTGGAGGCGATAAACCGGATATCTTCGCGGGTAATATAGTGATCCTTGAACTGTTTCCAAAATTCGGCCGTGAAATCCGGGCCGACCAGTTCGCAGAACATCCGGTTAATGCCTTCCGGGGAGTTCGTTTTACGGAAGCCGAACATGTAGCCTTCGGGATTGAGCCAGTTTCCCGGATTCGTGCCCCGGATGAAGAGTTTGCTGCCGTCGGGTTTCAGCAGGTCCGGGCCGGATACGCGGACGAACGCCTCCGCCGGAGACGGCGCCGCCTGCTGCTGCTGCTGCTTTCCGCATGAACAGAGAACGGCTGTACATAATAAGATGGTAACGATCGATTTCATTTCTTTTTTGATTAGAGGTAAATAATTATCCTGAAAACGGTTCTGCCGCGGATTTATTTTATATTTCCTGCTCATTTTATGTCCGGTGGATTTTTTTTTTGATTTTACAGCTTCAATTCCTGAGCGGTTTATTATCTTTGTGGCTTAAAATTTATGCCTGTGCTTCCGGGAAGAAATTTGAGGCGTCGTATTTAGTGCCCGCGGCACGGGGAAGAAATCCGAAGCGCCGGATCTGGTGCTCGCAGCGCGGGAAAGAAATCCGGAGCGTTGGATTTAGCGCCCGCGGCACGGGGAGGAAATCCGGAGCGCCGGATTTAGCGCCCGCGGCACGGGGAGGAAATCCGGAGCATCGGATCTAACGCTCGCGGCACGGGGAGGAAATCCGGAGCATCGGATCTAACGCTCGCGGCACGGGGAAGAAATCCGGAGCGCCGGATTTAGCGCTCGCGGCACGGGGAAGGAATCCGGAGCGCCGGATGTAGCGCTCGCGGCACGGGGAGGAAATCCGGAGCGCCGGATTTAGCGCTCGCGGCGCGGGGAAGAAATCCGGGATGTACGGATTGCTGCCGACATCAGGTTTTACCGATTTATAAACTTAAAATTATATATTATGAAACAGTTTGAAGCTTTAGTCTTCAGTTATTTGCCCAACGGTGCGCATCACGAATTTTTTGACCGGGCAACAAGAGAAATAGCGAAAGCGGGTCCCGCCGTGAAAAATACACTGGGGCCGCTGACCGGCGAGCTGAACAGCTGGTTCGGAAAGGAAACCGACTGTGTCATGTGGTACCGTAAAAGTGCGCTGACAGACGCCATTGCCGGCGCAAACATCCGTCTCGACCGGGCAATCACCGGATTTTCGATCCAGGTCAACGGCGCACGCTACGATACGGATCGCACCATGATCGCCGCCGCCGAACGCCTCTACATCATGATCAAAAGCTACGGCAGGGTGATCGAAAAGCCCTACCTGCAGGAAGTCGGCGCCGTGAATGCGATTCTCCGGCATCTCAACGGAGACCTCAGCGCCGACGTAACGACCACCGGCCTGACAAGATGGCCGGGAAAAATCAGCGAAGCGCTGAACACGTTCATCAACCTGATGGAACAGCGCGAAGCAAAAACGCTGCTCAAGCCCGAAGAAGGATTCCGCGTCGTGCGCCGCGGCATCGAAGGCGTCTGGCGCCGGATCGTCGCCCTCGTCAACTCCGGTGCAGTGCTGGGACTGTCGCCCGATTACGGCGCACTGATCGACAGGCTGAATCCCGAAATCAACTATCTTAACAGCGAGTACCACTGCGTGAGGTATAACATCGCCCGCGCCGAGCCTGATCCCATCGAACCGCAGGCATACACCGGCCAGCCCGTCACGCCGACGCCCCGCGTGCTGTATACCACCCCCCGCGACGGCGCCGTTACACTGGAACCGGGCAAAGACTTCAACTTCGCCTTCAAACACAACGTAAAAGCGGGAAACGCCCAGTGCATCATCCGCGGCAAAGGCAAATACCGCGGCAACAGAACCGTCACGTTCATTATAGCGTAGAGACGCGATGCATCGCGTCTCTACCAAACAAAAAAAAACAGAAATGAATTTTCAACACAACGCTCAATGAAAAATAACAACTGGAAAGACCGCCTGGGAACGGTCTATTCAACAAATCCCGATTTTAAATACGATACCGGCGGCGAAGAACGCGAAGCGGATACGCTTCCGAACGGAAAGCAGTCACTGCGGATCTCACTCGATAAAAAAAACCGCCGGGGCAAGACAGTGACGCTCATTACCGGTTTCCGCGGCAGGCACGAAGACCTGGCGGCCCTCGGCAAACTGCTGAAGATGAAATGCGGCGCGGGAGGATCGGCCGGGGAGGGCGAAATCATCATCCAGGGAGATGTCCGCCGGAAAGTGGCCGACATACTGGCCGGAGAAGGATACGGAGTTAAAATAATGAACGCCTGATCCCATGCTTACGCTTTACAGTGCATCTGCAGGAACGGGGAAAACCCATACGCTGACCGGAGAGTACCTCTCCCTGCTCTTCCGCGGCAGGGAACGGCACCGGCAGATCCTCGCCGTGACCTTTACCAATAAGGCGACGGCAGAAATGAAAGAACGCATCATCGACGAACTCTTCCGCCTTGCCGGCCATCAGCCGTCGGACTACCTGCCCCTGCTTTCCGGCAACGGAGCGCAAAGCGAAGCGGAAATACGCCGCCGGGCAGGGGAACTGCTAATCGCCATACTGCACGATTATTCCGCATTTAACATCAGCACCATCGACCATTTTTTCCAGCGCACCATACGGACATTCACCCGCGAAATCGGCCTGCAGGGAAATTATAAAATCGAGCTGGACGAAAATCAAATGATGGAAGAAGCAGTGGAAAACATGCTTTCCGGACTCGAAAAAAAGGAGAACGCCGCACTGATGGACTGGCTGCTGCGCTTTACGGAAGATAAAATCGAAGAAGGAGGCAGCTGGGATATACGCCGCGATATCATCCGGCTGGGCGGGCAGCTGTTTAAGGAGACCTACAAATCGCGCAGCGACGAGGCGCGGGAAGAACTCAAACGGAAAGATTTCCTGACGGATTACCGCAAAGACCTCTACCGCATCATACAGTCCACGCAAAAAGCGGCCCGGGAACTGGGCGAAGAAGGCCTCTCACTCATGAAGCGGCACGGCATGAAGCCTTCGGATTTCAAAAACGGCAGCCGCTCTCCCTTCCTTTACTTCGAAAAACTGGCCGCAGGAGAAATGAAGGAACCCTCAGCCACCTTCCGCAGCCTGGTTGACAACCCGGAAGGATACCTCTCAAAAACAGCCTCCGCCGGGCAGCAGCAGGCCGCCGGACGAATCTATGCCGGCGGAATGAATGAACTGACAGCCCGCACCGTTTCTTTCTTTGACCACCTGACGGACTATTATACGGCAAGCGAAATTGCACGCAATTTCTATGCGCTCGGCATCTTTACCGACCTGGCGCAGCATATCGCGGCATGGCGCGAGGACAATAACAAAATGCTCATCGCCGACACAACGGAACTGCTCCATAAAGTGATTGACGGAAGTGAAATCCCCTTTATCTACGAAAAGACGGGTACGCGCATCGAACATTACATGATCGACGAATTTCAGGATACAAGCGGCATGCAGTGGGCAAACTTCCGCCCCCTCCTGAAAGACAGCCTCGACAGTGGCCGGAGCAACCTGATTGCAGGAGATGTCAAACAGAGCATCTACCGTTTCCGCAATTCGGACTGGACGCTCCTTGACCGGCAGGTCAAGAAAGATTTCCCCCGGCAGGTGACCGAAAAAAAGCTGGACGTAAACCGGCGCAGCTGCCGCCATATTGTAGAATTCAACAACAGCCTCTTCCGTGCCGTGCCGGCCCTTCTGCAGCAGTCGTACAATGAAGAACTGGAACAGTCGTCCCTGCCGGAAAGCGAAAAAAGCGAATACCGCGTCCGCATCGTTTCCGCCTACAGGGATGCACTGCAGCACGTCTCAAAGCCGTTAGACGGACATGTACGGATCCGGTTCCTCGCCGGCGACGAAGATAAAACGTGGCAGGAAGCCAGCCTGGAACAACTGCCCCGCACCATCGAAAAATTACAGGACAACGGATATGAACTGCGCGACATCGCCATCCTGACCCGTACCGGGAAAGAAGGACTGCAGGCCGCGGAAACGCTGCTCGAATACAAAGAGGCGCATCCCGAATCCGGTTACAGGTATGATATTATCTCGGAGGATTCGCTAACGGTCAGCTCGTCCCCCTCCGTCCGCTGGCTGGTGGCCATGCTCCATTACCTGAATCAGCCGGACGTCGAAAGCAACCGTTACATGGCCCTCCTCCTGCACGCCGTTTTACGGAGAAAAAAACACGCCGTTCACACGCCGGACCTGTTCCGCCCCTTCCCGGCCGATACGGCCGAACAACTCCGCAAACTGGCCGGCCGCCCCCTGTATGAACTTGCCGAAGGAATATTCCGGCTCTTTGAAAAGGACATACCCGAAAACGAAATTGTCTTCATACAGGCCTTCCTCGACTCGGTAGCCGAATATGCCGCCGGCGAAACAGCCGGTACGGAACAGTTCCTCTCCTGGTGGAACAGTACGGGATACCGGAAAAAAATCGCAACCCCCGACTCCCAGAACGCCATCCGGATCATGACCATACACAAATCCAAGGGCCTCGGGTTTAAAGCGGTCATTATTCCCTTCGCCGAATGGAAAACAGACCAGAAAGAGGCGATTATCTGGTGCCGCACCGGACAGAAGCCGTTCGACAGGCTAAGCCTGATACCGGTAAAGTATGGCCCCGTCCTGAAAAACACCTGTTTTGCCCCCGACTATTTTCACGAAAAACTGCACGCCTTTATGGACAACCTCAATACGCTGTACGTCGCCTTCACCCGCGCAAAAGAAGAACTCATCGTCATGGCGCCCCGTCCGAAAACCGAAGCGGCAACCATCTCACGCCTCCTTTGGGACGGGTTGCAGGCAGATTCGCCGGATGGCGGAAGCGATCTGTACGAACGCGGCACATGGTGGCGGACAGCCTCCGGCGGCCCCTCACCGTCCGACACGGAAGAACTGCCCGTGAAACGCTTCCACTCCGTATCGCCCGACCGCCGCCTGCAGCTCCGGCTGCACCGCCGGGGAGGCTTCCTTCATGACGAAAAACGCAAATACGGATTGCTGATACACGATCTGCTAAGCCGTATTGAAACGGTTGACGACATCGTCCCCGCCCTCTCGGAACAGTATGCGTCGGGAATCATCAGCCGGGAAGAATATCATGCGCTGGAACAGAAACTGATCGCCCTGACCGGGCGGGACACGGTAAAAAACTGGTTCGACGGCTCCATGCAGGTGATGAACGAAGCCGAAATACTGTCCGGAAACGGAACGTCGCAGCGTCCCGACCGGATCATGACCGGCAAAAACCGGCACGTCACCGTCGTAGACTATAAATCCGGCGGACAGAAGGAGCCATTCCACCGCCGTCAGATGGAGAAATACATGTCCCTGATCCGCGAAATGGGCTATCCGGATGTGGAAGGTTTCCTGTGGTATATCACACTTGATGAAATCGAAAAGTGTATTTTTTGACTGCCTTTTTTTTATTTTTAGAGAAAAAAACCATACTTTTGCCACATTTAAAAAGAAATGCGTCGTATCAGAAGAAAAATTAAAGTGCACAAGGAAGGGACCGGCCTGTTATTGTCCCTGTTTACGGTATTATTTATCGTAAACCTCGCCCTGTTCTATACAGTGAATAAGTTTATCTTCTACAGCGTGCTGACCGTCTCTACCGTCCTGTACCTGATCATACTCAATTTTTTCCGCAGTCCCTACCGCCGTTTCCCGTACGATTCCGAAGGCCTCGTCATCGCCCCGGCGGACGGAACGGTGGTCGCAATAGAAGAGGTCGAGGAACACCAGTATTTCAGGGATAAACGCCTGCAGGTATCCATCTTCATGTCTGTTTTCAACGTGCATGCCAACTGGTTCCCGGTAAACGGCACGGTAAAATGCGTCCATCACCGGAACGGACGCTTTCAGGCGGCCTACCTGCCGAAAAGCAGTACCGAAAACGAACGCTCGACCATCGTGATCAGAACGGATTACGGCGTGGACGTGCTGACCCGCCAAATCGCCGGAGCCATGGCGCGCCGGATCGTGACTTATGCGAAAGAAGGCGAATACTGTGAAGTCAACGAACAAATGGGCTTCATAAAGTTCGGCTCCCGCGTGGACACATTCCTTCCCATAGGTACGGAAATACTGGTCGAAATGGATCAGAAAGTGACGGGAAACCAAACCCCGATCGCCCGCCTGGGTAAAATCACCTGCACACCCAAACAGGCCGCCCCGTCAAAAGAGTTAAAATCTCCTCCCCCTCCTAATCCCGAAAACAAATGAAACATATCCCCAATACGCTGACCTGTATCAGCCTCGCTTTTGGATTCTACGCCTCCGTCCTGGGCCTGTCGGGCAATTACTACGGAGCCATGATGGCCCTGTTCGCTGCCGCCGTATTCGATTTTGCAGACGGCCTGGCCGCACGCCTCCTCAAAGCTTATTCCCCGATGGGCAGGGAACTCGATTCGCTGGCGGACATCATCAGCTTTGGCGTTGCTCCCGGCATGATGCTGTTCAGCTTTCTCGACAAATTAATATACGCCCTTTCATGGAATGACGCATGGGCCGGCAGGCTGTTCCTGCTTTCCGCATTCGCCATTCCCGTCTTTTCAGGACTGAGACTGGCCAAATTCAATATCGACGAACGGCAGAAAACGTCTTTCATCGGCCTCCCCGTCCCGGCGCACGCCATCCTGTGGGCCTCTCTCCTGACGGCATTTTCCCCGGCGGTCATCCATTACGAAGAAGCCGTCAAGGGGCTTATCTTCTCCGGCATCTCCCCCGAAGTTCTTCTCGTCAGCCTCCCGCTATGCGCCGTAGCCACTTCCTTCCTGCTCGTCTCCGGAATCCCCATGTTCTCGCTCAAAATATCCTCCTTTGCATGGAAAGAAAACAAACCGCAATACATTCTTGTCCTGTCGGCCATCCTGTCGGTTACATTCCTTGGCATCATCGGAATTTCCGTAACGATCCTGCTGTATATTCTTTTGTCTGTCATTACACGAAAAGTAAAAATCTCCTGACGGTCTTATTTGCTTATCAGCTTCCTGTGTAGACCGCCGTTTTCAGAAGCTCCAGAAATTCATCATGCCGGACGATTACGGAAAACTGCTCGGCCATTCCATGTATTTTTACAGCAAGGATACAGGCCGGCCGGTAAAATACGTAGCGCCGGCCTTTGCCCTGAAAGATATCCCGGGCAAAATACCGAGGTTCAAAAGCATCTACCGGGATTCGAGCGGGTGCCGCCTGTGGTGGCTGGAATGGGGCGATGACCTGGACAGGGTGTTCGATTCCGAAAAAATCAAGGATGAATTATGGCGGGTAGTTTACGGCGTGTGGGACTATATCAAAAACTCCGGGGAATTTAAGGACGTGGACAACCTGACGCTTGATTTGGCTCCACAAGGGTCATTTCAACCGGCACATTATGCGCGCAGGCAGCAGCCATGGCAGCGGTATTATGCCGGAAATACAGCATTTCCCCGCGCGATGTGTACGAAAAGGGACACATCGCCGAACTGCAGCAGATGCTCGTGCATTCGGGGCAATACATACCCGGCGTCAACGCGACATTCCCCGGCGACCTGGCCGGCGAAGCGAAAATCACGACCTCGGGAACGCTTTCACTGTCCGCCCTCCCCGGAAACAGCGAATGGAGGACGCTGAATCAGCATACAGCCATAATGCTCCCCATCCCCAAAGGCAAGACGCCACAATTCACCTTCAACGTGAAAGCCGGCCAGCCGACCGTCCTGCAAGTAGCCTTCCACGTCAGCCAAAGAGCGGATCACTTCACGCCGGACGAGCGCCTGTCTATCAAAGAATACGCGCTGGAAGCGGGAACAGCCGTCATTGACGTCAATTTCTCCCTGACGCGGAAAGAAAGCGGGTACGGATTCATTATATTTCAAAAGAACGAACAGGTATCGATAGAGCAGTCGGACGTGAGGATAACGGGCCTCCGGAAGTGATTTATGAAACGCAGGACAATCACTCAAGCAGGAATGAAATCAGGCTGGAAAACCCCGTAACCACTTCCGTCCTGACGGTACAGCTCCACCGTGCAAACGGAAATATACCGGTATCGCTGTTCGGAATACAGATATTCAGCTGATTTTTGTATCTTTGCACCATTCCAAAAACAGTTTAGGGATACGAAATAAATAAATTGCTGAAAAACGAACCTTGAAAGTTGCCGGGATTAAAATTTTTACTATCTTTGCATCCGCTTTACGTAATCGCTGTCGGGAAAAGTGAGACCCGTTATGTTGCGTTTTGTTCATTATTAACATATAAAGAGCTATAACAATGGATTTAATTAAAGTCGCAGAAGCAGCATTTGCTACTCAAAAGGAGCATCCTTCGTTTAACAGCGGTGATACGGTTACCGTATTTTATCGCATCAAAGAAGGGAACAAGGAACGTATACAGCAATATCGTGGTGTGGTGATACGTATTTCCGGTCATGGAACAAAGAAACGTTTTACCGTACGCAAGATTTCTGAAAATATAGGCGTGGAAAGAATTTTCCCGATAGAATCACCCTTTATCGACAATATTGTAGTAAACAAAAGAGGTAAAGTGCGTCGTACCAAACTGTATTACTTACGTCAGCTTACCGGTAAAAAAGCGCGTATCAAAGAAAGAATGATTACTTCCTGATTTTTTTTCCGGCTACCGACATGTCATTCCCTATTACGGGTTTCATGGCTCAGGAAGTCTAAACTAAAAATGGTATTGTTAAATTAATATTGATAACTCGTTATTAAGTTTCATCATCAGTAAATTTAAGGAAAAAACGATCATATAGTCCGCCTTACTGTAACATTTCGTTTTTCTATGAAATCTTGC
>JAISCL010000290.1 GCA_031265585.1 Tannerella sp. | reverse complement strand
GCAAGATTTCATAGAAAAACGAAATGTTACAGTAAGGCGGACTATATGATCGTTTTTTCCTTAAATTTACTGATGATGAAACTTAATAACGAGTTATCAATATTAATTTAACAATACCTGGCAGACATATACGGCTCAATACTCCTTATACTGATAAACACAGGCTGGTTTATAGCAAATTTCAGTTCGAAATTCCCTGCTTCATCCGGATGCAGGGTATCTCTGAAGTCACCATAACTTGTTCCCGACAGGGGAACGTCATAAAAAAGGTTTTTCACATCCGGGTTACCGGTAAACGTTCCGCTGATTACAGTCTCCCTGTTTCTGCTGCATCCCGCCGAAATTAAGACTGACAGAACAATAATAAAAGCTATCCGATTCATAATTTTATATTTTTAATATATAATTCGGTGCAAATATAAAGAAAATATTTATTTCAATGAAGATGGGCTGAAATCGGTTCCCGTGTTACGGGTCGTTGTCTTCATTTGCTGTCCGATATATTATTGATCGGTTTATGTACTTATTTAACGGGTGGTTTCGATTATCAGGATATGCGTTTGTTTGGTATAGAACGTGGTTCTTCTCTGGGTGATTTGTTGTCTTTGCCTAATGGCGTCCCATCGGGAGACACCTTTGAACGTGTATTCAAAAGTATTAATCCCGATGAACCGGAATCCTGTTTACATGTTTACGGCAATCATATTCTTACAGATTTGTCCGATAAACAAATCGTTATAAACGGTAAGAAACAGCGGGGTGTTTCTCCTGCTACCCGGGGAAACAGATAAATGTCCGGGTGAGTGAAAACCGTTTTTGTATTGCCCAAGAGAGAGTTGAGGATAAATCCAATGAGATTACTGCTATTCCGGCTGCACTGGACTCCATAATATAACGGATGCGGTTGTATCCATTGACGCGATGGGAACCCAACGTGAAATAGCCGGTTTGATTGTAGAGAAAAACGGGCACTATCTGTTAGCCTTGAAAAACAATCAACAGTCTCTGTTTGAAGATGTGGAATGTGCCTTTAAAATGCATAACGGGTATGATGTACATGAAACGCTTGAGGCAGACCACGGACGCATAGAAACCCGGAAATGCAGCATACTTCCTGCCTGTAAATTCCTGCCGGAAGAGAACCTTGCGCCATGGAAGAATCTGAAAACCCTCATCCGTCCGGAAGCCAAACGTGTGAAGTACAGGGAAAGGCTACGCAGGAGGTTCGATATTATATCAGTGATGAACAGGAAACAAAGGCGGCTTATTTCTGTTCACTTATCAGAGGGCACTGGAGTATAGAAAATCAATTGCATTGGCATTTGGATGTGACTTTTAAAGGATGCCTGCCGTGCCAGAGCAGGATATGCCTCGCAAAACCTTTCCGTTCTAAGGAAAATAGCCTTACACATCGTATCTGAACAGAAAGATAAACACAGCATCAGGAAGAGACTTTATAAAGCTGCATTGGATATGGGTTATCTGAAAAAATTCTTGAAAATTTGATGCGGCTGCTTTGTCCTTTTTTTTCTTTTTTTAGGATACCTGAGTAGTTACAAATTTTGAATTATGAATTTGAATTATTCCGTTTTTATTCCTTCTACCGGGTTTGCCGTAGCGGCCTTGTAGCTCTGGTAACTGACGGTCAATGCCGTGATCAGGAACACAAGCAGACCGCCAACAATGAATACCCACAAATATACCGGCGTTTTGTAGGCAAAGTTCTCAAGCCAGCGCCGGACAACAATATAGGCCAGCGGAACAGCGAAAGCATAAGCCACCACAAACTGAATGATAAAACCGCGGTTCAGCATCAGAATGACTTCCCACACCGAAGCCCCGTTTATCTTGTGCAGGGCAATGGTTTTCCGTTTCGATTTTGCATTGAACAGGATCAGGCCGTAAACGCCCATAACCGCTACAATTACAGTGATTAATCCGAATATTGAGACCAGTTTGGCAAGATTGTTTTCTTCTTCATAAAGGTTGTCAAACCATTTATCTAAAAATGTAATATTGACAGGTTCATTGCTGAATTTACTCCATGTGTCATTAATATAATTGACCGCATTATTACTGTTTCCGGATATGATTTTAACATATATATTTGCTGGAACCCATTGTTTTTTCATAAACGCTATTGGTTTAATGGGTTCCCGTAAGGGCTGGAAATTAAAGTCTTTTGAGATTCCAACAATTTCAGCCATAACAACAGAACCCAATCCCTGAACTGCTATTTTTTTTCCGAAAAGATCTTTGGTATAATCAAGAGAATTTTTTTCAAGAAAAGTCCGGTTAAATATGAGTTTGTCTTCTTCATCTTCCATGAAATCACGTCCTTCAATGATGTCAATATCAAAAAAACGAAAAAAATTAGGCTCTACTATCCAGATCATATAGTTCAACTGCTTATCTTCCAGATAACCGGTCAGGACAGGCATATCATCGCCTGTCAGATATAACGAATGTGTAACATCGAGGATAGCGGGATTTTTTCTTAATTCGTTTTCAAAAGATTTCACCTCATGCCTGTTAATTTTATATATTACATCTTTAAGTAGTATAATATTTTCTTTCCTGCCTCCCTCTCCTCCCCAATTTCCTGTTCTACTCTGTATGTAATTATGTTGTATTTTAATAAATCCGGCAGTAATCAGTAAAAAAATAGCCGCAGTAAACTGTATGACAATAAGTACATCTTTTAAGGTTTTAGTTCTGGGGGAGGCGGCGAAAGAGCCGGAAAGCGACATCACAGGTTTAAAATGTGTTGAATAAAATGCAGGATACATTCCAACCAAAAAACCTGTGATCAGGGATACACCCGCAAAAGCCAGCAATAGACCGGAATTGTTCGCCAGAGATAAATCCGCCTGTAAAAACTCCTTCACAACGCCATTGTTGGAATAATAGATAAACAGCAGGGACAGCAGAAATGCCAGAAAGGATATAAAAACAGTTTCCATTGCAATGGAGAATTTCAGGAACAGGGGATGTTCTCCATGTATTTTCCTTATATTAAAACTTTTCAGTCTGGCAGGAGCCATTGCTACGGCAAAATTGATGAAGTTGATATACGCAATAATCATCAGTAAGATCCCAACTGCCAGTAAAGACAAAGTTGTACTGCGGCTAATCTGTCCTTCTGCAGGAAATGTGAGGTGTACATCGGGTAATGCTATAAGTTTCAGATTTTCGTATATGGGATCTTCTCCATTCTGCTGTTTGATGGCATGAATTTTATTTATTACTTTACTTTTATCGTCGGGATTCATTTCAATATAGGATGTTAACATATACATGTCCGGATCATTTTCCTGCAGATGGGCAAGATAGATGCCGTTTTTCAGGCTGCAGTTTTCCGGGAAATCCTTACATACGGCTACAACCGTTAAAGGCGCCGTTTGACCATGTAAGAAAAAAATTTTACCGACAGGGTCTTCTTTTCCAAAAAATTTCTTTGCAGCGCTTTCCGTCAGCAGGACGTTCTCTTCGGAAATAAACATTTGATGCACATCGCCTGTAATTATTTCAGGAGTGAACATACCTATAAAACTTGGGCTTATGTATGCCAGTTCTTCTTTAAATTCATGTTTACTGCCGTTAACTGGGTCTTCCACATCAAATGAATGATCGAAATCGGGATCTCTCTTAATGCGGCAAAAATTTTTCACTTCCGGAAATTGTGTCACAATATGTTGGACTTCTTCCGGATTTATTTTATACCATCCACGGTCGGCGGAATATATGGAAGCAAGAAAAATGTTGTCGGCTTTTTTGAAATTCCGGTCATAGCTTAAATCATAATACGTTTGAACTATAATCACAAAGAATGCCGCAAAGGCGATGGCCAACCCCACAATACTCAATATGCTTGAGGTGGTAAACCGCTTTAAGACGATGATGAAATTACGTACTATCATGTTTTATTTATTATTCGTTTATTTTCCTGTTTCCATTCAATTTTTGTGCCAAAAAAATAAAAACTTAATAATCAATCCTGTAAAGCCAATACAAAAAAATCGGTCTGTCCAATTATTTGACACTCGTGTCTAATTTTTTTACAGTCTTACCCCGTTTTACAGACAAAATTCTGCAGCTACATTGGGTTGTTTCCACCGCCGCATCAGTTACGCCTTTTTTCTTCATATAATGGAGTGAGGCTCGCAATAATGGCGTGACAGTCTGAATTGAAAATCGACACAGTCAAATGCACCCTTTTTTGCGGGAAACTTTTTTTTGCAAAAATCACCCATATTTTTGCATTTTATTTTTTTTATTGTGATTTTTGTAACCGAATTTTAATATGTAAAAAACAAATATAAACCAGATGTCTCTTAACAATACAGGGTACAGTATACCGGAAATGCGGGAAAATTGCGTTCACTTCCTTGACAGTAATTGCCGCTTTGTCTCGGCACAGGTTCCTCTGGAAACGCCGCCGGTGGTGCCAATTTTAGGCCTGTATGTTGACTGTCACGAAGAAGGGACGGTTTTTTATCAGCCTGTCCTGAGTGAGGTTATTTATTGTATTAAGAATAAGGAAGTCTATCCATATTATACATATCACAACAGATCCGACTATAAAATGCTTTCCGGGAAAGAAAAGGAAACGCTTGTTTTTGATGGCTATGGCAGGAGTAAGGATTTAAGCGAAAAATGGAAACGCGACTATATCGTACCCTGGGGAAATATACTGGTTACCGATAATTATGTTTATAACATATTTCAGGGAAAAGAGGATGTTCATTTGTTTTATGACAAAAAAACAGGGAAAAGCATCGTCTTTGACTGGGACAAATTATCCAAAGAAGGAAACTTCAGTACCCTGTTCCTGAATCATATACACTGTGCCAAAGGAGATGTTTTTTATTCGGTTCCTTCTTCCTACTGGCTTCATAAAGTATTAAACAGTATTGATAACATGCCGGATGGAAAGTTGAAAAAGTATTTACAAAACATGGAAATTGACGACAATCCGTTCATCCTCTCCTTCAAAATAAAAATCCCGGAGGATACGGAATGAACACACCGGCTAATTTCCCTGTAATGTATCCCAACGGTAAACGGTCCGATCTATTTATCCCCGACAGGGATCACGGACATAAATTCATGAACAAATCCATATTCCGAATTGACGGAACGGATATCCGGAACCCGTAAAATGTTTGGTGTTTTTGCTTCAGCATCCGGGATTCCGGGGTATTTTTTGCTTTTTGCCCCGGCATCCGGGACGCTGAGACATTTTTTCTTTTTTTTGTCCCGGAATCCCGGATTCCGGGGCATTTTTCTTTTTTTTCGTCTCAGATCCCGGGGCGATCAGGCATCTTCCATTTTTTTTGTCCCGGAATCCGGGACGCCGGGGCATTTTTCTTTTTTTTTGCCCCGGCGACATCCGTTTCCCGGTTTAGTTTAGACTATGGAAAAAATGGATATGAAAACCTGTTTTCTGCTGCTTTCGTAATGCGAAATTTTTAACATGTAACAGTTTGTAGAGACGCGATGCATCGCGTCTCTACAGGTACCCGGCGGATCTGTTATATCCTGTTTATTTCGCATCCCTTAATACAATTTTGTCTTTGTATTTGTGATATACTCTTTAATTTTATCTTATATTTGCCAATCGATTGACAAGTGTAGCATGTAATAAAAAATCAAAAAAACGCCTGTAATGAAACGATATTTAATTGTTACTGTATTTCTCCTGGGAAGTGGATACGCGGCATATGCACAGGAACAAACCGCTTTGGAGAAAGCTATGAAGGTGATGAATGTTCACATGAATTTACCTTCCTTTTTAGAAGCTTCGCAAAATAAAGTCTCCGAAAGCGCCCCCGGATGGATCTATGCGACGGAAATAACGGAAGAATCCCCAATTCCCCGAATAGCGCAGACATACCGTTATGAACCGTCGTATGGTGACACATATTTTAAAGTACTTTTTGGGATGCTCCATTCCGTTATTAAATATAGGGATGATGATTGTTACCTTCTTGTGTCGGCCACAGGTGAATCCGGGATGGAACTGGCTGAAATAATTCAAGAAAATGCCGGTCTGTTTAATATTGTAAATCCTTCTTTCAACAGAATTAAACGCGACATCCGTTATGGTGAATTTGGTAAATCCGCGACAGAACCGGAGATCGATGTATTAAAAACGGTGATTCATTATTATCCGGAAGAGCGGGCGCAAAAGTTGTTTCATGCGGCCTGGATGGCTTCTTATCCGGTGGATATGGAAGGGAATGTGTATAAAGAAAAGTACACAACATGTAAAGCGGTGGTTATGGCAAATAAAAAAGGAGTAGATATGTTTTTATATTTCCTGATGACGGATGAAAGCGCCACCCGGTTCGACAAATACCTGAATGCCCTCGAAAAGGTTTTTTGGTTTCATGAATAGGTGATTGTGTATTTGTATTTTTTTTTGCAAAAATCACCCATATTTTTGCATTTCATTTTTTTTATTATGATTTTTGTAACCGGATTTAATATGCAAAAAAACTTATCCCCATGAATAAAAAAATATTTTTTTCCGTAATCATTGCCATGCTGCCGGTATTCTCCTGTACAAACAGAACCCCTTCAACGGATTTTGACGGCACAGTGATTGATATAGTGAATCCGTCGAAAAACTTCATGAGCTTCATCGCCGGTTACGACACCATACGGCTGGAAACAACCGACGAAGCCTTGATCGACGCCATACGGATGTTGAGAATCATGAATGATCGCCTTTACATATTGAATAAGACATACGATAAGGTTTTTATATTTTCCAGAGATGGAAAGTTTATCAACAGAATTTCGGACGTAGGGCAGGGACCCAAAGAATACATCAAGATAATCTGTTTGGCGACAGATCCCGTCCACAATAAAATATTGATTGGAGACTCCTTTTCAAAAAGACTGTTTATCTATGATGAAGATGGCAGACAGGAACGTGTAATTCCGTTAAATTTCAACCGGATGGGACTGGCATCGGATGGCGCGGACGGATTTGTTAATTTTTATTCCATCGACAATAAAGATATTGAAGAACCGGGGATGCGTGACTATTGCGTCCATTTCCTGGACAGCGAGGGCCGGTTTGTTTCGTCGCAAATCCCTTTGGAAACACAGAGGATGGACGTGATGACAGGACGCGATTTTGACTGCCATGAGGACGGTTCGATTTTTTATCAGCCGATGCTGAGCGACATTATTTATTGCATTAAAGATAAAAAAGTAATTCCCTGCTATAAATTACAGAACAAATCCGGTTACAGGACACTTTCCGAAGAGGAAAGGAAAACGATGACTTTCCTCTTCGGAGAAAAAGACGGTCTCACGGAAAAACTGGAAAGCGGCTATATCATACCCTTTGGCAATATAATGGATACGGACAGTTATGTTTATACTGCGTTTGGAGGAAGAAATAACGACGAGGTTCATCTGTTTTACAACAAAAAGACAAAGAAAAGTATTGTCTTTGATTCGGACAGACTGTCCAAAGATGAAAGCATCAGCAATCTTTTCCTGAAATACATAGGCTGTGCAAAAGGAGATGCTTTTTACGCGGCTCCCGATCTTTCCTGGATTAACAGGGCATTGCCGGCAATGCCGGAAAGCAAGTTGAAAACGTTTTTGGAAAACACGGATGCGGACGGCAATCCCGTAATCATTTCCTTTTCCATAAAATTCCCGGAGGATACGCAATGAACGCATCGGATTTTTGGAAACTCTCTTCACTGTTTTTGTTAACAGTCCTGATGACGCTGGGTGCAGTATACGTGAACCACGAACAAAAACATCGAAATTCAATAAAATTATATGCGGAAGCAGTCGTCAGTTACGCCTTTTTTCTTCATATGATGAGGCGGGGCTTGCGATAACGATATGACAGTCTGAATCGAAAATCGACGCAGTCAAATGCACCCTTTTTGGCATGAAACTTTTTTTTGTAAAAAATCACCAATATTTTTTGCATTTTATTTTTTTTATTGTGATTTTTGTAGCTGAATTAATATGCAAAAACGATACTACCAGTAACGATGACAGTACTACTGGTAACGGAGATGGCACCACCGGTAATGGTGATGGAACAAGTGATGAAGATTTTCCCCAAACCGGTTGGACAAAAAAAGAGGAGAAAACTAATCATTATATGGATGGCGTTCTATATAAACAATCGAAAATTGTAAGATGCTTCGAAGGAGGAATATCTGTTGCATGTTCAGAATCATGTAAATATAGAATCAGACAGAATAATGATTGGTCAGATTGGTATAATTGTTGAGTAACAAGTTAATAATAATCAAAAGGTGTCAGTAAATTACTGATACCTTTTCAAATCAATATATAATTATGAAATACGTATGGTGGAAAAAGAAAAGTAAACACATGAAAAAGAAACAGTACCTGCTGCTTTTAACAGGCTTTCTTCTGATGCATACCCAATGCTCCGACAATAAAACCGAAACCGGCGAGGCTATTGAAACCATCTTCGTTTCGAGCATAAATCATCAAAAAAAAGCCAATTTCTCCGAATTATTCGACAGTGTCAAGTTTATTCCGCT
>JAISCL010000281.1 GCA_031265585.1 Tannerella sp. | reverse complement strand
GCTTATTTTTCGATCTACGACATCCAAAATTTCATCCACAGCTTCGGCTCCGTGGAAGCGACGGTGCGGGAAATGAAAAAGCTGAATGAAAAGGCGGTAAAAGCCGGCCTGAAAGGCGTGCACTGGAATCTGGTCGCCTGGGGACGGGCGATCCTTCCCGGCCGGGATGCGCCGGCCAATAATAAGGAACTGACAGAACTGCTCGGCTTTGATTCGGCCACCTCGTATGTCTGGATACACCACGTGCACCTTCCTAATGTGCAGACCGGTTATAATGTCGTACGTGATCAGTACATGAATTATTGGGACAAGGTAAAGCAGGACTACGGCGTGCCTTACTATCCGAACGTGACGATGGGCTGGGATTCCAGTCCGCGAACCAATCAGTCAAAAGACTGGAGCAGCACCGCCGGCTACGGTTATCCCTATACAAACACGATCGGCAACAACACCCCGGAAAACTTCAAGACCGCCCTTCAAATGACCAGAGACCGCCTCCTGGCCGACCCCTCCGGCCCGCGGATCCTGAACATCAACTGCTGGAACGAATGGACCGAAGGCAGCTACCTCGAGCCGGACACGAAACATGGAATGGCTTACCTGGAAGCAGTGAAAGAAGTTTTTAAATAATACCAAAGATGAGACATACATATTTCCTTACAGTTCTTTTCCGCTCCTTTTCCTTTCTGATAATGATGTGTCTGTTGATTCAATGCGGATCACATGGAAGCGTATCATCCTATTCGGACAGAAGCTCAATCGGAAAAGAGTTGGAAGAAGGTTTTAAAAATCCTCCGGTATCGGCTAAGTCCGGTGTATACTGGTATTTTATGGACGGTAATTTATCAAAAGAAGGCATCACCAAAGACTTGGAGTCGATGGTCAGGGTTGGAATCTCGCATGCTCTATTTCTTGAAGTCAATGTCGGAGTGCCTCGTGGTAAAGTCGACATGCTATCTCCCGAATGGAAGGATATATTTAAACACATGGTGAGTGAGTGTGAAAGATTGGGTGTACAATTGATGCTTGGCGGAGGTCCCGGTTGGGCCGGAAGTGGCGGACCCTGGGTGAAACCTGAAGAATCCATGCAGCATCTGGTATCCTCTGCAACTGTTGTCGAAAGACCGGGAGTCCAAACTATCCGCTTGGCGAAACCGGAACCTAAAGAGCCTTTTTTTAAAGATGCTCAATTTACTCCCGAACAACGGCAACAACGGCTTGAATATTATAAAGATGTAGCTGTCCTGGCGTTCCCTGCGCCGGAAAGAGCGGATCGCCCGGACGATACGGATGAGAGGGCGCTTTACTACAGGGCGCCCTACAGTTCACAATATGATGTGAAACAGTATCTCCCGATGCAGGCTTCCTATCCGGATGCAACGGATGCAACGGTGGCTATGGACGAAATTACAGACCTGACTTCACTGATGAAACCCGATGGAAGTATTGAATGGGAAGTGCCTGCCGGAAAATGGACGGTTATGAGGTTCGGGGCGCGCAATAACGGCTCAACCACACGTCCGGCCCCGACTCCGGGCGTGGGATTTGAATCGGACAAACTGGATACAATCGCTTTATATCATCATCTGGAAGCTTTTGTGGGCGAGTTGTTCCGTTCTGCCAGTATCCGGAAAAGGGCTCCGGAGTCTTCTTCCGGCGGATTGACCGGGCTTCATATAGACAGTTGGGAGATGGGATCGCAAAACTGGACGCCGAGATTCAGGGAAGAATTTCAGTCCCGCAGGGGATATGATCCGCAGCCGTTTTACCCGGCGTATGCCGGTGTCATTGTCGGAAGCCGCGAGTTAAGTGAAAGATTCCTGTGGGATATGCGAAAAACGGTACAGGAACTGATTGCCCGGAACCATTCGGGTTATATGAGAGACTATGCCCGCAGGTATGGATTGGAACTTTCGATCCAGCCTTACGACATGAATCCGATAGCAGACCTCGAACTGGCAGTTACGGCAGACGTTCCCATGTGCGAATTTTGGAGCATCGGTTACGGGTATAATACAACATTCAGTGTCATGGAAGCGACATCGGTTGCACATCTTAAAGGACAGCCTGTTGTCCCGGCCGAAAGCTTTACGGCGCTGGGTGATGGCTGGCACCGGTATCCGGGCAATATGAAAGACCAGACCGACTGGGCGCTGGCTGCCGGTATTACCCGGTTTATGTTTCACACATTCCAGCATCAGTGCCTGGCAGACAGTCTTCGTCCGGGAATGACAATGGGAGGCATCGGGGTAAACTGGAACCGTGGACAGACCTGGTGGGAGATGGGAAAGGCTTATCATGATTATTTATCCCGCAGCCAGTTTTTGCTACAGCAGGGCAGGACGGTCTCCGATATTCTTTATTTATGTCCGGAGGGTAATCCCCATGTATTCAGAGCTCCGGTTTCAGCCTGTGAAAGCAATCCGGAAACTCCATCTTCCGTATTTTATACGGTAGATGGCCGGAATAAAAGGTTTTCGTCCGTTGAATATACGGGAATCGGACTTTTGCCGGATAAAAAAGGATATGCTTTCGATGCCTGTCCTCCGAGCTTCCTGCATGAGGCAAAAGTGAGGAACAGCCGGATTGTATTTCCCGGCGGAGCTGAATACCGCATACTGGTACTCCCCTGTTTTGAAACAATGACACCCGAAGTCCTCGGAAAAATAAAGGAATTGGTTTATGAGGGGGCGACCGTTGTCGGTTTGCCTCCGAAGAAATCTCCCGGCTTGCAAAATTATCCGCAGTGTGATGCCGAAGTTGCATCACTCGTAAAAGAGATCTGGGGAGACGCTCCTGTTCCTCCCGCAACGGAAGAGCGTGCCGCAGGGAGAGGCCGTATAATTTGGGGAGAAGATATTGTAAAAAGACAGGATAACCTTTATCCCGATTATGATTATACGGCGCAGATCCTCCAAAAGATGGGGATACCGGAAGATTTTACCGCCGACGGCAGTATTCGTTATACACACCGCACGCAGGATGGCTGTGACATCTATTTCGTCTCCAACCGTACCGGCAAACCGGTCTTAACCGATTGTATTTTCCGTATAGACAACATGATTCCGGAGTTGTGGGATCCTTTGACGGGAGAAATCCGGGAATTAAACTGTTTCACATCAAAGGAAAAGCAAACAACCGTACCGTTGCAGTTTGACCGTAACGGAGGATATTTCATCGTATTCCGGAAATCCGGCAGCGCTTCGGCTGACGGCGCTAATTTCCCGTCGCTGGAAGTTTTCCGTACCCTGGAAAAGCCCTGGACTGTTTCGTTTGACCCGAAATGGGGCGGCCCGGCAAAAGCTACGTTCACTGAACTGGCCGACTGGAGTTCAAGCGAAGATGAACGCATAAAATATTATTCCGGCACGGCCGTTTATGAGCAGAGTTTCAATGTGGGTGATATATCCGGAAAAGAACTTTACCTTCATCTGGGAGAAGTCCATGTGATGGCAAAAGTATGGCTGAACGGCCGGGAAGCAGGGACGGTATGGACCTGTCCGTGGCAACTAAATATCAGTGATTATATCAAAACAGGAGAAAATGAACTGAAAATCGAAGTCGTAAACCTTTGGGTGAACCGGATGATCGGCGATGATTACCTGCCATACGACGGCATACAACAGGGGGAATGGCCCGAATGGATTGAAAAAGGAACGCCCCATACAAGAACCCGCTATACATTCTCTACCTTCAATCCGTATAACAGGGACACACCCCTGTCCCCGTCCGGGTTGTCAGGACCGGTCAGGATCCTGGAAGCAAAGTGACCGGAAGGAAGTTCGGAAAGGCCATACTGCACAAAACCATCCGTTCGGGAACAGAATTACGGGTGACATTTGCTTCCCGGAGCGCCCCGAATTGCCATCTTATTTTTTACACATTACTAAATTGCAAATTTGCGGGGATGGAAGGGCAGTTTTCGGCGAGGGCGCGGATGTCGGGGTCGGGTTCGATGGCGGTTATTTGGAGGTTTTTCTTTACCAGGGACAGTAGCAGGGCGTATTCTCCGTAGCCGGTGTTTTGGAGGGTTACTTCTCCGGTATCGGGCATGGCGGCGATTTCGGCTGCGTAATTGCGGCGCCTGCGCAGGTTGCGGCGGACGGCGCGCTCTATGGCGGGACCTTTGTAGATGTAGTTTTTGATGACCAGGTCGGCATAGTAGTCGGGGGTTTCGATTTCGCGGACGAGCTTTTCGTATTCGGCCTGATAGTAGTGGCGCACGTCGAGGGAACGGGGCGAATAGTCTTTCCGGAAACGCGGGTCGCCGGGCGTGATGCGCGGCATGACCCGTATGTGTATGCGGCCTTTGCGGAGCATAAATTCGTCTCGGGGGAGGACGTGGCCGACGCCGTGCAGCATGACGGGTATCACGTCGAGGTGAAGCTGTTCGGCCAGGTAGAACGCCCCCCGGTGGAAACGGCGGATCGAGCAGTCGGTCGAACGTGTTCCTTCGGGGAAGATAACGATGGAATAGCCCCGGTCGACGGCCTCGCGCAGCCGTCCCATGGCCTGCTCAATGCCGCCGGAGACGGGGTAAAAACCGGCATAGCGGATCATCCGTCCGTAAAAGGGCGAGTTCCACGCCCAGTCGTTTGTCAGGATAATCAGCCGGGGCGTCAGCATCATGATACACATCAGGTCGATATGCGACTGGTGGTTGCAGATGATGACGCCCGGCCGGTCGAACGTCTCGCCGGAGAGGTTCCGGTACGTTGTCTGCACCTGCGGTATGTGGCGGATCACAAAGCGGGCAATCCGGTACAGTAAGCGGTGATATTTCAGTTTCGTCTTTTCCGTCCCGCGTCCGAAGGTAAACATGCACCATCCGGCGAGGGTGATGGCCGCGCTCGCCACCAGGAAGAACAGGAAAGCACAGGCCGTACACGACAGGTTTTTCAGCGTCACGGGCATCCGGCGCTTCTTCCCGTTCTTCACCGTCAGCAGGCGGAACAGCCGGGACGGCAGGATACAGGCCATGATCACAACGGAAAACATGCCCACGACCGTCACCTCGGCCAGCGAACGCAGGGCGGGATGCCGGGCAAAGACCAGCATGCCCATTCCCGCAAGCATGATCAGCGCCGACAGGGCGATACTTTTCTTGCAGGAAGCCAGCATCCTGCGGCGGTAAGCGTATTCGTGCATCAGTCCTTCGGTCATGAAGATGGTATAGTCGTCGCCCTGGCCGAAAATAAACGTAGCCAGTATAATGTTCACAATATTAAACCGGATATCGAAGAGGTTCATCAGCCCCAGGATCCAGATCCAGCTCAGCGCCAGCGGGAGAAAGGCAATCAGGCTCAGCTCGATCCGTCCGAAGGAAAAAAACAGGAACGCAAAGACGATCAGTCCGCAGACATAAAGCACTTCGTTAAAATTGCCGGACAGCGACGCGATCATCCGGCGCGTAACAGACCCGGCATCGAAAGCCATCACCCGGGCATCCTCCCCGTTCAGCCGTTCTTCGAGCGCCTCCGCCCGCCGGGCATCCGTGTAGAGGAGGTTGACGGCCATCGTCCTTCCTTCCTTTTCGATGAGGAGGTTTTTGGCCAGGGTTTCCCGCAACGGATCGAAGTACGGCAGGCCGGCAGGCTCCCAGGCGCGCGCAAGCGTTTCTTCAAAGGAACGGAAAGCGTCCCGGCTGAACCCGGTCCTGCGGGATTCTTCCCGGAGAGAGGTCAGCACGCTGTCGCGGCGCGCATGCCAGAATGCGTTCCACCGTTCGATTTGACGCGCCTGACGCCTCTGCGACGGGAGAAAGCCGCCGATCCCGCCGATCCGGTAAACCTCGCCCTCCTCCACCAGCGACTGCAGGACAGGGGCATATTCTTCATTCCGGACAAGCGCTTCTTCCGGGCTGCCTCCTTCGGCAACGAAATACATGACATGCCGGTTCCCGTTCAGGAGGCCCGTCATCCTGTCGAAAGCGTCCTTTTGCGGGGCGGTCATGTAATTGATCTTCCGCATGTCCGTTTCGAAGCGTGAATCGCCGCTGAAGAAGCTGAAAAAGACGGTCAGCAGGATAACGGCAAGCGCCAGCCGGCGGTCTTCCTCAAAAGGGCGGGCGATGAGTCTTCCGAACCGCGACCGGTCTTCCGCCGGCGTACGCCCGCTGTGCGGCGGGAGGAGGTGAGGCAGGAAAAGAAGGACAAACAGTACCGTCCCGACCAGCAGCAGGGAGGCGAACAGTCCGAGGTCGCGCATCGCATCGGAGCCGATAAAGACGAGGCTGAGGAAGGCGCCGACCGTTGTAATATTACCGGTCGTAAGCGGCCCGGTGATGTCTTTCAGTACCCTCCGCGGATCGGGCGCATGGCCGTAATGTTCCATGAAATGCAGCGGATAATTGATGGCGATGCCGAACATGATGGAGCTGATCCCGACGGCAATGACCGACACCTCGCCGCTGATGAGGCGGAGCATCGCCAGGGCGAACAGTCCGCCGAAGAGGACAGGAATAAAAACCAGCAGGATTTTCCACCCGCTGCGGAACGTATAGACCAGCAGCGCAAGGATCAGGAGGACGGCCAGCGTCATGGAAAACACCGTATCGGCCCGTATCTGCCGCGAGTTGGCGAGGCCGATCTCCGCCGCGCCGAAGGTTTCGAACGTGACGCGGCCTTCAAATTCCGCTTCCGTCCCGGCGATAAGCTGCTGCAGCGAGTCGAGGAAGGCGGCGTTCCGTCCCGCCTCGCTCACCGGAATGGCGCAGTCGATGAACATGACGGCGCGGTTTTCGTCGTCGAACAGGTAGCCGTCATGGAGCCGGAACTGATCGCCGGCCCCGGAATCCTGCACTTTCCGCATCAGTCCCGCTGTCATCTGCAGCGGGTCGGACAGGAAGTGATCCCGTACGATCCTGCCTGCCGGCGAGGCCAGCACCTCCCGGTCAATCCGCAGCTGCCGCGCAATCGCTTCCCGCGTCAGCAGCGTATCCATCCGGTCATAGTCCTCCTCCTCCAGGAAATAAGGCATATTGTTGACGATAAAGGACGAAACGGCAAGCATCCCGGCCGGATCGATCCGGTAGAACATGCTTTTGATACGGGACGCATCCATTCCTGTCCGCAGGCGCTCCGCGAGCGTGTCGATGGCCGCCGTCCGGAGGGCCACAGCCGCTTCGGAGGGGTCCTCCTCTCCGGAATGGCAGTAGACGGTGACGGTGTTGGAGGAAGCCACGTACCGGTAAGCGCTGCCGATGCGCTCATTTTCCCTGTTTCCGGGCAGGAAGCGGGAGATGTCTTCCTCAAAGCCGATGCCGGACGCGGCAAAGGCCAGGATAGCGGCAAGCAGGAGGAGGAGGGTAAAGAACAGCCCCCTGCGCGGCGAGAAATAATCATATGCCGAAAGAAAGAAGCGGGTCATCATTTCTTTTGCATAAATAAGCGGTGAATAAGCAGGGAGGGGTAGCCGTATACGACGGCCAGCAGCGTGAAGACCGCATTGAGCAGGCTGATACGGAAGAAATCCCTCGCGGGGCGGAAGTGTGTGACCCGCTGGCCTTCGGGCGGATAATAAACGCTTACGGGGACAGGCACGATCCGTATCCCTTTCCAGGCTGCCCGCACCAGCATTTCAAGTTCCGCCTCGTAGCGAGAGGTGACGGGACGCAGGCCGCGCATGGCCGGCAGGGGATAGAGGCGGAAGCCGTTCTGCGTATCCTGCAGCCGGTGGGCGGTCTGCAGGGTAAACCAGAAGTTGGAAAACCGGTTGGCAAAGCTGTTTTTCGCCGGCACGGGGCCTTCCGCCGTCCGCTGTCCGATCAGGAGCGCATCCGGATATTTTTCGGCCTGTCCGACGAAGCGTTCTATTTCGGAGGCGGCGTGCTGTCCGTCGGAATCGATCGTAATCACGCCCCGGCAGGCCAGTTTTTCCGCCTCGTCGAAGCCGCGTTTCAGGGCAGCTCCTTTCCCCCTGTTCGGCCGGCAGGAGAGGACTTTGATCCGTCCGGCGAAATCACGCAGTATCCCGCCGGTGTCGTCGGTCGAGCCGTCATTTACTACAATGACCGAGGAGGTATATTGCAGGATGCCGTTCAGGACGCCGGCCAGCGTCTGCCGGTTATTGTAGGTCGGTACCACCACGCAGAGGCGTAACGCCTCCATCCGTTCCTGCAGCGCAGGAGGCTCCGCCGCCGGCTGTTGCGACGGGGCCTCCGGCGTGGCGGGCTGTGAAAAATGTACTGTTTGCATAAAGATATATTTGTTCTGTTGCTGTTCCGTCAGTTATAAGATGCCGGAAGGAAAGCCGTCCGGCCGTTTTTTGCATCCGGCAGGGGCTGGATTTCTTTCCGCACTGTGTGGCGTTAAATCCGACGCTTCGGGATTCTTCCCACACTGTGTGGCAGAAAACCCGACGCGTTAAATTTCTTCCCACACTGTGTGGCGTTAAATCCGACGTGCCAAATTTCTTCCCACACTGTGTGGCATAAAATCCGACGCGTCAAATGTCTTCCCACGCTGTGTGGCATAAAATCCGGCGCCTTTTTTCAACATTTTGCACCGCCGGCGGAAAATCCGTCGCTTCGGATTTCTTCCCCGCGGGCGAGGCCGGTGTCATCTTGTTTTTCCCGCAGGACTACGGTTGCTTTTGAAAAGACCGTATCGCCGTCGTAGATAACGGCGGATACGGAAACAGAACCGTCATCCTGCGGCGTATGTACCAGCCGGACGGATATGTCCGGGTTTTCCAGCGGATTGATCACATGCAGGAACTTCATCTTCCTGATGGAAGATATGAAGGACGCAGCGGCAGCCAGCTCTTTTATCATCTGTGCGATACAGGCGCCCGGCATGACGGGATTCCCGGCAAAATGCGCCCGGAATATCGGATGCGACGCCTTCAGGTGCAGGCGGTAGATCCTGTCGCAATCCGGACCGGCGGCCTCTTTTACGGTGAAAAAATCGTCTTTAAGCATCTATCGGTCGATTTCATCCGGATCCATTTTCCGCAATTCGTACAGCAGGTCGTGACGGCTGTTCACCAGCCGGATCGCGCCGTCCGGCCCGGCAAGGAGCTGCTTCTTCCCGTAATTCACAACGAGGCTGTCATCCTGTTCAAAACGTTCGGGCTTCCTGCGGAAAGCCGCTTCGGGATTATCCGCGTTAAAAAGGAAATGCAGGTCGGTGGCGATTGTCTTCTTCACGTACCATTTGTCCATCGCCGGAAAGACGTTCAGCAGCGTGCACGTCCCGGCGGTCACCGTAAAATCAAAGGCTTTGGCTCCCATTTCGCTGATAAATGCGCCGCGCCATTCGTCGCCGTTCCTTTTCAGGATACAGATCCCCGTCAGGCTGTTGTTGGGTGTTTTAAGAAGCACGCGGTACGTATTTTTCAGGCTGTCCGAACGGTTTCCGGCGTTCCATACGGTACGCGTCGACGCTACGGAGCGGGACGTCCGCTTAACGGTCGGCGACAGGGAGGCGCAACCCGTAAGGAACAGGAAGGCGATGCCGGTCATCATGAGCAGGTTTTTCATACGGGGGGGAATTTTATTCGGCAAACAAACGGTCATCGATCGCGGTATTCACCTGCACATTTTTCAGGACGAACGTTGTCTTGTCGCCGCCCTGTTCAATCAGTTCGACCGAACGGATCCGGTGATCCGCCCTGCCGACAAACAGCTGTATGGATGAAAACATCTCCTTCAGCTCCTTCTTCCCGGGCGTCAGGATGATTTTATAATCATCTTTCCCGACCATGAACTGCGCATCAAAATCGGGGGAATCAACCAGCCCGCTTCCCGTGATGCCGCCCGCCATCACCTTGCTGATCTCCCCGAACATCCGGCTTGATTTAACGGGCACCTTGCTGGTTTTGTCACCCGACGTCATCCGCACGTTCTGCCCGTCCATCGAGAAGACATACCGGTACGGCTTCAGGTATTCCCAGCGCAGTTTGTTCGTTTTTTTATAGTACATCCTGCCTTCCGACGTCACCTTTTCGTCCATGAAAGACAGTTCCTTGACCTGGGTGAAATCCCCCTGCATCGTTTCCATTTCGCCGGCCGACTTCGTAATCCTGCTTACGATTTCATCCCGCTGCTCCCTTGTCGCTTCCTGATACTGCGCGGATACCGAACATACCCACAGCAGCATCGCCATTACTAAAACCGGATTCCTTTTCATACACTTTTTATTTTAATTACTAGATAGATTATTGTTCTCCCTTTTACGCCGGACGGGTGAGAAACGCCACGCCGATCATAATGAATAAAACGCCGACCCAGCGCGTCAGCGGCACGGTCTCATGGAAGATATACACAGCCGCCAGCGTGCCGAAGATGTAACTGATGCTGACCAGCGGATAGGCAAGCGACAGGTCGTGGTGCTTGAGGATATAAAACCAGATCACCGAAGCCGCTACCATGGAAAGCCCGGAGGCAAGCATCCACCAGTTCGTAAGGAAATCACGGAAGAACGCCCATGTCCACGTGAATTTCCCGGCCTTCTCCAGGCCGAATTTAAGAAAGACCTGCCCCGATGCCAGGAACAGGCACTGTACTACAGCGCAGCATATTAATTTGAACATGATGATAAGAGTATAAATGAGTGAGATTTGTTCCGGTAATGGTTGTAGATCAGGATCCGCCTGACGTCCTTCCCGTTTCCGGCGGGAGGGCCGGCGAGCAGCGAGGCGGGGATCCTGTTTTTGCGCAGGCACGTTGCCGCCACATAGACGGCCAGGGCGGACGACGAAAACGATTCGCCGAACAGATGCTTGTATTGCAGGATGGGACGGTCGCTGAAAAGTCGCCCGGTCACGTCGCGGTATACCGCGTCGTTCTCCGGATGCGTGTTCAATCCCGTCAGGACGGCGTCAATATCCGCCGGTTCGCATCCTGCCCCGGCAAGCAGTCCGTCCAGTTTCTCCCGCAGCCGGTCGCCTGCCGGCTTATGCATCAGCTCCACGCCGTTTATCCGGCAGACCGTATGCTCGTTTTTCTCCGTGCCGAGCAACATGCTGACGGCCGCTTCACCGGCAAAGCACGTCTGTCCGGGCGACCGGCCGGGGACAAAATTCCAGATGCCGATCCGTTCGAAAAACTTGAAATAATCATCCGTCAGCTCATCGTATCCGCCTGCCAGCGCTGTCTTTATGCGCCCCTGTTCAAACTGCATCAGCGCGTCCAGCAAAGCGCTTTCGAACGATGCGCCGCGATGCACGAACGTATTGTTGTATCCGTGGCATTTCAGGTCGATGGCAATCGACGAGCTAAGCACATTATGGGTAGACTGCATAAAGTAAGTGGGCTGGAGAAACTTCTCCTCATTCTCCACGATCGACCGCAGGAACCTTTCCGTATTTTCGATACACCCCAGGCCCGTTCCGCTGATAATGGCGTCCGGCATTTCCACCGAAGCCTCCCTGAGCGTCAGGCGCGACATCAGCACGGCGCGTTTCAGCAGTACGCACATGCGCCGCGCCGCCAGGGGCGAAAAATGATCCCTGAAATCGGGATCACGGGTCGGCACACGAACCTCCCCGTCATAAAAGACCGGATGATCAAACCATTCATCCGACAGCGGCTTCTGAGCCGAAAGCTGATTTACTGACTGTATATATACCGGCATCATCTGTTAAATTTTAGACAGGACAATCGCGGAATCGTTTCCCCCGAAACCGAACGAGTTGGATAGAATATGCCTCACCGGACGCGCCGGCTCGGGATTTGTGACGGGCGTAAAGCTGTGTTCTTCCATTTTATTCCGGAAATTCATATTCACCGGCAGGAAGTTATGCTCAAGGGCCAGCAGCGACACCACCGCTTCAAAACTGCCGGCAGCGCTCGTCGTATGACCCGTACAGGCTTTTATGGAAGCAATCGGCGGCACGCCGTCCGCAAAAAGCTTCATCGCCGCCAGGCCTTCCGTCAGGTCATTGTTCGGCGTGCCCGTACCGTGTGCATTGATGTAATCGATATCTTCCGGTTTCAGCCCCGCATCTTCAACCGCTCCCTTCATCGCCAGGTAAGGCCCCAGGCCGTCGGGCGACGAGGCCGTCGGATGATAGGCGTCGCACACGTTCCGGTACCCCGCAATCCGGCCGATCGGCTTCACGCCGCGACGCGCCGCCATTCCGGAAGATTCAAGCACCAGGTAGCCGGCTCCCTCGCCCAGGTTGATGCCTGCGCGGTCGCGGTCAAACGGACGGCAGATCTCCCGGTCCAGGATCATCAGCGTGTTGAACCCGTTGACGTGGTAGCGGGAAAGACATTCCGTCCCGCCTGCCACCACCAGATCCGCACGGCCGCTCCTGATCAGGTCGGCGCCCATCATGACCGTATTGGCGGATGACGAGCAGGCGGTCACAACCGTCGATACCAGATCAAAACCGCCCATATAGTCGGCGATCTGTTCGGCACAGGCGCCGCAGTCGTTGAGTTCGATATATGCGTTTTTCGAATCGTTCCGCAGAAAATCCGGATACATCCACTCGGCCTGATCCATACCGCCTACGGTGATGCCCGAAAGGAAGGCCACCCGCAACGACGAACGGTCATCCAGCCGCGCCTGCCGCAAAGCTTCCCCGACGGCGGGAATCCCCAGCAGCGAGGAACGGATGAAAGCTTCCGACGGCGGTATGTCCAGCATCTCGCGAAGCTCGTCGTTGCTGCGCTTCACTTCGCCGACCGGGAGGCCGGTATGCGAAGTCGAAAGATACCTTACCGGCTCCACTCCCGACCGCTGATTGATGATTGCGTCGAGCGTCGCGGCCTTATCCATCCCGATCGCAGAGACGACGCCCGCCCCGGTGATATAGATCTCCCTGTCCATTCCGTTTATCCTATTTTGTCCGGTTCGCCTGCACGTATTCCGCCATGGTACGGACGGATTTGAAAATTTCCTTCCCCTGTGCGGGATCTTTCAGCTTAATGCCGTAATTTTTTTCGAGCAGCACGATCAGTTCGAGGGCGTCGATGGAGTCCAGCCCCAGTCCGTCGCCAAACAGTTCGCCGTCGTCAGCGATATCCTCCGGGGTCACTCCTTCCAGATTCAGCACTTTAATAATCTCATTTTTCAATTCCAAAATCAATTCATCCATAGTTTTATATATTTACATCGTTACTAAAAATCTTTTTCATTATATAACTCATCCAGCTTATCGCCCGTCAAAGGGATCATCAGGGCTTTTTCCCTCGGATATCCGTCCGGATCCGATCCTCCGGCTATACACAGTACGGCGAGGCAGTTCAGCATGCCCGAAACCGGATCCGCTTCCGCCCAGCCTCCCAGGACACGTTTCATGCCTCCGTAACGGATCATATCGTCGATCACTTCGCACACGCTGCCGCACCGGAAAGCGGGGAGGATATGGAATGTCGTTTCCCCGTATATTCTGTTCCGTATGGCTATTTCTCCCGTCACAATGTTCGGCAGCGTATAGACAAAGTCTGCCGGGGAGGGGAAAAAATCATCCTGATCCCGGATCGTCTGCTGGTACCTGCCGTCCGCTTCGAGTGATGCGCTGCGGTTAAAAAACGCGATGCCCATATCTTCCTTCGGCTTTTCACGGTCGATGCCGCCGAGCACAAGCTCTGAGGCAAGGAAACCGACCTTGGACAGCGCGTCCATCTTGTAAAACTTGCGGTATCCGGCTCCCAGCGTCCTGTAGACAGCCGAAAGATAGTCATGCATCCCGTACGGCTCGCTGCCGGACCGGAAATACACCTCGCCGTTCAGCGAAACACGTCCCGGAACAATCCGGCAATATGACTGTATATAGTTCATCTTCTCAATATTTCGTATACAGCGCCGCTACATTGCAGCCGCCGAAGCCCGACAGCATTTTCACGAAACGGCGCCGGGCGGTCGTCTGCGTTTCCTTTACAATGCGGATCGGATTGGTCACACCGGGCGTTTCAAACCCGTACGTCTTCAGTACCGTACCGTCTCTCAGGGCGCGTGTGGAGATGATGCTTTCCAGCACGCCGGCAGCGCCGAGCGTATGCCCGAAATATCCCTTCAGGCTGTTTACCGGCACATCCTGCAGCCCGGCGCGTGTCAGGGCCACCGATTCCATCTCGTCATTGTACGGGGTTGCCGTACCGTGCGCGCTTACGAATGCAATTTCATCCGGGTCAATCCCCCGAAGCGCTTGCCGAAGCGCCAGGAACGAACCTTCGCCGGTGCGTGAAGGGCCTGAGATGTGGTTGGCGTCATTCCGCACCGCACCGGCAGTAAGCGCCGTATCACCGATCTTCAGTTCCTTTTCGGGACGTTCGGTCAGGATGACGGTTGCCGCCGCTTCCCCGATATTCAGTCCGGTACGGTTTGCATCAAACGGCTTGCAGACCTCCTGCGACAGCGCCCTGAACGACTGGAAGCCGGTTATTATGAATTTCGACAACACATCAACGCCGGTAACGATGGCGCAGTCATACCTCCCCGAACGAAGCTCGCGCTGCGCGGCAATCATGGCGGAGGCGCCGGAGATACAGGCGTTCGATACAACCGCCGGCTGATTCGGGTTCCCGAAAAACGTTGCGATCAGTTCCGCCGAACGCCATAAGTAAACCTGGTCAGGCTCATATCCTTCCCGTTCGTTCTCGTCTACCAGAAAGACATTTCCTTTCGTCGTGGACAGCACGAAAAGCACCCGCCGGTCGGCAGGGTCTACGGCCGTATCCTTCAGCGCTCCGGCAACCGAAACGATCGCAGCCTTTTCCAGTTTGGAATAGTTTACGCCCTTAGCCGGATGCGGCCGGGCAAGCATCTTCCCGAAAGCTTCCTCCAGCCGCTCGCCGTCAATCTCCGAGGCCATGAACGGTTCGGGTATGCCGTAACGGTCTGCGAAAAATTTCAATCCGCAGGCGCCCTGCTTTACCTGGCGGTAGTTTTCTTCCGCCGTAAATCCCAGCCCTGAAATTATATTGTCACTTAAAAGTACCGTCATAACAAATCATGTTTCTTTTTCCATTCTTCATAGAACGGAGGGTTTGTGAGCATCAGGCTGTAATTCCTGTCGACAAACACCTGTGTGGAGGCGCCCGTTGTAACCAGGCTGCCATCTTCCGTCAGATAAATCTCATAATCAAAAATGACCTTGGCTGCACGTGTATTGCGGAACGTAATATCCACGCGTGCGCGCTGTCCGTGAAGCAATGGCTTTATATATTTAAAATTCAGCTCTACCAGCGGCGCCGGATACCCGTTTTCCAGATAAAGCCGGTAGCTCAACCCGTACCTGCGCCCGAACTCTTCGCGCGCATCTTCAAAATAAAGCGCGTAAGAACCATGCCACACAATGTTCATCGAGTCAACCTCGCTAAACCTGACCTCAAATTCCTTAGATGCTTTCAATATGTTATTTTCCATCATTTTTTAATTCCTGTTCCTTGTCCTGCCGGCCCGGTTTTGTGCATTGCACATCCTGCGTGCTTCGCCCGAACGGAGGATTCTAACTGTCCGGATCCTGATCCGAATCCCCAAAGTTACCCCGGCGCTTTAGCGGTCAGGTAGATTTTCATCTCACAAACGGCAATCAGTTCGCGCCCTATCTCTACTTTTGTATCGACGAGCGTGGAATTAAATACTTCTTCCCGTATTTCCACCGTCGTCGTCAGCCGTTCGCCCACGCGTGGGTTACGGTATATATCCATTCGTTTTATCATGCCGATAAAACCTATTTTTACGATCCCGTCACGCTCCGGTTCGGTCGTATCCCGATAGCCCGTTTTCGCGGCGCATGTCTGGGCGATGTTTTCGATCAGGCCGGCCTCTTCCATGATGCCGTCCCGGCAGAACAGATTCTCCTCGCGCACCGTGAACTCCGTCACCGATTTCAGCGGGTCGTACCAGGTCAGCCTGTCAACCATTACAAACGGAGGACGTTGCGGGAGTAATGCCGTTATGTCCAAATCCCTGATTTTATCGCTCATATTCTGTTTCTATTCAACCGTTCGCCGCCGGCCTGTCAGGCTTTCCTGCAAACCAGGATCGCGTGACCGCCCCGTAGCCCGTCGTATATTTTTTCAACTTTCAATCCGCCAGCTTCCACGCAGCGGATCATATCTTCCGAATGATACATCTTGCTGTTCCCGTTTGCCATCACCGTAAAATACAGGCTTAACTGTGTGAGGCACAAAGCGGCGACATCGTTCGCCTGCCGGTCCCACAGGGTTTCCATGATGAACAGGTGCGTATTTTCATCCATTGATCCGGCGGCACGCTGCAGGATGCTGACAATTTCATCTTCCGAGAAGCAGTCGAGGAACTGGCTCATCCAGATGGCGTCAAAGCCCTTCGGGAACGGTTCCTTTTGATCAAGCAGGTCGGCTCCGTGTCCATGGATACGTTCCTCGCCTTCGCGGCCGGCGATCTGTTGCTTCATCATCCCGATCTGCTGCGGCAAATCCATGATGGTGACATGCACCTTCCCGTCATACCCGGCACAGCGCAGCGCCCAGCGCCCGGTATTTCCGCCTACGTCCAGCAGGGTGGCCGGCTTATAGGAAAAAACAATGCCCAGCGCCTCGTCAAAGGAATGATCCGAATAAAAATGATCAAAATCCAGCCAGCTTTTCCGGGCATCCTCCGGCAGGGATGACAGTCCTTCATAAATGGTCTTCCATTGCCCGAATACCTTCAAGCCTTCCGGCTTACCGTTCAGCAAGGCTTCTTCCATACGGTACATCCCCAGGTAGTTCACATCGTGATTAAACCGCAGATTGATGGATGCAAGCGGGTCGGTATGCAAAATCCAGCCGGCTTTCGACAGGGTGAACCGGTCGTTTTCATACAGCACCGTCCCGATCGTAAGGGACGATTCGAGTAAAACCTGTACGGCATAACGGGAAAGCGCCGCTTTCTCCATCACCTCCTCCACGGTTAAGCCTTCTTTCGTATCGGACAGCAACCGGAAGATGCCGAATTTCTCCATCAGCCGTGAAACCTGAAAGATCACGGGGGCAAAGGCGATTTCATGTGCAAGCCGTTGCGCGTCAAGAACCCTCAACTGTTCTTTTGTAAATTTTTTCTCAAGAGAGGGAAACATTTTCATTTTTCCAGAAATTATAAAAGTTAAACCACTGTTCGGGATATTTCCGTACGATATCCTCTACTATTTTCGCAAAAGAGCAAGTCATCCGGTTTATTTTCTCCCGCTTGTTTCCTTCCTGCGGAACAGGGATGGAAATCACATGCGCACGATAAAGCGATGCGTTTATTTTCAGGACAAATAAAGCAATGACAGGCACCTCAAACTGCAAGGCAATGGCAAACGCTCCGACGGGAAAATCAACTTTCCCATTCAGGAAATCACACTCGACCGTCTTGTCGCTTCCGAAATTCCGGTCACAGAGCATGCTCACCATCTCGCCGTTCGACAGCGCCTCGTTAATCAGAAAGATATGCGACATGTCATCAAGCACCGGAATGATACGGATATTATTATCATCCAGTATCTTTGAACGATTCCGCTGAACCTCTTTCGCCTCGCCTCCGAAGATCAGGCTGTTGATACGCTTCCTGTCGGGTTTCAGCAGATAGCCGCACAGTTCGGGATTCCCGACATGGGCGCTGGCTACAATGCAGCCCGCAGGGGTGTCAACCATTTTAAGAAACAGAGCGTTTTCCGGATTGTCCAGCTTGAAATTTTTCTGCCCGGCATAAACGGCGAAACGGTCAAGTAGCATCTGTCCGAACAGATAATGGTTCCGGTACGTCTTGCGGAAAGATTTCATGACGGAATATCCGTGCTGCTTCCGGAAGTAACGGTATATTGCCAGGTATCCCCTGCGGGCAAAAAGCATATAGAAGGGTATCACAAACAAAAGGATAAAATAACCGGCACGGACATTCACGATCGAAAAAATGATTTTCATCGCTTTCTGTCCGAAGGCGCTTCCTCCGGTAACTCCTTTCCACTCTCTTTCTTCGCCGGCCATTTCCTTTTACCGGATTTTCATTTCAGACTCAATATAATCGTAAAAATCCCGCATGGTCAGTACACCCGACATTTCTTCCGGCCGGATCTTAAAACCAAACGTTTTTTCAACGATTACAACGATATCGACAAAATCAAGGCTGTCGAGGCCAAGGTCTTCTTTCAGCAGCGCCCCGTCATTGATGTCGGCGCCTTCGATTTCCATTTCTTCAACCAGAAAGCCGTTTACTTTCGATTCGATTTCCTTTCTGTTCATATATCTTATTTTTTATATCTTTTGATTATGATGGTGCTGTTTGTTCCTCCAAAACCGAATGAGTTTGAAAGGAATGTATTTATGTTCTGTTCTTTCGTTCCGGAAATTATATTCAGATTTTCCGCCGCCCTGTCAGGAGTCTCGAAATTGATATTGGGAGCTATAAAATTATGTTTCATCATCAGCAGCGAATAAACGATCTCGCTGGCTCCCGCCATCCAGCATTCATGTCCGGTCATGGATTTCGTGGAGCTGACCGGCGTTCCCGAAGAACCGAACAGCCTGTCCAGCGCCAGCGCTTCACAGCGGTCTCCCTGCGGCGTGGAAGTTGCATGTGCATTGATATAGTCAATATCACCGGCCCTCATTCCCGCATCCGTCAGGGCGCGCTCCATCGAGAGAGCCGAGCCGTCTTCGCTGGCCTGGGAGATCTGTCCGCCGTTAGACGAAAAGCCATATCCCGCCACTTCGCCATAGATCGTCGCGCCACGTTTCAGGGCATGTTCCTCCTCCTCCAAAATGAGGCTTGCACCGCCGCCGCTCGGCACCAGGCCGTCGCGGTTTGCGTCGAAGGGACGCGAGGCTTTCTGCGGCTCGTCGATTCGCATGGAAAAGGAACTCAATCCGTCAAAACCGGCCATTGAATAAAAGTTCGTTTCCTGTGCACCCCCGCACAATACCAGCTCCTGCATCCCGTGGCGGACAAACAGATAGCCCATTCCGACAGCATGGGAACCGCTCGCGCACGCGGCAGCGACAGAAATGTTTATCCCCCGCAATTTAAACAGGGTCGACAGATTCATCGACACCGCCGAAGTCATCGACCGGAAGGCGCCTCCCGAACCGACAAGCATGGAGTCTTTCTTTTCACGCATCACCTCATGCACTTCAATAACCGCCTGCGCCGAAGTATCGTTCCCAAAAATAACGCCCATCTCGTTCTTCATCCTGTAATCCCCGTCGATACCCGCCGTATCCATCGATTCCGCAGCCGACAGGAACGCATATACCCCTTCTTCCGGAAGGGACTGGCGCATACGCCGGTCCGTCAGGCGCTCCTTCAGATCCGGAACCGTCACAATCCCCGTCAGGGGAGAGCGATACCCGTACTCCAGGCGGGCAGGATCAATGCCGATGCCGGATTTCCCGTGATACAGAGACAAAGCCACTCCGTCAAGGTTTTCACCAAGGCAGGAATGAATACCGATACCCGTTATTACTACTCGTCTGTTCATTGCAAATGCTGAAATGTTAATTTGTTAAACCGTAACCGGATGATCGCCGGCGGCCGGCCCCGGCCATTGTCCGTTAATAGAGTCCACCGTTTATAGAAATAACTTCTCCCGTAATATAAGCGGCGGCATCTGAGGCCAGGAATCCGACTAATGCCGCTACTTCTTCCGGTTTCCCGAAACGTCCCAGCGGGACGGTCTTTTTTAAGGCTTCTTCATCCAGGCCTTTCGTCATATCGGTCGTGACAAAACCAGGCGCTACGGCATTCACCGTCACCTTGCGGGGGGCTACTTCCTGCGCCAGCGCTTTCGTTGCACCGATAACGGCGGCCTTGGCAGCCGAATAATTCGTCTGTCCGGGTAAACCCTTCAGGCCCGAAAGAGAAACCATATTGATAATACATCCGCTCCGTTTCATCAGCATCGTCTTCAAAACACGGCGCGTCACATAAAAAAATCCGTTCAGCGAAATATCAAGCACCTCGTTCCACTGCGCATCCTGCATGAAAACCAACAGGGCATCCTGACGGATACCCGCGTTGTTAACCAGTACCCGGATGTAGTCATCCGGATGTTTTTCCGACCATTCTTCGATCGCCTTATCGACAGCGACACTGTCGGACACATTAAAAGGTAGCAACTCCGCAGCGCCTCCCTTCTCCTCTATCATTTGCTTTGTTTCCAGAGCAGCCGCTTCGTTCGAAGCATAATTTATTATAACAGGATAGCCTTTGGCCGCCAGTTCAATGCACACCGCGCGACCGATGCCACGGGAGCCTCCTGTTATCAGAGCGTAATTCATACGATGTTTTTTTATTATATTATTAATGTACGCATATAGGCGTTTCTATGAACGTGCAAAAGTAGTAAAATTTTTGGATATGATACGGAAAAAACCTATTTTTGTGGAAATCACTGATATTCCACATTTAACATTTTTGAAATGGCCGGTAAATTTTGTTTATATTATGAATACACGTTATATACATTGGACACTGAAAGAACTGAGAAAACGGTTTGCCGTCGATCTTCCGCAAACGGTTCAGGCGGCAACGGAAACAGTTTCCGCAGAAGAATTCAAGCAGAAAATCAGGGAACTTTTTCCCCAGGATACGGTTCTGCGACTGATTGATCACGACGGGAAAACGGTCACCGACTTTTCGACAGGGAAAGAAGTGCACGTACAAACCGTCACGCTGCTATTTGACTTTCTGCGGAATGCGGCTCATCCGGATAAAAATACGGACCTGTTTACCGACCTGTACTTTATCTTCCGGAACGCCCGGAACGCAACAGGCCACAACCCCGTTACCGAAGCGAAAGTCAGACAGTGGGCCGGACAGTGGCCTTCCGGACTTCATCCCGATATACAGCAGGCCCGGGAAGCCGGCAAGCAGCGTATCATCCGCAAACTGATCCAGCGCCACGGCAGGCGGCTTTCGGTGAACACGCCCTACTACCTGCCCCAGTTCCGGAGTTTCGAGGAAAAGCAAAAACAGGTCAACGAATGGTGGAATAGTCACCGTTATCACCTGTACATGGCCATTAAAAATCCCGACGAGCTTAATTTTTATCTGGACGGGACGCTGTCCGAAGAAACGATGCGGGTCCTGCACGACGCCCGGAAGAAGAACATCCCGTTCTTTATCACGCCATATTATGCCTCCCTCCTGGATACCGCCGGAAACTGTTTTGACGACCAGACGCTGCGCTCCTATATCCTTTATTCCAGGGAACTCGTCGACACGTTCGGAGAGATAAAGGCCTGGGAAAAAGAAGACGAAGTGGAAACAGGCAAGGCAAACGCAGCCGGCTGGATCCTGCCCGAAGGACATAATATCCACCGCCGCTACCCCGAAGTCGCCATCCTGATACCCGATTCGGCCGGACGCGCCTGCGGCGGACTTTGTGCGTCCTGCCAGCGCATGTATGATTTCCAGAGCCGGCGGCTGAACTTTAACCTGAAGGAACTCTATCCCAAAGAATCGTGGCCCCTGAAACTGAAAAAACTGATGGCTTACTTCGAGGAAGACATGCAGCTGAGGGACATCCTCATTACGGGAGGAGATGCACTGATGAGCCGCAACAGCACGTTGCGCCACCTGTTTGATGCCATTTACAGAATGGCGCTGCAGAAAAAGAAAGCGAATGAAAACCGTCCCGACGGAGAAAAATTCGCCGAAATACAGCGCATCCGGTTAGGAACACGCCTGCCCGCATACCTGCCGATGCGTATTGATGAAGAATTGATCTCCATACTGAAGGAATTTCGGGAAAAGGCCTCCGGGACAGGAATCACCCAGCTGATTGTACAAACACATTACCAGACGCCTCTTGAAATGACGAAAGAATCGGCGGAAGCGATCCGGCGCATCCTGTCGGCCGGCTGGATCGTAACCAACCAGCTGGTCTACAACGTCGCCTCGTCACGACGGGGCCATGCGGTCGCGCTACGGAAAACACTTATAAGCAACGGGGTTGTCCCCTATTACACCTTCTCCGTCAAGGGATTTCACGAGAACTATGCCGTATACGCTCCGATAGCGCGTTCCATGCAGGAAAGAGCGGAAGAAAAAGTATACGGGACGGTAAGCGAAGAAGAACAGGAAGAATTTATTGACATCCTGCGGAAAAACAGCCCGTACACCGAAGAAGTAAACCGCTTCCTTCAACAGAAAAAGCGCCCGTTCATTGCCACCGACCGCAGCGTCCTGAACCTGCCCGGAACAGGCAAAAGCATGACCTTCCAACTCGCCGGGATAACGGACGGGGGCAAACGAATTTTATGCTTTAACCACGATGCAACCCGCCGCCACAGTCCCGTCATAAAAGATTCCGGAAAGATTTACATTACAGAAAACAAGTCCATACTCGCCTACCTGAAGCAACTGGAAGAAATGGGAGAAGACATCAGCGCATACGGGTCTGTCTGGGAATACACCGAAGGCATGACGGAACCCAAATTCAGGCTGTACGAATATCCGGAGCTGCCGTTCCGGGTAACCCGAAAGATCAATCACTTTCAACCGTTGACAATTGAAAGTTAGTATCAGGATTTCAAATCATAAAAAAACATAAATTTGTTTTTTGTAATAAATAATTGTTATCTTTGCAACTCATCTTTTAATTCATCTTTTAATAAGTGGTATGGAAGCTGTTTCCGGAAAATTCTTCTCTGATTTTGGATTAATTAACGTAAATGCGTTGGTTAGTTCCGCTTATTTCTTAGAGAGAGAGAGAGAGAGAGAGAGAGACGCAGGTTAGATGTTCACGCACGCGCGCGTACTAAAAATCCATTAAATAAGCAAACATGTCAAAGTCCGGATTGCTCCGGGTCTTGTCTGTATTTTTACCGTAAACCGTTCAGGCTTGTGATGGAAAGGATTTTATCCTTCCGTCGCAAGCTTGAACGGTTTACAGCAATTTGGAAAGGAGGTGACTTTTTGAAAATGAAAAATACATTTATTAGATACTGAACAGTTAGTAGCAGGCAACCGAAAACCGGCGCTTTTTCAAGTTTGCCGGTCAATCGTGATAAAGAAAATAAATGAGAATGGGCAATCCTGTAGATGCATAAAAAAATTGTGTATTTCTGCGAAAAGCGGAGTGGGAAACCCGGAAAACCTTCAAATAATAGAATAATAATTAAAAGTGGTAAGATTATGGCAAATACATTGCACACAATCAAGGCAGGGTTACATAAAAACCCGCTTACGCCCGACCCGGACGACTTTTCGATCCGGGCGAATTCCGAACGCACACTTGGCATTCGGGATATATGTGAATCTGCTTCTTCACGCGGTGGAGCCGACGTATCGGCTTCCGCGATGGAGCATGCAACAGACCTGTTTCTCAAGGAAATGGGGTACCAGCTGTGTGACGGATTTTCCGTCAATACGGGATGGTTCACGGCAGGCCCCCAGGTACGGGGCGTCGCCAACAACCCAAGGGAACAGTACGACAGCGAAAAGCACACCCTGCTGTTTGAATTTCATCAGGGCGCTACTTTACGCAAAGAACTGGCAAATGTAACGGTCGAAATCCTCGGCGTAGCCGACACGGAAGCCGTCATCACCCGTGTAACCGATGTGAAGACCGCCAGTGTCAACGACCTGCTCACCCCGGGCCGTAACCTGAAAATCGCCGGATACAAAATCAAAATCGCCGGCAGCAACGCCGCTAACGGCATTTATTTTGTGAATCAGGCGACCTCCGACCGCATCCGGGTGGACGATTCGGACGTCGTAACCAACAACCCTTCGGAGTTGATTGTAGTGATACCGGATTTGGCGAGTGGAACGTATCTGCTGGAAGTAACCACGCAGTATGCAGTCGGCTCATTACTTAAAGAGCCGCGCACAGCAATGTTCGACAAAACACTTACGGTAGAGTAACCTGTAGGAAAGATCTCTGTCCGGGTGGATATTTTTATCCGTCCGGACAAAAGGTCTTTGTCCGAGGCGACAAAAGGTCTTTGTCCGAGGTGACAAAGGGTCTTTGTCCGGGCGAACAAAAGATCTACCGGCAGGAGACGGAAAAGAGATCCGAAACGAATGAATGAACAAAAAAAACAGATCATTATGTTTTATGTAAGAATCAACAAAATCAAAGTATTCAACAACCGGGAAGGATTCCTGGGGTTGTTCAACCGTGCCGAAATGCACATCTACAGTTATGTCACGGCAACGTCCGGATCGGCCATTATTGAGCCGGGATCAGTCCCGTCCCTGCAACAGCCGTCTTTCTCCGGCCTGCTGGAGTTGCCCGGTGCGGCCGCCCGCAAACAGTTCCTCCTGGACGCAACGCTGGCCGAAGCCAACCGTTTCGCCCAGAGCGCACACCTCGAAATCAACGGGGTGAAAGACAATCAGTCCCTGCTGTTCGGCGAGGCGGGTCTGGCCATCTACGCCGGCGAACAGATCCCCGACGCACTTAACATGCAACTGTGGGTCATCGAATCGGACGAGGACGTCCGCCGTTTCGCGCTGGACGCCGACCGCGTGCTCGACAGCGACGCTTTCAAAGGCCTGTTTGTCGCCGTGGAAACCGCGCTGACCGTAGCCGCCCCGACGCTTTCGGGAATCATAGCCGTCAGCGGAGTAGTTACCACCCTGCTGCGTCAAAAGCTGCGCGCCAACAAAGACGACCTTGCAGGCTACTGGCAAGCCTCCCTCAACCGCCCGGAACACTACCCGCACGGCGCCCGCGACCGGCAGGACGTCTACGACACAACCGGAAACATTCTGGTAGACTACACGCTTTTCGGCTTCGAGAACAGCACCGCAGAATCCACCCCCGTTACGACGGACAAAACGGCTTCTATTATGACAAACGAAGTGAATCCGTCTACCGCCGCCCCCGTACAGGAAGAACCCGGAAAAGAAGCAGCGTTCATCCGCCAGGTTTACCCCGCCGCCCAACGCCTCTACGAATCAAGCGACGGCCTGCATCCCCTGTTCGTCACTGCTCAGGCCGCATTGGAAACAGGCTGGAAAATCAGGACGGCAGGCAATAATATTTTCGGCGTCACCAAAGGCGCATCATGGACAGGCCCGGTCAATCTGTTACAGACCACTGAAATATTCAGCACGCCTGATAAGCAGTTTAGCCCGCCGGAAAAAGTGATTTCGATCGAACAGCTTGCCCCGGACAGATACCGCTATACCGTGTACCGCGAGTTCCGAGCCTACGATTCGCCGGAAGATAGCCTTGCAGACCATCTGTCCCTGCTCAAAGGCCCCCTTTACAGCGATGCCTGGCCCTACCGCCACGACCCGCGCGAATATGCCCGCCGCATTGCCGGAACGTATGCGACAAGCCCGGACTATGCCAAAACGCTGGTCGCCATGATTGACAAAGTGGAAAAGACGGTTTTGAATGAAAAATTATAAACAATTTACAGTAAGAAAAATGAGAAAGGTGTTTAATTGTAACGGGGCGGTCTCCGCTGGGCGTAGCGTCCACGCTACGTCCGGGCTAAAAGCAAGCGTCCACGCTTGCAGGTGTATGATTAAAAGAATGTTGAGATTTACGCAAGGCAGGAGCCTTGCTTTTAACAGGACGAAGGCTGGAGCCTTCGCCCGGCAAAGGCGAAATCGTTATGGCAATCATCCCGTAACCGTTCCGTTCTCCACCGTAACATCACCGTCATTGCGGATATGCAGCCGAAGCCGATCCGTCTCATAAGCATCACAGACAGCCTCCCTGCGCCCGCAATGACTTTTTGACAAACATTTTTTAGACTGTCCACAAATAGCGGAGTGAAACTGTACAGTCACTCAAATCATAGTACAGGAAAGAGCAGATACTTTCTAAAAAACGGGCAAGACCTGCAAAGCCGTGTCAGAACAGGAGATTTTAACAAATACAGTCTGCTAAAAGGAGCGGACTTTAAATTAAATTAGTA
>JAISCL010000253.1 GCA_031265585.1 Tannerella sp. | reverse complement strand
TCTTTGTCGCGTAAAGAATGGTATTCTATGGCACTTAAACAGCAACAACAGCTCAAACAGCAACAGCGGCTTTCACCGCAACAGATCCTGACGATCAGGATGCTGGAACTGCCGGCGCTCGAAATAGAAGAGCGTATAAAAAATGAGCTGGAAGAGAACCCCGTACTTGAGGAAGGGAATGATTATCCGGACGAACAGGATCCCGATTATAATACGGAGGAAAATCCGGCAGACAGTCAGGATTTAAATGAAGATTTATCGCTTGGAGACTATATAAATGACGATGACATTCCGGATTATAAACTGACAGAAATAAGCAATAAGGAGGAGCGTAAGGAAAGTGTTCTTTTTAATAATGAACAGTCTCTTTCCGATTACCTGCTTCAGCAGCTGCAACTGAACGAGTTATCCGAGAAAGAAGTAGAAATCGGCGAATATATTATTGGAAATATTGATAATGACGGATATTTGCGACGTGAAATGAGTGCGATTGCCGATGATATCGCCTTTCAGTCGGGAGAAGAGATCAGCGAAAAGGAGTTAACGGATGTTTTAAAAACAATACAGCAGCTGGATCCTCCGGGTATTGGTGCGCGTAACCTGCAGGAATGCCTTATCCTCCAGCTAAAGAAACGCAAAGAGACAAAAGACACAGGTCCGGCAATAGAGATTCTGAGTAACTATTTTGAAGAGTTTACCCGCAAACATTATAATAAGATACAAAAACTGCTGGGTATTGACGAAGAACAGATGAAAGCGGCCATCCACGAAATCATATCGCTCAATCCCAAACCCGGAAGCAACTGGGACGATTCAATGATCACCGTTATGAACCGTATAACCCCGGATTTTATCGTAGAAACAACGAACGGGGAAATAATACTGACACTGAATAACCGGGGCATTCCGGCCCTGCGGATCAACCGTGAATACTCCGACATGCTGAAAGATTATACGGGCAACAAAGCCAACCAGACATCGGAAATGCGTGACGCCGTCCTTTTTGTAAAGCAGAAACTGGATGCGGCACAGGGATTCATCGATGCGGTCCGCCAGCGCCAGGAAACATTGCAGCGCACGATGGAAGCGATCATTCTATTACAGGAAGATTTTTTTCTGACCGGAGATGAAAGCAAGCTGAAACCAATGATACTTAAAGATGTTGCGGAAAGAACCGGATATGATATTTCTACCATCTCACGTGTCGGTAACAGTAAGTATGTACAGACAAATTTCGGGATCTATCCGCTGAAATTCTTCTTTTCCGAATCGACACAGACGGAAAGCGGCGAAACCATCTCCACCCGCAAAATAAAACAGATAATCAAAGAGGAAATGGACGCGGAAAACAAGAAAAAGCCGGTTACAGACGAAGAACTGACCGCCATACTCAATACGAAAGGCTATCTGATTGCGCGCCGGACCGTAGCCAAGTACCGCGAACAGCTCGGAATACCCGTCGCACGAATGAGAAAGGAAGTATAATGAACAAACTATATAAATGTACACATGAAACCTGTTGTAAGCATTATTATGGGCAGCACGTCCGACCTGCCCGTTATGGAAAAAGCAGCTGCTTTTCTGGATGAAATGGAAATTCCGTTCGAAATGCACGCCTTATCGGCACACCGGACACCGGAAGCGGTAGAAAAGTTTGCAAAAAGTGCGGAAGACCGCGAAATAAAAGTGATTATTGCGGCGGCAGGAATGGCGGCGCATCTTTGTGGCGTGATCGCCTCCATGACATCCGTCCCGGTGATCGGAGTACCTGTCAATTCTACCCTCGACGGTATGGATGCCCTTTTAGCCATTGTACAGATGCCGCCGGGCATACCGGTCGCTACCGTAGGCATAAACGGAGGCCTAAACAGCGCCATTCTCGCAGCCCGGATACTTTCCGTCGGGGACAGGGCGTTGCAAAAGAAACTGGCGGCATACCGGGAAAGCCTCAAAAATAAAATCGTCCGGGCGAACGAAGACCTGAAAAAGATTTCCTACAGGCATAAAACCAATTAATGGATCTCTTCAACTATAAACGCCGCCTTTCGTCGGTCGTACAGATCGGAAATACTCCTTTAGGAGGCCATTATCCGGTACGTATCCAGTCCATGTCCAACGTGTCTACGATGGATACGGGCGCCGGGGTTCGCCAGGCCATCCGCATGATCGACGCCGGGGCCGAATATGTCCGCTTCACGGCTCAGGGCGAACGTGAAGCGCAAAATCTGCAAAAGATACGGGAGGGGCTTTCTGAAAAAGGATACACGACCCCGCTCGTGGCGGATATTCATTTCAACCCGAAAGCAGCGGACGCAGCCGCGCTGTATGTGGAAAAAGTCCGCATCAATCCGGGCAATTACGCAGACAAGGCGCGTAAATTCAAAACGGAAACCTGTACGGACGAAGCATACGCAAAAGAACTGCAGAAAATCCGCGACCGCTTCGTCCCGTTCCTGCGCCTGTGCCGCGAAAACAATACGGCGATACGAATCGGCGTCAATCACGGCTCGCTTTCCGGCCGCATCATGAGCCGCTACGGAGATACGCCCGAAGGGATGGTTGAATCGTGTATGGAATTTCTGCGCATATGCGCCGGAGAAAAGTTTGACAGCGTTGTCCTGTCCGTCAAAGCGTCCAACACGATTGTCATGATACGCACGGTACGGCTGTTAGTCCGCACCCTGGAAGCCGAAGGGATGAATTATCCGCTGCACCTCGGCGTAACGGAAGCAGGCGACGGCGAAGACGGCAGGATCAAAAGCGCCGCAGGCATAGGCGCCCTGCTTGCAGACGGCATCGGCGATACCCTGCGGGTCTCATTAAGCGAAGAACCGGAAGCGGAAATGCCGGTTGCACGGAAATTAGCAAATTATATCTCGGCACGCGCCTGTCATCCACCGATAAACGCCGCCGCATCACCGCAGCATGACCCGGTTTGCCCGCCCGGACGCAGGAGCCGGACGGTAAGCGGAATCGGCGGAGACTGCCCCCCGGCGGTCATTTCCGACAGGACAGGAAGCGGTGACAGCACAGTCAATGAATGCCTGAAACCGGACTGGATCTGTACGGCGCCGGAAAAGGCGGCAGATACCCCGCGAATTAAACATATCATTGATGCGGACAGGTGGGAGCCGCAAATGGAAGCCTGTCCCCGCTTTTCCGTCCATCAGAAAAACAGCCTCCCGGCATGTCCTGCGAAAACAAAATTTATCAGCCTGACATACAGCGACCTGGATGATGAGATCATACGGCTTTTAAAAACAGACCGGACGGCGGTCGTTCTGCTAAACAGCATCCACGTCAACGCGGTCGGCGAAATGAGGGCCTTTATGCACCGTTTGCTGAATGCGGAATGTGACGTGCCTGTCATACTTTGCCGCGAATATAACGACAGGGATGCCGAATCCGTTCAGATCAAAGCGGCGGCGGATTTCGGCGCGCTGCTTGCCGACGGATTCGGGGATGGCATCATGCTGCGCAGTAACACGCCCGGCTGTGATGCGAAAACGCTTGACGGTTACATGTTTGGCATCCTGCAGGCAACACGCGCACGGATCAGCAAAACGGAATACATCTCATGCCCGGGATGTGGCAGGACATTATTCGATCTGCAGAAAACGGTCGCGCAGGTCAAGGCAGCCACTTCGCAGATGGTTGGCCTCAAAATCGCCATCATGGGCTGCATTGTCAACGGGCCGGGAGAAATGGCGGACGCAGACTACGGATACATTGGCGCCGGACGGGGACGCATCAGCCTGTACAAAGGCAAAGCGTGCATATTGAAAAATATCCCGGAAGAAGACGCCGTAGCAAGACTGATCGAACTGATCGGGAAAGACAGCAATACCTGATTACAATTAACAATTTGCAGGAGATAAAACGGTGAGATGAAAAACGGGAAAAAACACAGGAACCCGAAACATCACACCCCGTATCAAAATCAGGCGTAAACCTGTACAGGAATTGCGTAAACCTAGATAGGAATTGCGTAAACCTGGATAGGAATTGCGTAAACCTGGATAGGAATGGTGAAAACCTAGATAGGAATTGCGTAAACCTGGATAGGAATTTACGAAAACCTGTATAGGAATTGCAAAAACCTGTATAGGAATTGCACAATCCTAGATAGGAATTGCGTAAACCTATACAGGAATTGCGTAAACCTATACAGGAATTTGCATAAACCTGTATAGGAATCGCGTAAACCTATATAGGAATCGCGTAAACCTGTATAGGAATTTGCCCTTTGCAAACGTATATTTCCGCTTAAAACAGGCGATTCGGCAAGAAAATAAAGGGCTTTATACGGCGCACAATCCGCAAAACCGCACCGCGCACAGCATAACAATTTGCGAGAGGCACGCCATATTGTTTTCATTTTACAATAAAAATCTTAACTTTGCAGCCAATGAACAAAAATCAGGAAGTATGAAGATCAAAATAGTTAACAGGTCACATCACCCATTACCCCGGTATGCAACCGCACTGTCTGCCGGCATGGATATACGTGCAAACCTCACCGGGCCGGTTGAGCTGAAACCGCTGGAACGCAAACTGATCCCTACGGGTCTGTACATCGCACTGCCGGAAGGATATGAAGCACAGATGCGTCCACGCAGCGGACTGGCAGTCAAACACGGAATTACGTTACTGAATACGCCCGGCACGATTGACGCCGATTACCGGGGAGAAATCGGCGTCATACTGGTAAACCTCTCGTCCGAACCGTTTGCAGTAAACGACGGGGAGCGGATTTGCCAAATGGTAATCGCATCACACGCAAAAGTCGAATGGCAACCGGAAGAACTGCTGGAAGAAACCGGACGCGGCGCAGGCGGATTCGGACATACCGGCAAAAACTGAAAAGACTTATGATAAAACAGACAGGAATAAACAGGCTGGCCGGAGCCGTATGCATACTGTTGTGTGCAGCCCTCCGTGTCCATGCAGATGACGGGACGAACCTGCAAAAACAGGAACTGAGCGTTCCGGAGCAACGCAAATTCGATTACTTTTATTACGAAGGCATCCGGCTGAAAAATGCCGAAAAACAGGATGTATCCTATGAAATATTCAAACACTGCCTCGAAATGGATTCCACCTCGTCGGCAGCCATGTATGAAATCTCATCTTATTACATCCGGCAGAACCGGCCGGAAAAAGCCGTCTCCCTCTTAAAAAATGCAGTGCTCTACTCCCCCGGAAATCAGGAATACCGGAGCATGCTGGCCACACTGCTCTTCAACATGGACATGTTCGGAGAAGCGGCGGAAGAATATGAATGGCTGGTCGGCGCCTGTCCCGAAAAACCGGAACTTAACTACTTCCTGGCCGAAGCATATGCGCGCATGGGTGAAACAGGAAAAGCGATCGACACCTATAATGCCCTGGAAAACAGCCTGGGTATGCATGAAGCCCTCTCCATGGAAAAATTCCAGCTCTATATGACAATCGAACAGCCGGACAGTGCATTCAGCGAGCTAAAAAAGTTAGCCGCCAAATTCCCGATGGAACCCCGCTATCCGGTAATGATCGGCGACATGTATTTACAGCGCGACGATACGCTACAGGCGCTGAACTATTACAATCAAGCGCATGACCTGGATCCCGAATCGCCGTACTACCCCGTTTCGATGGCTAACTATTATGAAAAAACAGGACAGCGGGAAGCCGCAAAACAGCAAATCCGGGAAGCGCTGATAAACGAAAGACTGGATATGAATACAAAAGCAGGCATCCTGGGCCGTTACATTGCACAGTTACGACTCTCCAGGCAGGATATTGACGGAGCAAATACCTTATTCCAAACACTTCTCGAACAGCATCCCAACGAATCGATATTAAAGCTGGCGTACGGAGAATTTCTTGCAACACAGGGCAAATTCGAGGAAGCCCGTTTCCAGTACCAGCTGGTAACGGAAAGCGAACCGGAAAACCTCAGCGCCTGGCAACAACTCCTGGGCCTCTCATTCCAGACGCGCGACATGGATGAAGTCATACGCATCTGCTACAAATGGCAGGAAATATTCCCGGAAGCCATGGAATTTCGGTTTTACTATTACCTCGGCATCGCATATTACCAGAAGAAAGAATATCAGCAGGCCATAGAAACACTCCAAACCGGCATCCCGTTCATCCCGGAAGACAATCCGGCCTTTACCTCCGACTTTTACTGTCAGATCGGGGATGCCTGTTTCCGTATCGGGAAAACAGACAAGGCATTTGAGGCGTATGAAGAATCGCTGAAATACAATGATAAAAACATCATCGTCCTGAACAACTATGCATACCATTTAGCCCTCTTAAAAAGAGATCTCACCAAAGCGGAACGCATGAGCGCGCAATGTATCAAAATGGAACCGGACAACGCCACCTACATCGATACGTACGCCTGGATATTCTTTGTACAGGGCAATTATCTGCTGGCCAAAATGTACATCGAACAGGCAATCTCCAAAGACAAAACAAACAGCGCGGAGCTGGCAGACCACTGCGGCGACATACTCTACATGTCCGGCGAAAAAGAAAAAGCGCAGGAACAATGGACAAAGGCGAAAGAACTGGGCAAAAACAGCCCGACATTAGACCGGAAAATAGCAGAGAAAATGTATTTTGAAGAAACGGAAGACGAACTTTTTAACAATATGGATGGAGAGACAATCGAAAGCGAATAGCAACACGTGGCAGGCATGGCATTACAAAGCGGCATGCAGCGTATTGGCTGTATGCCTGCTTGCCGCCTGTAAAACATCTGCAGGCGGAGCCGGCGGTTCCGGCGCCGAACTCATGAAGTCGGAAGAAGCGTATTTCGCCTCTGTCCTGGATCATACATTCCGGTTCAACACACTTTCCGCACCTGTAAAAATAGACCTCAAAGGCCCTCAAAAAGAAATGCGGGCAAAGGCTCAACTGAAAATAATCTGCGACGACCGCATCCAGCTGTCGGTACAGCCCTTTTTAGGCATTGAAGTATTCCGTATAGAACTGACAAACGACAGCGTCAAGATACTCGACCGCATGAATAAACGCTACCTGGCGGAAAGTTACGGGGAGATGAAAGGCAAAACAAACATTGATTTTAACTTCCACAACCTGCAGTCCCTGTTCACGAATAACATATTCATACCGGGAGAACGCCGTCTTTCATCCAAACAGCTGCGCCGCTTCCGCATCACAAAAGACAGCGGCGCCGGCAATCTGAAGATAAAAGACCAAACCGGCATGTTTTATACATTTACAACCGGCAAAGAAGAAGAACTGCTCTCCACATCCATCAACGACCGGCATGAAAACCACACGCTCACGTGGGACTACAGTGATTTTCAGATGATAGAAAAACAGCGGTTCCCTTTCAAAATGAAAGCCGGACTGACATCGGACCGGAAAACGCAGGGAACCGTCACACTCACCTTTTCCACTCCGGAAATAGACCGCCCCCTGAAAACGGACTTCACGATCCCGTCAGGATATACGCGTGTGACGTTCTCACAAATCATTAAATCGCTTGACTTACAATGAAACGTCTCTACATTATTATATTACTCACAGGCTGTACAGCGATCATGTCCTTTGCGCAGACACGTAGAAAAAGCGCTTCGCCCCCCAAAATACAGGAGATACAGGTTCCCGCCGCCGGGCTGTATTCCACGCAGGAACTGGAACGTCAGCGGAAAGCGGTGCTGGAAGATATTGAACTGACATCCAAACTGCTGAATGAAACAAGCGCCAGTGCAAAAAATTCGCTCAACCGGCTAAATCTGTTATCACAGCAACTTCTTTCCCGGAAAAAAATGCTGGCGCTCCTGGGACAGGAAATTGCATCCATCGATACAAAAATAAAAACGATGAGCAATGATATTAATGTACTGGATAAAGATCTTGCCAAAACAAAAGACAATTATGCCAAATCCATGCAAAACCAGCAACAGGAGCACCGTACGGCACAATATAAAATGCTCCTGATCCTGTCTGCCGAAAACCTTTCGCAATCATACCGGCGCATGCGGTATCTGCGCGAATACTCCGGCTGGCAGAAGGAAGAAGCCGGGCGGATCGTAAAAAAACAGGAAGAGATTGCACACCGCAAAGCCGAACTGGAAGCATCGCGCAAGGAAAAACAGGAACTGCTGGCACAGCGCGAACAGGAAAATAAAAAGCTGGAAGAGGAAGAAAAACTCCAACAAAAAGAAGTAAGGGACATCGGCAGAAAACAGAAAGACCTGCAAAAACAGTTGCAGGAAAAGCAAAAACAGGCCAACGCATTAAACAGGCAGATTGAAAACCTGATTGCCGAAGACATAAAAAATTCGGAAAAAAATGCCCCTCCCTCAACATCCGGCCCTGCACCCGACAAGCCTTCCGCATCCAAACCGGCTGCCGGCTATGTCATGACGGAATCGGAAGTCCACCTCTCCAAAGACTTTGCAGGCAACAAAGGCAAACTTCCATTCCCGCTGAGCGGCAACTATGCGATTGTATCAAACTTCGGCCAGCACCAGCACCAGGAATTATCATACGTAAAGACAAACAACAGCGGAATTGACATACAGACAACCGCCGGCGCCGAAGCCCGCGCCATTTTTAAAGGTGTCGTCACACGCGTATTTGTAATGCCCGGTTATAACCAGAACGTGATTATCCGCCATGGCGATTACCTCACCGTATACAGCAACCTGAGCCAGGTCTATGTAAAAGCCGGGGATGTAGTTGCAACGCGGCAATCCATCGGGAAAATATTTACAGACACGGAAAAAGGCAACGAAACAATCCTCCACTTCCAGATCTGGAAAGAACGCACCAAACTAAACCCGGCAACCTGGATCAAATAAAAGGAATCCCCGGATCCCACCGCTCCAAAAGAAGGAGAGGCCCGTAACCATTTGAATTGTCACCCCATTATTAAGGGTGCAATTCAAATTAGCATGCCAGGAAAAGCAAAACACAGACAATAACCGGAATCTTCCGACCACGACTGTGCGATGCCCTGTAAATGGAAATCCGTGTCTCGGTTTCCCGTTAAGGACGGGAGAGCATACGCCTAAATATTTCAAGAGAACGTGTAAAAGAGGTTTCGTACCTCGCTGGCGAAATTCAATATCTTCGCCTGCGGGCTTATATAAGAGATTAAGTCAAATTAAATTTGCATACGCGCATAAGCGTGACCTTTGCAGGATGAAATATCAGGAATGGCAAAAAAAGACCAACCGATTTGTGGCGCTGACGGGCTACACGGAGGAAAAGTTCAGGGAACTGCTGCCTTACTTTAAGGCAGTGCATAACGAATATTAATCGGAATACCGTATGGATGGAAAACGGCGCAGGGGATTGCGTGCATACACCATGTATGCCAACAGTCCGCTGCCCTGTATGGAAGAACGTATGGCGTTCATACTGTCGTA
>JAISCL010000205.1 GCA_031265585.1 Tannerella sp. | reverse complement strand
CCGCTCAGTCATCCAAAAGGGCGACGGCGCACCAGAGATAGGGAGCCTGTCCATGAAAATCGCCGGCAAGGCGCGGACGGTCATAGTAATATTGCCTGTCATTCTTTTTGCCCGTACCGACACAGACTTCGGTGACATTATTCCGTTCGTCGATATAGGGGATCATGGCCATCCAGGCTTTCCGGGCGGCAGGTGCATATTCGCCGGCATTCAGCCATCCCTGCTGAACTCCTCTGATAAATGCGAAGGTAAACATCGCCGTCCCGGATGTTTCCGCCCAGCAATCCGGCTCGTCGATCAGCTGATTCCACATGCCGCCCGGTTGCTGGTATTTTTTCAGGCTTTCCATCATGGTGCGGTAACCTTTCATGATACGCGGACGGTCTGTATGATCTTCCGGCATATAAGAAAGCAAATCTGCCATGCCTGCGGCCATCCAGCCGTCTCCCCGGCTCCAGCAGTAGGGGACATCCGGCGCATGATAGAACAGGCCGTTGGGGCGTTGCAGTTCGTCGAGGTACAGGGCCATTTCTTTCGCCGCCCGGTCGAGGTATTTCCGTTCACCGGTCACCTTATAGGCCTGCATTTGTACGAACGTGATCATGTACATATCGTCGATCCACAGGCGGGTCTGCCAGGAATATCCCTTTTCCGCCCACTGCTTTTCTTCGGTTTTTGCTTCCGCCGGCAATTCCCACTGGCTGTCGGCGTAAGCCATTCCCAGATCCAGGTATCGCCTGTCTTTTGTTGCCTGATAGAGTTGCAGCGCCAGTCCTCCGAACATGTTGTAGTCAACGTGGTTCATGGGAGGCAACAGCGCTTTTTCGCTCGCGAAAAGAGGTTCGAATCTGTCCCGTAAAAGCTGGAGGAGCTTCCCGTCCTTTGTGGCCAGCGCAAAGCTGATCGCTCCGTTCCAGGTACATACTTCGGCGTAATGGATATATCTTCCGGCATACAGGTCGTGCCGGTCGTCCACAAAATGGTAAGCCAGCCGCCTGCCCACTTCTTCGGGCGCATACCCTTTCGGGAAATCGTTCAGTACACCGGTCTGGGCAAATAATAGCCGGGAAGAGAAAAGGAATAACAGTAAAGATGCTTTTTTATACATAAAAACAGTTTTAAAAATTGAAATATAATGATTCACCGTTAACCGGCTAAACCGGAGTGTTGCCGGTTAACAGTGAATTTGTATGCAGGATTTTAATTGATCCTGTCTTCATCCGCCACGGCATCTTCCCACCTGTCCCATTTGAGGGTAGCGGGATCATAGCCGTCATAACCGTAGTTCTGGCTCAGTTCACCTCTGTTGTTCGCGGTAATCGCCGCATTGGGAACAGGCCAGTAAAGATTCTTCTTGTCCATCGTATAGTTGGGGTTGCTAATGCCGGTAGCGTCAATCTGCACCGGGCCTTTGTTATACATGCCGTACTGCACGATGCGCTGATACCAGTAGCTTCCGCCGGCGAGGTCGGTACCGCTCTGTTTATCGAAATTCTCCAGGTTGTACGTATTGCCCCATTCGTCCGGTTTGCCGCTACGGGCAAGGCACAGCGACACGCGGGTCAGTTCCACGTTGCGCCACTCTTCCCAGTACAGTTCGCGGGCGCGCTCGCTCACAATATCGCCAATCGTGACGGCGCCGGTATAAAGCTGCGTGCACTTCGCCCTTTGCCTTACCGCGTTCAAGTCATCCTTAATGGTCGGGTCGTTCGGATTCATGTAGTATTTGGCCTCGGCCCGGAGGAGATACGCTTCCGCCAAACGGTAGAGGTACCAGTCGGCATTTCCCCCGTTCGTAGCGCCGCGGTTGCCGTCGGAACCGCTTATATTCGCGTCATTCACCGGGTCGTCCAGATAGAATATATAATGAGGAACATCGTACCAGCGGCGAATCGTGTCGCTGCACAGCAGTTTCCCGTCGTCGTCGAAGAGCGTAATAGGGTTCCCAAATTCCGCAGACGCCTTGTTGTTGACACGGTAATCCTCCATGCGCACCCAGTTGCCGGCCTCCGAGCTATGCCGCAAGTCGGTTTCGTCCACAACGCCGTCAATAGCCCACAATGCATGAGTCTGAAACCAGGTTGGGCGAAAAGTGGCAATGCCGCGCCCGAACGCCCGCATATAATCATACTGCGGATTGTAGTCGGCATGGTTACGCCTCAGATTCAGCAGCGCCTGCATGCCGTCTTTCGTTTTTACCCTGCCGTCAAAAAGAAAGGGATACAGAATGCGCATCGTAAGCATTTTGACAAACGATTCCGAATCCGACCCGCGGTTAGGCATGCCCATGATGACTTCCGTGTTGGCTGCGATGAGCTTGTTTTCGGCGCGGTGCAAATCCCAGATCACATTGCGGGTAATCGGCCACGTCTGCGGTTCGCCGCCGTCGTTGAACGTACCGAAGGTGTTTTGCATGAGCGAATAGCCCGACTGCTCAATCAGTATATCGGTCTGCTCTTTGGCTTTGGCATACTCTCCCGTGGCCAGGTAGCATTTGGCAAGCAACATGCGGCAAGCCCCTTTGTTCACCATGCCCGTCAGGCTCATATCCTTCTGGTCGGGCACCCATTGCACGGCGAACTCCATATCCTGCGTAAGCATCTGCAGGATTGCGTCGCGCTTCGTAGAGCGGTAGTTTTGCTTGGGCACCTCCAGCACCTTGGTGACAAGCGGAATGTCGCCAAACTCGAACACCAGCGCCATATAGCGGAAGGCGCGATGAAAATAAGCCCTGCCTTTATAGGCATTCCGCGTAGCCTCGTCCAGCGCTTCTACCTTGTCGACAAACTGGATAACGGTATTCGCGTACATAACGCCCTTGTAGGTTTCCTCCCAAAGATACCAGATACTGTTCGTCCGGTCGAGGTTTTGATAAGAAGTTTCGCTCGTGGGCGTAAGCATGCCGGCGATGTCGCAAAGCATGCTGCGCTTGTCGGTCGCACTGGCAACCATCAGTTCGGAAAAGATGTACTCCGTCCCGATGGTAAGCATTTCGTTATGGTCGGTAGCCCAGTACAGTTTGAGGTGCCGGTCGCAGATCGCCATCGCCGACATCAGGCCCGACTCGGTATTGAACGTCGCGGCCGGTTCGTAGAAGGAGAGCGGGTCGGGCTTCAAAAATTCTTCCGAACAGCCGCTGAATAACATCACACTACCCAGAAACAGGGCTAAACATATATGATTCAATTTTTGAGTTATCAGTTTCATTTCTATTACTGTTAGAGGTTAAAAAGTCAAATTCAATCCCAGCGTATAAACACGCGAAGCCCATCCGCCGGTTTCGGGGTCGCCGTATTCCCAGTCCTTCGCCCACGTGGCAACGTTGCGGATGGTACCGTAAAGTTTAACGCGCTCAAAATCCCACTTCAACGTCCACTTTTTAGGCAGCGTATATCCCACCGAAATATTCTCCAGGCGGATAAACGAACGGTCATACAACATTTGTGCACCGGCGGCGCCGACAGGCCCTCTGGCTTCTATACGCCCGTAGCGGTTGGTCGGATTGTCAATCGTCCAATATTCCTTCTTCGGCAGATTTGCCATAGCGTAAGCCATGCGTCCCCCGTCGTCGTCATTGTTCAGGTAGATGTCCGACAAACTCTTGTGCCCCATATAAGAATACAGGTTGAACGAGAGGCTGAGGTCTTTCCACAAAACAAACTCATTGCGCAGCGACCAGTGGAAAGGCGCCGCAGTCACTCCAAGAAACTCCTTGTCCCTGTCGTTATACACGGGCGTAACGGAGCCGTCGGGATTGACCACATCATCGGCGGTGTAGTTGTTCGCCACTTTCGGGTCGCCCGGCAGCTGGCCGTATTTTTTCGCTTCGTCAATCTCGTCAATCTGCCAGATTCCGGTAACGTTGTAGTTCCAGATCACACCGATGGGGCGTCCGATAAACCAGCCGTTTGACAGATCGTCCATTTCTTTTGTACCGGTCACATTCCCTGCCTCATCCAGGACATTTTCGTTCTCGTAGTAGAGATGCTTTATCTGATTTTTGTTGTACGACAGGCCGAGCGAAGTCGTCCATTCCAGGATGTTGTTGCTGATATTAAGCGAACTTAACGTCAATTCAACCCCGCTGTTGTCCACCTGTCCCAGATTGGTCGTGATGTTCGTAAATCCCGTAAAACTCGGCAGACGCTGGTTCATAATCATATCATGCGTCTTCATTTCGTAGTATTCCAGCGTTCCGGATATACGGTCGTTGAGGAAGCCAAAATCAAGCCCCAGGTTCCACGATTCGGTCTTTTCCCATTGCAGGTGAGGATTAGCCAGCCGGTCGGCCATCAAATAACGCATCTGTTGCAAGTCTCCCGACTGGGTGATATAACCCTGCATTTTACCCGCTCCTTCGTAAAGGTTGGCAAGCGCCAGGTAAGAATTCTCCAGCGACCGGTTGCCGTTTTTACCGTAGGATACGCGCAATTTGCCGGTACTCATGACATCGTTCCATTTGAAGAACTTTTCGTTCACAAATGTCCAGGCCAAAGCTACCGACGGGAATGTGGCATACGGATTGAGCGAACCGAAAGCCGAATAACCGTCCCTGCGAATAGAGGTGGTGAGCATATAACGGTCGTCGTAGGAATAAAACAGGCGAGCCAGCAGGGCGTCTGCCGTCTGGTGCGCATCGGAGGTCGAATAAGTACTGTTTTCTTTGGTGCCATTCTTGGTGTTATGGAATCCCAGCGCATCGGACGGCAGGATATTGCGGGCTTCGATGCGGTCTTTCCACGATTCGCGTTCTTCGGCTTCCTGCACGAGCGTAAGGATTGTGTGATGCTTTTTATTAAACGTGTAGTCCCAGGTAACGGTATTGTTAAGCGACCAGTCCAGGCTCTTTGTCTGCTCACGGTTCGCGCCGCGCGATTTGGGGTCGGAACCCGGCAGGTCCGCCGACATAAAATAACGGTCATAAAAGAACTGGTAGCGGGGCGAAGCGTTGAACGTGTAGGTAATGTTAAACGGCAACTTTATTTTGGCATTCAAAATACTGTTAAGCACGGTGTAACCCTTCTCCAGTTCCAGATACTGCTTTTGAAAATCGTAGATATAGCCCCTCTGGCTGTATTCGGAGCTTAAAGGATACTGCAGCGGATTGCCTGCTTCATCAGCGTAATCGGCATAAGGGCTGTTACGCAGCGAATAGTCCATGTCTATATCAATGTTACCGTCCGACCGGTCCTGAAAGTTCACATTAGCGCTGACTTCAAACCAGTCGGTCACTACCGCTTCCATTTTCATATTGGCGCGTATAGCCTGGTAATCATCGCTTACTACCGCACCTTCATTTTTCAAATAGCCCATTGATAAATAATAGTTCACCTTTTCGCCCGCACCGCTTACGCTCGCATTATAGTCCTGATTGAAGCCTGTCCGGAAAGTTTTGTCAGCCCAGTTAACGGTTTTGCCGGCAAGGAAATTTTCGAGCACATTCCCTGTAAATCCCAGCCGTCTCGCCCAGATGCTCAGGTCGGATTCCCCTTCCTGATTAGTGGTGTAAGCCCGCCAGTCGTCAAGAGAAACATTTGTCGGCAGCCGGTCGGGTTGCACAAAATAGCCGGGCCGGTTGGTATAAACGCCCGTCTGATAGGCTTCATAAGCGCCGGTTTCAGGATTCACGCCATACGTATTCTTCGTGTACCAGTCCTGGCGATGCTGTAAATAGCCTTCTATATCGAATCTTTCGCGGTAAAGAGCCCGTTCCGTCCAGCCGACATTCGTAGTAATATTTACAACAGGTTTACCCGGTTTACCTTTTTTGGTAACAACAATAATCACGCCGTTTGCCGCCTTTGCCCCATAAATAGCCGCCGCCGAAGCATCCTTGAGGACGTCAACCTGTGCAATATCATCGGGATTGATTTCCGAGAGCTCCCCGTAAAACATCATTCCGTCGAGGATGAGCAAGGGGTTGTTGTGTCCTCCGTCGTTGTAAACGGACCGTCGTCCGCGTATTTCCATTCCGCCTCCTCCTTTGGCCGACGCATCATAGCCCACATTCAGACCCGGGGTACCCCGCAGGATATCCTGAACCGTCTTTGGATTTTCGTTTGCGATTTTGTCGGGACGGATTTGGATAACGGAACCGGTCAGGTCTTTTTTTCGCATCGTGCCATAGCCTATGACCACTACTTCATCCAAAACCTGCGTATCTTCTGCCATCACGATATGCAGGCTCGTCTGATTGGCGACGCTTACTGTCTGCGTCAAATAGCCGATGTACGAGATCTGAAGCTCCGCGTTTTGCGGCGTTTCAATCGTAAATTCACCGTTAGCATCTGAAATGATGCCGTTTGTCGTACCGGGTACAATGATACTTGCGCCGACGACGGGGTCGCCCAGCTCGTCCACAATAACGCCTTTGATTTTTTTACTGTTCTGCAAACGCTCTTTCGTTGCAAACTCTTTACTGCTCAGGATGATTTGCCGGTCTTCCACTTTGTAGATGACATCGGTCGAAGCAAACAGCCTGTCCAAAACCGTTTCTACCGGCTGGGATTTCACTTTTACGCTGACCTTGCGGTCTACGTTCACTAACTTGCTGTTGTACAGAAAGTAGAATTCCGATTCTTCTTCGATCGTATTCAGCACTTCCTCCACAGTCGCATTACGCATATCAAGACTTACCCGGGCAGACTGCGAATAAAGATTCTCCGCCCCGACTTGAAAAATAAATACAAATAATAAAATTATGGCTACTCGCATAAAAACAGGTATTTTAAAGATCAAACCGTAATAAGATTTAAAATCTTTGTTGTATTGTGAATTCTTCATATATTTACACTGTCAAATTAATAATTGGGTTTATAATAAACTTAATTGATTCATTACCGTTCGTCAGGTGAAGTTTTCGGACCGGTAATAGTTGTTTGATTCTATGGGAAAATGTTTCGTGGCATTTTCCCGTTTTTTTTTATTCTTCATGATCTGTTTTCCATAGGCAATTCCATTTTTAAGTTAAACACTGATTATCATATTTCTTTCATGCTTATAATGACGGTCTTCCGGGTATATGTGTAATCCTCCGACTGTTCGGGGTATATAATGCCACATTTTATCGGAGCGGATTTCTCCAGCAGGTACAATATTTCTTCCAGCGTTTCGGTTGTGAACGTTGCAGAATACTCGTAATCATACAATTCCTTTCCTTCCAGACGTATATCAACATTGAAATGGCGGGCAAGACGATGCGTTATTTCCGCCATATCCGCTCTGCGGAAAATCATTTTCCCGTCTTTCCAGGACGTTTTAACGGCAAGGTTCACGTCTGCCACTTCAAGTCTGTCTTTATTTTTATCATACCGGACCTGTTGTCCCGCGGATATTTTTATCAGATCCGGCGTTCCGTTTTTTACAGACGTACCGACTTCTATATTTCCGGAAATCAGGGTTGCTTCAACAACCGGATCTTCTTCGTATGCACATACGTTAAATTCTGTTCCGTAAGCGCTTACCGTCAGACCGTCGTGTGTCAGGACTTCGAAACGGTTCGTCCTGTCCGCTTTCACTTTAAAATAAGCCTCGCCCGAAAGTAATATATTACGCGTATCACCTGTAAAATGTTGCGGATAGGATAATTTCGATCCGGAGTTAAGCCAGACTTCCGTGCCGTCGGACAGTGTCACTTTTGTAACAAGACCATTCGCCGAAGTTAATTCGATTTGCCCGGCCGGAATATGATTACGCTGCCTGTATAAAGTAAAAGTTGCTATAACCAGCGGAATCATCAACAATGCGGCCATATTGCGAACAAAATACCGGAACTTTTTTTGATACTTGTCTATCGTTATTTTTTTTGATAATTTTTTCCAGTTTTTTGCCGAGTCAATCTGCCTGTGAAGTTTTAACTCCAGCGAAGATTCCCAAACAAGACGGATCTCTTTTAATTCCTGCTGCAACTCGACCGACTTGTCCAGCGATGCTTCAAAAGATCTCCGCTCATCTGCCGATAGCGTATTTTCCAGATAATTGATAATATATTGAACAGTATATTCCACTATTTTATTTTTATATATTAGACGTATAAAAGAAAATATACCCTATGGGAAAATACATTTTTCTTACAAAAAGAGTAAAAATAACGGTAGAAAGTCCTTTAAGTCAATACGAAGCTGTTTCAATGCTTTTGTCATATACGCTTCAACCGTCTTAACCGAAATATGTTGTTCCAAAGCTATTTGGGTATATGTTTTTCCTTCAAACCGATTCTGTTCAAATACAAGACGAATATTTTCCGGCAAGCGTGAAAGCGCTTTATTTAACATCGTATCGAGTTCTATGGTGGAATATAGATCTTCCGTGGTAGATACGGACCGGTTCAGCTGTTCAAACTGTTGCCATGCCATTTCCGCGTCTTTCCTGCGTAGATAATCGACACAGCAATTTCGGACGCTTGTTACCAGGAAATTCCTGCCGGAATCCGTTATTTCCAGGGTTTTCCGGTTTTTCCATATTTTAAAAAAGGTATCCTGTACAATATCCTCACAGGTCTCCCAGCTTTCAATATACCGGTGGGCAAAAACACAAAGGGATGGAAAAAAATCAAGAAATAAGGAACGGAAAGCGTCTTCGTCATCTCTTAACGCAATCTTCCAGAACAGCTGATCTATTTCATTTCGGTTTTCGGTTTTCATGTAGCAAAGTTAAAAAAATAATTGGAAAATTAACCCCGCGGGGCCGCCGGTCTATAAAGTTCCTTTTGTGCTGGGCAGATCGTATCTGTACACATCCCGCCTCGCCGCCATTTTAACCGCCCGGGCGAACGCCTTGAATATACCTTCGGCTTTATGATGTTCATTTTCACCTTCCGCTTTGATATTCAGGTTCATTTTAGCGGCATCACTCAGGGATTTAAAGAAATGCAGGAACATTTCCGTCGGCATCTCCCCGATCTTTTCCCGCCTGAAGTCTGCATCCCAGACGAGCCATGCCCGCCCGCCAAAGTCAAGCGCCACGCGGCAAAGACAGTCGTCCATCGGCAGGCAGTAACCGTAGCGCTCAATGCCGCGTTTATCTCCCAATGCCGTTGATAACGCTTCTCCAAGGGCAATTGCCGTGTCTTCGATTGTATGATGTTCGTCAACATGCAGGTCTCCCTTGACTTTTACGGTCAAATCCAGTCCTCCATGCTTTCCTATCTGCTCAAGCATGTGGTCAAAGAAGCCGATTCCTGTTGAGACGGCACACGTACCGTTTCCGTCGAGGTTGAGGTTCACGTAAATATCGGTTTCTTTCGTCGTGCGCCGCACCGTAGCAGTGCGTTCGCCGGCAAAAAGAAAGTCTTTGATCTTATCCCACGAATCAAATGTATGGAATCTTTCTTCCTTGCAGGACGTATCGGCAGCTATTAAGATGCCACGGCATCCGAGATTTGCAGCCAGTTCCATGTCTGTCTTCCGGTCGCCGATGACACAGGAGTTTTCAAGGTCATAATCGCCTGTCATATATTCTTTCAGCATCCCGGTCCGCGGTTTGCGGTTCGGCGAGTTATCTTCCGGGAAGGAAGTATCAATGAGGATATTGTCGAAAATGACCCCTTCGCCGGCAAAGATCTCAAGCATTTTCTCCTGTACGCGGTTAAAGTTTTCCTGCGGATAGGAAGGGGTTCCGAGTCCGTCCTGATTGGTTACCATGACCAGTTCAAAATCAAGATTTTTACGTATAAAATACAGGTTATGCATAACTCCCGGAAGAAACACAAGCTGCTCAAGCGTATCCACCTGAAACGTTACCGGAGGCTCCGTAATAAGCGTGCCGTCCCGGTCAATAAATAAGGCTCTTTTTTTCATTACTGTCTTTGTTTTTTTTCCTGATGGAAAGACCCGGAAATCAATGCTTCACACCGTTTCGTCAAACGTTCTTCCGACAGCATCGGTTTTTGACGCTGTCCGGACACTGACAATACGGCTTGCCGCACGGGGCCGGGTCTTTTACGGTTGCTTCACAACCTTTCGTCCGGCTTCGCTAAAGAGGGTCTCCGGCTGTCAATCGAATCAAAACGGGAGATCGGACGTTTCATCCGAAGAGGTGATTTCCGGCTTTATGGGCGACTGGGCCTGTGTGAAACCGGTATCTACAGGCGTCCCGTCGTCCGCGTCTATCTTCCAGGCGCGGATATCATTGTACCAGCGGCCGTTGTATTCACGGCAGTCGATGTCAAAACTGACCCTCAGCGACTGTCCCTCCTGTATGGTATACTGATCGATCTTTTCACCCCACAGGTTAAACACCATTTTGCGCGGATACTGTGAATTTTGTTCGTACTCGATTACATAATCCTGCTTTTTCCACGGTCCGTTTTTGCCTTCGCCGGAAATGACGGGCAGTACGGCAACAATTTTTCCTTTTACTTCCATAACTTATAACTGTTTTAATTCGTTTATTAATATTTCATTTTCTTCCGCGGCGCCTACGGTGATGCGCAGGCATCCGAGGCAGAGGGAGATTGCATTACGGTTACGTATAATAACACCCCTGTCTACCAGTTTGTGATAAATCTCATCCGCATCGGGAACTTTTACCAGCAGAAAGTTTGCGTCCGACGGATAAATCCGCTCCACAAACGGCAGGACGCCAAGTTTTTCAACTAACAGTCCACGCTGTTCAAGAAGCATTTTGACCCATCGATCCTTACGGTCTTCATGATCTAACTGTTCGGCTACAAACTTCTGCGTTAATGTGTTTATATTATAGGGATATTTGACCCTGTTGAAAAATCCGGTTATCTCTTCGGAAGCAAAGGCCATCCCGCATCTGACGGAAGCGAGTCCCCAGGCTTTGGAGAACGTTTGCATGACCACCATATTCGGGCGTTCGTCCAGTTCTTCGAGCCAGGACGGTTCGGATGAAAAATCGATGTAAGCCTCATCCATGACGATGATTCCGTCGAAACCGTTCAATATTTTACGTATTTCGTTACGGTTCAGCAGATTTCCCGTAGGATTGTTGGGAGAGCAGAGAAAGAGGAGCTTCGTCCGTCCGTCCGTCGCGTTCAGCAGCCGTTCCGCATCAAGGGTATAATCCCTGTTCAGCAAAACCTTCCGGTATTCCACATTATTAATATCCGCACATACCTGGTACATGCCGTAGGTGGGATCTATGGCCACGATATTGTTTTCTCCCGGTTCACAGAATATGCGGATGACCAGGTCGATCGGTTCATCGCTTCCCACGCCGAGCATGATCTGTGAAGGCCTGACGTTTTTGATTCCGGCGATTTTTTTCTTCAGTTCCTCCTGCAGCGGATCCGGATAGCGGTTATAGGGCGCGTTCATCGGATTTTCATTTGCATCCAGGAAAACGGATGCTTCCCCCCTGTACTCGCTGCGGGCGCAGGAATAAGGCTTGAGATGAAGGATATTGTCTCTTACTAATTTGGAAATAGCGGTCATGAATCCTGTATTTTGCGGCAAAAATACGTAAAATATAAGAAAAACAAAAAGAATGGAACGGATAAAATTTTTGTTTCTATCGCCGGCGTGCGGTCTGTATCCCGTTTTTCGTGAAATAGAGGCTTTTTCCCTTTTAAACCTGTCTTTTTCGTTATAAGCATAAGATCGGCGAATCAGGAAAGTATATGCGTACATTTGCACGATGAAAAAACTGACCCTTACGATGAACATTTTAGATAAACATACGTCTTTCAAGCTGTTTCTGATCAGTCTGGTCAGCGCTGTCTTTATTACGTATCCCAACATTGCCTGCCTGCCCTGGGATCTGGGCTTCCTGAAAGGAGCCGAGTATACGGACTACCTGTTATATTTCACATTCCGCTACCTGTTTTTCTGCCTGCTGATCTTTATACTGCTAAAGTTTAACCTGCAGAAACTGAATACGCTGTCATTCAAAAAACGCTTTCTGTATAATGCGCTGATCTGCCTTGCGGGCTACGCGGTCTTTGTCGTGACGACCGTACTGTTTTACCCGAAAGCGAGTCATTTCGGGAGCATCCTGGTATTCCAGTTTTTTGTAGTTTGCTTCCTGTGCACTTTCATGGGATACACTTACCAGTTATATTCGGTACAGCTGAAAAAGGAACAGGAAATAGAACAGCTTAAAATGAAAAATCTCCAAAGCCGCTACGACGCGCTGATGAACCAGATCAACCCGCATTTCTTTTTCAATTCGCTGAACGGGCTGACGGCGCTGATCCGCAAAAAACATGATGAAAGCACGCTAACGTACATTAATAAAATGTCGGACGTCTTCCGCTACATCCTGCAAAGCGACAAAAAGGGACTGGTTACGCTAGAGGAAGAACTGGCATTTGTCGACGCATTCTTTTATATGATGGAGGTTCGCTTTGCCAACAAACTGGAATTTCGCGTATATGCGGATCATGAAACGGTACCGTACAAACTGCCGGTACTGTCGATCCTGCCGATCGTTGAAAATGTGGTGATCCACAACCGGATTGACAGTGAGCATAAAATGATCGTCACGATCCGGCTCAACGAACAGAAGGAACTGGTCATTTCCAATCCCGTACATCCGAAACTGTCGCCTTCCGAAACGAACGGCACCGGCCTCGAAAACCTGAATAACCGGTTTTCACTGCTGGTGAATAAACAGATCCGGGTAAAAAATGAAGGAGGCATGTTCCATGTATACTTACCGCTAACGGTATAGCACAAAGATCACGGTTTGCGGAGACGTCTCCACAGTTTGCGGAGACGTCTCGGAGGTTTTCAAATCCGACAGATTCGCGGCGACCTGCAGGTGCACTCCGCAAGTATGCTTACCCTGCAATTTATCCCGCACAAAAACTTTCAACTTTCAATTATTAAAACTATATTTGCACTTCGTTTAAATAATGATATACACATGAAATTCAAACTGCTGTTATTTCCCGTATTAAGCCTCCTGATTGCCTGCCGGCAGGAAAAGGAAGAACCCCTGACACTCTGGTATAACGAACCGGCAACGGAGTGGAATGATGCGCTTCCGGTTGGAAACGGACAGGCCGGAGCCATGATATTCGGCGGCGCCGGCAGGGAACTGCTGCAGCTGAACGAAAACACGCTTTACAGCGGCGAGCCGTCCGTCATCTTCAAAGACATAAAAGTAACGCCCGAATCGCTGGAGCAAGCCGTCTCCCTGCTCAAAAAAGGAGACTACGCGGAAGCCGGCGAGATCGCGGCAAAGCAGTGGCTCGGTCGCCTGCACCAGTATTACCAGCCATTCGGCGACCTGCACATTGAAAATAACCGGGACGGCGGAGGAGAAATTTCCGCCTGCCGGAGGGAATTAAATATCTCCGAAGCCATTGCCCGGACCACCTTCCGGCAGGACGGCGCAACGTATACGCGCGAAATATTTGCCTCCCACCCGGACCATGTCATCATCATCCGGCTGACAGGCGACCGTCCGGACGGAATGGACGTCACCCTCCGCTTCGACGGCCCGCATCCCACGGCATCCCAAAGCGCCGGCGCAAACAGCTGCCTCCTCTACAAAGGAAAAGCGCCCGGCTACGTAGAACGCCGCACCTTCGAACAGATCGAAGCCTGGGGCGACCGGCACAAACACCCCGAACTCTACGACGGGGACGGAAACCGCCGGTTTGACAAACGCGTACTCTACGGTGAAGAAATCGACGGCAAAGGCATGCTCTTCGAAGCCCGCCTGGCGCCCGTCCTGTCCGGGAAAGGCGAAATCGAAGTCACCGCGGAAGGTGGGATGCGCATCCGCGGCACAAACGACGTATACCTTATCCTGGCGCTCGCCACCAGCTTCAACGGATACGATAAAAGCCCCAGCCTGGAAGGCGTCGACCCGTCGGAAAAAACCGGGAACCTCCTGGCAAACGCGCTCAAATATGACTATAAAACATTGAAAAAACGCCATACGGACGATTACAAATCGCTTTTCGACCGCGTATCCCTCCACCTCCCTTCCACCGAAGAACAGGAAAACCTCTCCACCGACGAACGCATCATCCGCTTTGCCGCGCAGCCGGATCCCGGCCTGGCCGCCCTCCTGTACCAGTACGGCCGTTACCTGATGATCAGCGGCTCGCGTCCGGGCGGGCAGCCGCTTAACCTGCAGGGAATGTGGAACAAAGAAATCATCCCGCCCTGGAACTGCGGCTATACGCAAAACATCAATTCGGAAATGAACTACTGGCCCGCGGAAGCGGCCAACCTCCCGGAATGTCACGAACCGCTCTTCCGCCTGATCAGGGAACTGTCCGTCACCGGACGCGAAACGGCGCGCAACATGTACGCCCGCCGCGGCTGGGTAGCCCACCACAACACCTCCATCTGGCGCGAATCACTGCCGAACGACAACGTACCCACCGCCTCCTTCTGGCCCATGGCGCAGGGATGGTACAGCAGCCATTTATGGGAACATTACCTCTTTACCGGCGACGAACAGTTCCTCGCAAACGAAGCCTACCCCATCCTCCGGGGCGCCGCCGAATTTTACGCCGACTGGCTCGTTGACGACGGCCGGGGCAACCTGGTGACACCCGCAGGCATATCCCCGGAAAACGCGTTCCTCACCGGCAAGCCGGGAGAACGGGCCGCCTTAAGCATGGGGCCGACAATGGACATGGCCATCATCCGCGAGACATTCACACGCACCGTCCGCGCCTCCGAAATACTCCACACCGATGCCGCCCTGCGGGACGAATTAAACGACAAACTGGCCCGCCTCCTGCCTTACCGGATCGGCGCCCGGGGACAGCTGCAGGAATGGATGCATGATTTCAAAGAAGCGGAACCCAAACACCGCCACATCTCCCACCTGTACGGACTTTACCCGGGAGACCAGATCACACCGGAAACCGCGGAACTGTTCAAAGCGGCGGAAACATCCCTCAACCTGCGCGGCGACGAAGCCACCGGCTGGTCCATGGGCTGGAAAATCAACTGCCGCGCACGCCTGCTGGACGGAAACCGCGCTTACCAAATCATCCGCAACCTGTTCAACCCCACAGGCTTCGGCCCGGATAAAAAGGATCGCGCCACCATAGGCGGCGGCGGACTGTACAAAAGCCTGCTCGACGCACACCCCCCGTTCCAGATCGACGGCAACTTCGGCTATACCGCCGGCGTAACCGAAATGCTCCTGCAAAGCCATGCAGGCTATATCCAACTGCTGCCCGCCCTGCCCGATGCATGGCCCGAAGGCCACGTAAGCGGACTCAAAGCAAGGGGCAATTTCGAACTGTCCTTCCGCTGGACAGACAGTCAGTTACAGGAAGCCACCATCCGCTCCCTGGCCGGCAAAACCTGCTGCATCCGCACATCCGTACCGGTAACCGTCTCAAAAGGAAAAACCACCGTCACACGATCCGAACCCGTTACATCAAACGGCAAAACCTGCTACCGGACATCCTTCCCAACCGAAAAAAACGAGACCTTTAAACTAACGCCCTGCCACTAAACAGTTGAAAGTTGAGAGTTGAAAGTTGAAAGTTTAAAATTAACAGCGATGGATAATGTAATGAAGTATAAAAATTTACACCGACAGGCGTATTGTGCGACAATTTGAATTGCTTTCCGTTGCAAAAAACTCTCAACTTTCAACTCTCAACTTTCAATTATTAATAAATCCATAGCCTGCCCGTCAAATAAAACATTCATTTATTTTTGAATAAATAAATTAATTCAATATTTTTGCATCCGACATTTAATAATCATTTATGGAAAGAGAATCATTAAACAGGAACGCCGGGAAAGAACGAACTTCCATTCGCGTTTCAAAAAACGAACTGTTGAAAGACGTTCCTCCGGTTGCAATCTTAGGCCTTCACGAGGTAAGTTCTTACACGATAAAAGAGGAACCGGACATTGTTCGCTTCACAAGCGGACTGAAGCCGGAGGACTTATGGTCAGACAAACCGGATGATGACCTGGCCCCGGTAATGCCTCTGTTGGCCAAAGGGCTGGTTCATGCCGTGAAAGACCTTTGCAGCACTGTCCCCAACGTGCATTTCGAGAGCTTCGGCACAGGCGCCCGAATCGGGAAACCGTTAAAAATCATCCTCTACCGCGCCGTCCGCGAACTGATAGGGAATGCCGTCAAACACGCCTTATCCTCCAATATATTTGTACAGGTAATGACGGGAGGCCGTTCCATTTCCGTCACGGTCTACGACGACGGTAAAGGTTTCGACCCCGCAACCGTCACGACCGGCGCCGGACTGGCAAACATGGCAATCGCCGTAATCGCCTGCAAAGGAACTGTGACCATCCACTCAGCACCCGGAAAAGGAACCGAAATAAACATCAAAATAGAGCAACGGATATGATAACGGATATGATAAAAGTACACATCGCAGATCACCACAAAATGCTGGCAGGCGCGATCCATTCCCTCATTGACAAATCGGAATTTGCCGTCGTAACAGGCATCTCCGAAACCCTGGCCGATTGCCGGAAAGCGCTCGACAGGCAACAGCCGGACGTCCTGCTAATCGAACTCCGCCAGCTAATCAGGCCTGACACCCCCCCAAAATACCCCTATAACGGGATGGATTTCTGTATAGACATGAAAAAAGATCATCCACATATAAAAATAGTCGCGCTCACGGACTATAACAGTTGGATCATCATCCGCCGGATGCTGGACATCGGCATTTCAGGCTATGTGCTGAAAACATCCCCCTTACCCGAAGTCCTGAACGCAATCAATAAGGTGACGGACGGGAATATCTATTTATGCCCAAATAGCTTCCGGCAGCTTCGTAAAGGAACAGATAACTTCTTCTTCTGGGTGACAATCGAAGAGCAAAAACTGTTACGGCATATCGCCGAAGGATATACAAATAAAGAGATTGCGGCAAAAATGGGCACTACCCTTGAAGCAATCAAATCCAACCGCAAACTCTTAAAAGACAAATTTGAAAGTGTGGGTAAAAGCACCATTGACATGCTGAAAAAAGCAACGCAAATGGGCCTGATATGGGAAGACCTCATCTAATATTAAAAAACTCCCGGCAACGGGCAGGCAGCCCGTGCGAACGGCGAGGATGCAAAACCCCATAAATGGGGTATTCCACCCTCAAAAACTGCGGTAATTTTGCAGCATGTAAAAAAAAACTCTTATGGATTTGAATTTAACAATGCGATTTGTAATGATCTATGCCCGCGTCGAAACAACCGTCTCAGGCATGGAGGAAATGCATCCGGAACACCTGTTTCTCGGATTACTGAAACTGCCCGGAATGACTGCCAAAACAATTTCCGCCCCCGACGAAAACAACCGGCAAATAGAAGACGACATACTAAAGGTGAAGCAAATCTTCCACCGTGCCGGCATTAATCCCGAATCCGGAAGGGAAAAGCTTCGCCGGATACTCTTCAATGAAAGACCCGAAGGAAACGGGAAATTCCTCATCACCGACCTGTTATGCAAAGCTTCCGGTAATACGGATAATCACGAACTTTCCGCAACAGACCTGCTGACCGTCATCCTTAAAGAACCGACGCCACTGCTCCGGTCAACCTTCTCCTTAAAGAAAACCACCCCCCAGGCGGAGGCGAACCAGGCGCCCGGAGGCATCCCCCCAAAAGAAAGCGCCCTGTTCCTGACCGGACTGGCCGGACGCATCCGGAACATGCGACAGGCTTTACTGAATAATGTATTCGGCCAGGATCATGCGGTACATGCTTTCGCCGAGGGCATTTTCAACGCCGAAGTCCTGGCCGCCGCCGATAAAAAACGGAAGCGCCCCTGTGCCCTGTTCGTATTTGCAGGCCCCCCGGGCGTCGGGAAAACCTTCCTTGCCGAACAGGCTGCCGAACAGCTCTCGATCCCTTTTAAGCGTTTTGACATGAGCAGCTTTTCCGACCACCAGGCACACTCCCTCCTCATCGGCTTTGCCCCCAGTTACAAAGAGGCCCGGGAGGGGATGCTTACGGGATTCGTACAGGATCACCCGCACAGCATCCTGCTGTTCGACGAAATAGAAAAAGCGCACCCGAACACCATCCAGCTATTCCTGCAAATCCTGGACGCCGGGATTCTGCATGACGATTACTGGGATAAAAACGTTTCGTTCAAAGATACGGTCATCATCTTCACCACAAATGCGGGAAAGCAGCTTTACGGGGGAAATGTGAACAGGAATACGGCCGGATTCCCACGCAAGGCCATTTTGAATGCACTGGAATACGACACCCATCCCCAGACAGGAATGCCCTTTTTCCCGACAACCATCTGCTCCCGCCTGGCTACCGGCTACCTCATCATGTTCAACCATCTCCAGGCACACGACCTGGAGAAAATAAGCGCCGGAGAGCTTCTCCGCTCATGCGCCTTATTTGAACGGCAATACCGGATAAAAGTCGGGACAGACCCCGTCCTTCCTGCGGCATTGCTTCTTTCGGAAGGAGGATGGGCCGATGCGCGGACACTGAAAGCGCAAACCGGACTGTTTTTTAAAAACGAAATCTTCAAATTACTCAACTTTTGGGATCATCACTTTGAAGTCGCTTTTCCCGAAATAGAATCCATTTACTTCGACGTACCGGCAGAGAACCTGCCGCTCCCGGTAAAACAGTTGTTCGAAAATCCCCCAAAACCGGAGATACTCCTGTTCGGAAACACCCCGCTAACCGGAAAACTCAAAGACACACTGCCGGATATAACCGTACACAACACGTTCGACACCCGGGAAGCGCTCGAAATCATAGCAGGACAAGATCTGAACCTGGCGCTTTTTGAAATCTCCCCCCACCACGAGACACGCAATTTCTTTAACCTCGTAAGGAAACGTATTCCGGATCTGCCGGTCTATATACTGATACCTGCCCGTATCCCTGCGGATAATGAATTATTATCGGCCTTCCTTCGCGCCGGAGCCGGAGGCATACTGACTTTCCCGGAAGACGACCCAGGTCTGTTTGCCGGAGAAATGGCCAAGATCATCAGGCAAACGCACCGGCAAAGTATCACAGCCGGTTTTGCGGCACAGCATAAAACACTTTCCTTTGAAACCTCGCCCGCCCTTTCCCAGGATAAAAAACAGGTGACCGTATGTCTACGGGAATTTAGTATCCGCCGGGCCGTTCAGGTAGAAGACAGCAACCTGCTCCTGGACGAAATCGAAAAACCGGAAGACCGATTTGATGATATCATCGGCATAAACCATGCAAAAGAAGAATTATCCATCTTCACCGATTACCTGAAAAATCCGAGGAAATTTACAGCCTTAGGCCTCAAGCCTCCCAAAGGAGCGTTGCTTTACGGCCCTCCGGGAACGGGAAAAACGCTGCTCGCCAAAGCGATGGCCGGCGAATCGGATGCCACTTTCATCCCGGCCTCAGCAAACGCGCTTGTCGCCGGCTGTCGAAACAGCGGGCCGGATATCATACGGGAACTGTTTAACCGCGCCAAACGCTATACACCGGCGATTCTGTTCATTGACGAAATAGACGCGATAGGCAACTCAAAACCCGGATATGGCGAAGAAATGGCGCTGAAAATACTGCTCACCGAAATGGAAAGGTTCCCCGTTGACCCCAAACGCCCGGTATTTATCTTAGCCGCTACAAATGTTGAGGTCGAAGAAAACAGTTGGGGGACTGAAACAATAAATGCCTCACTGGTACGTCAGTTTGACCGGAAAATACGCATCGGATTGCCGGGCAAAAACGACCGAAAACGCTATTTGCAGACGGTACTTGACAGGCGAAAAAACCACCGGATATCGGAACCGTTCATAGAATACCTGGCCGACCGGTCAATGGACTTCAGCCTGGCCGACCTGGAATCGGTCTTAGACCTGTCCTATCGCATAGCCGCCCGTAAAAATATCCCGGTAAACGACCCGCTACTGGAAGAAGCATTTAACTCAAGCCACCCCGGAGAAAAAAAATACTGGGACCACGAGTTCTGGAAAAAATAACTTGCCGGACAGGCAAGGGAAATTTTACCCCAAACCTCCCACAGAACGAACGTGAAAGTCCACCCCCCCCTCTCATTCGGCCCGTCTTTAACTGGTTTCAAGTTGAAGAGGATGTGTCAAGAGTGTTGCATCCTCTTTTTTCTATTGATAGATACTCTAAAAAAGGGAATTCACCTGAATTTCGCGCTCCTGACCGCCAGTCAGGTTGATGCGGGCGACGCCCTGAATGCGCTCCAGCATCGGCTTAATCTCCCTGTCGAGCAAATCGTAAAACGCCGTTTCGTCCATTTGCGCCGTTGCGCCGACGGTCATAATCGGGATGTCGTTGATGTCGAAATCGCTCAGTGACGGCTCTTCCACGCCTTCGGGGAAATCGCCGCGAATGGCGCTTACCTCGCGCTGTGCATCCTGCAAAGCCCTGCCGACGTCCGTTCCCGTCTTCAGTTGCTGGGTGACCAACGAGAAATTCTCCATCGACACGGAGCTTACCTTGTCCACGCCTTCGAGCGAGGCAATGGCGTCTTCGACCTTCTTCGTAACCGAATTTTCGACTTCAAACGGTCCGGCGCCGGGATAGACCGTGCTGACGGCTAATGCGCTCGAATTGATTTTGGGAAACAGTTCCTGACTTAAATGGCTGTACGAAAGCAGTCCGAAAAGGACAAACAGCGTAAATGTTACGACGACCACCGTCGGGCGGGTAATGGACAGCTTAATGATATTCATCTTTGTTACTTTAAAATTTTCTGGACAAAGGTAGCGGCCTGCGCAATGCGGATTTTGGAAAATAGACGAAATGCGCGGGGAAATCGACGAACCGGGGGATGGGATAGATAAGGATTTCAGTTTTTGAGGACAAAGATTGCTCGTCGGTGCAGACAGCGAAGAATAAAATGAGAAATGAATTATGATTTGGATTCATGGAAAATAGTTACCTTTGCGAAAAAATAAAAATAGATAATTATGCTTGATTCATTATACATAAAAAATTATCGCAATCTTAAGGAATTAGATATAAGTCATTTAAGCAGGGTAAACCTTATTACGGGAAAAAACAATACCGGAAAATCAACCGTACTTGAAGCAATCGCTATATATGCGTCAAAAGGTGATTTGAATTTGATTTTTCAATTGCTTGAAGAAAGGGGAGAACTCTATAAGTCAAAAGAGTCAAGTACAAATTCCACGGATATGGAAGTGAGAACTTTTTCTTCTTTGTTTACAGACAGAAATGTAGGATTTGACGCTGCCGATGCTATTCTCATAGGAGACGCTGAAAAGACTTTATCCGGAAAAAATCTTTTGCCCGAAAAAACCATGTCTTTAAGATTTGTAAAGTATATGGATAAAACAGAATCTGATTCAGATGGAAGCACCGTAAGAAGGAGAATCGTTGTTCAAAATAACGCGGAAAAACAGGCAGAAGATTATCACATTGGATTTGAAATAAAAACGGGTCCACTTTCATATCTTTTACCTCTTGATGAAGGTAGACCGTACAGGATTGGTTTTAGACCAGTTGACAAGGACAGTAATATTCAATTTGTCAGGACAGGAAATATCGACAAAGGCGCTAATGGAAATTTGTTTGACAATATAACGCTGACTGAAGAAGAGGGGTATGTCATTGAAGCGCTGCAAATAATAGAACCGTTAACGGAGAGAATCGCTTTTATTGAAGAATCTTCGGGAGAAAGGAGCGCTGTTATTAAGCTATCCGGTTCGCAGCGAATACTGCCGCTGCGAAGCATGGGCGATGGAATAAACCGTATACTGACCATTATTCTTGCACTGGTAAACGCCGATAATGGTTTTTTACTCATTGACGAATTTGAAAACGGCTTACATCATACTGTTCAGGCGCAATTGTGGGACATCATTTTCAGGTTAGCTCCCAAATTGAATACGCAAGTATTTGTAACAACACACAGCGATGACTGCATCAAGGGTTTTGAAACGGTTTTGAACGATTCGGATAATTCCTCCAAAGGGAAGCTGATTCGTCTTGATAGCGAAAGCGACCGCATTAAATATGTAGAGTTTGATGCGAAAGAATTACAAATTGCGAATGACCAAAATATCGAAATAAGATAATGAGAATAAAGGAGAAATTTGACCAGAAACTTTTGGTAGAAGGCAACGACGACCAGCATG
>JAISCL010000117.1 GCA_031265585.1 Tannerella sp. | reverse complement strand
TCCGGAGTAAACGAAGGCGAATCGACGAAACGCTGAAACAGTTCCATCCACTGATGTCCCCGTATCCCCGCCTCGATGGAACGCCATGCGTAGTGATGCGCTTTGTCGTTCGGGTTTTTCCGTACCCAGTCCGTCAACTGCTCCGCCCAGGCTTTGGCGTATTTTTCATCACCCGTATGCCAGTATGCTTTTCCCAGAGCGTGCCAGGAAGGCATCCGGTTGAGTTGCCATACCCACTCGCTATCCGGCACGGGGCTTGTCGACCAGTCGATATCCTCGCCGCAAAAGTGAGGCGGATAGGCGGGCTGTCCGATGAAAATATGCTTCAGGGCGTCACCGGCTATTTCGAGGTCGCGTTCGGAGGCGCAGTTTCCCAATAAGCTGTTTTTCGTGTTTTTATCCAAAGGATGTTTGCCTGAACCTCCATTCCGGAAACAGGCCAAAAGCTCTATCATTGCGTTTCCGGGGTTGCCGGCTGCGGCTTTCACCCGCTCCATTCCGGGGTAATCGAGGTTCAGTCGCGACAGCAGGATCCGGCTACTGTCGGCGCAGATTTCCGGGTTTGCACTCCAGCCATCCGCGGGTAACAGGAGGCTATGCGCCAATAAAAGGAAGATGATTATGCAGTGTGTTTTCATAAAATTTTTAATATTCATACCATATCTAATTTATTGATTGTTAATAATGTTTTTTTTACCGGAATGTCGCGGAGACTGAACACTTTTTCTCCGTTCACCGTGATTTCGGCCTTCATCAGATAATCGCCCGCATTGGCCGGCAAGGTGACTTCGAACGGTACGACTTTCGCTTCGTATCCTCCGACGGAGACGCGCTGCCGGACTGCGGATATTTCCCTGCCGTCCCGTTCGACAGCCAGTACGACCTCCTGTTCAAAGGTTTCCGCGCTGTAATGTTTCGTTGTCGGCAATTTCGATTCGAAAACGAATACCCTTTTGCCAGGCCTGCTTTATCATACGGATGGACATCTCAAGTTTCGATTCGTCCGCTTCCCGATACCGAATATAACTCACTTATTTTTTCTATTTTTGCATTCACAATAAATGGATTGTTTAGGTTGATATATAAGTATTTAGTAATATAAATAGAGCAATTTCCAAACAATCCTTTGCTTATTTCACAGGTTTTTTAAGGGTGGGAAACTTCAGTTAATAATTCATCCCTAACCACTAACTTCACGCTTACCGTAGTTGACTTTTTGGCGTCCAGCTTCAGTATGGATGCATTGACGCCATCCGCTGTTCCCCAGTCGCACAGATGGACATGGATACCCTTGATCGGACAGCGCATCCACTGTCAGAGTCGCCTCCGTACCCTGTGCATTCACCTGAAAAATAAAGGACAGTTTTCCAAATGGAGTAGCAATATCTTTCAGGCTTGTTTTCATACCCGCCCTGCGCCATTCGGGAGGGATTCCCTCCAGCAGGTGCAGTTCGTTGCCCCTGTCCAGCGCCAGCAGATGCACTGCAAGACTGGCAAACAGCGCGCTTGCCCAGTTGTGCGGCATATCGCCCACATACTTGCTGGGCGTCAGGTCGCGGGGCGAATGTTCCTCGCGCCAGTTATATACAGGCGAGGCATGATTGGCAAAGGAATACAGGGATTCATAAGCGCGCCTGCTTTCGCCCATCCACAGGCAGGCGTGTCCGTAAAAGCCGGCAAAGTAAGTCCAGATTCCGTCGATTGTCCAGCCGGTTCCCATCACCATGCCTTCCTGAAGAATGGTGTGCAGCATGTTCATTGTTCCGGTGGCTACGGGATCGTCCTGCGAAAAGATTTGTCCCGGATAAATGCTCTGGCAAAAAGCCCACTGCGCGCGCTGGGGCAGGGAGCGGTGTTCCGGATTCATCGGGACAGGAAGGTAGCGGTTTCCGAACGAATCACTCGCCATGTCGCGTTCAGCCGCCTTCTTAAACGTCGCAAAGAAGTCGTCGTATTCGGACTGCAATGCTTTGGCGTCCTTCTTTTCACCCAGCCATTCAGCCGCCTGTACCATGGCTTTCAATCCGGCAAGATTCCAGTAAACGTTCGTATATTCCGCCTTGTCTTCGGCACCCCACAGTCCACCGTCGATTTGTCCCGGGGGAATCAGTCCGTCGTCCAGCGGAATCTTATTTGTCAAAGTCATGGCACGCAGTTCACAGATAAAATCCACCGATTTCAGGAGGTTTGCCCATACGGATTTCAGCCAGACTTTGTCCTGCGTCAGCATGGCATGTCGGACGCAAGTCCACAGCACAATGCCGTTCTCTTTCCAGTAGGTTGGTTCCAATATCCCGAACTTGCCATTTTCCTTCTGGAATGTCAGGGTATATTCCACTCCCTCCCGGGCAGCCGCTCCCCAGTCGAACATCGTAGCGGTTTCGAGCAGGCTGGAGCCGTCGGACACCCACAGTCCCCGGTAGCAGGTGGGCCCTACCTGAAAGGCGATTTTGCCGTTTTTGATTTCTCTTGCCTGCCAGATTCCCCGTAGCGAAGCGTCTATCAGGTTCTGGACTTCCCTGTCGGGCACGGAAATGTGACCGTAGGGGATGTCCGTTCCTGTTTCCCAGTACGTCAGCATTTCGGCTCTGATTCCGCTGATTTGGCTACAGAATGTCTCCGGATCGCTTTTCAGTCTGCCGGCAAGCACGGAGGGGCGTCCGTTGTCGTACAGCATGACGGTTTGCTTCGTCTCGCCCGGGGCGACAGTGATTGGCTCCAGACTTATCAGGGTCTTGAAATCGTTGAGGCTTTGTCTGACCAGTAGCGGTTTCAGGTCGGTAATTACTTGGGCATGATTGCCGATAAGCGCTGTACGGTCAGTTACTGAGGTCTTCTGTTCGTAAGCGGAATTAATAATCAGTACCGGATTCAGGGTCTGCATGACATTCGTCGTATTGCAAATGGTTGTCAGTATCACGTCTTCCCGGTATGACTTTTTATTTTGAAAAAATAACGCGCGTAGCGCATGCGTATATTATAGTAGAGAGAGTAGCGAATATATTCATAACAAACAAATTAAAAGGCATAAAAATACTTAACGCCCTTCTATTTTTTGTTTCCTCTATGAATAATGTACTGTGTCTCATGTTTTTCTATTTATTAACCGTTCTTATTTTTTGGCTGGGGCAAAAGTAGAGTATCTTTTTTATTTATTGCAAGCGAAAATAAAAAAATAACAGCTGATTATAAAAGTTTAACACTTGCAGCTATTAAAGAGCCGTTTTTATTGGATGTGTATTATCCGGTGTTACAAGGAGCTGCAATGTTAAATGATCATGGTACCCGGCACAAAATTACAGCCAACGATCCATGCCTGTTTCGCGTATCAGTCATTGACTTTCTCGACATTCCACTGTCCGTCTTTGATTTCCGGAAAGCCCGTCCGGTTGACATACCCATTCTTTTCTACAATTTCACTATAATATCGGATACTTCTTCCTCTGTAAGATCTGTAAGCGCCGCAATCTGTTCTATATCCATATTATATTTATGGCAATTCCGAACAAATTTGATTAGTTCTTCCTCTCTGGTTTCTCTCCTGGTTTCTTCCCTGGTTCTTTTCGTGGCTCTTTCTTCCACAAAACGTAATGAACTGATTACGTCATCGTATTCCAAAATACTTTTACTGTAGGCTTTCATATCTTCTGGTTTTAACTTGTTTATTTTTGCATTTTCGTATAATTCATCGAATATCTTTTCATTCAATTTTTCCGGACGTTCGGGTAACTTTTCCATGTT
>JAISCL010000219.1 GCA_031265585.1 Tannerella sp. | reverse complement strand
AATACTTTACCCGTGGTAATTGCCTGTTTGCAGGCTTTGTTGTCCCTCACCACATAGACTTCCGGGTTTTTAAGGCTTTCAATGATTGCCTTGCGGTCTATCATCATTTGAGCGGTCGCGGCGCTTTCTCTGACTGCAATATGGGCGGATACATACATTCCGGCTTTCAGGATTCCGGCCTCCCTGTCCGTGATTTTTATTTCCACCTGATAATTCAGCAGGGAATTTCCCTTGGAACCGACGACGTCCACGATTCCGGTAAATTCACGCTTGGGCAGCACGTCGGTCGTCAGGATTACCCGGTCTCCCTTTTGTATCCTGTAAACGTCGCTTTCCGTGATGCTGACAACGGCTTTCAGTTGCGACGGGTCGACAAAGTCGGCAACCTGCGTTCCGATACTCAACAAAGTGCCTTCTTCAAAATAATCCATTTCGAGAATCCCGTTTACCGGAGACACTAATGTGGTGTTATTTAGCTGGTCTTGCAGCTCGGTCACGGCGCATTGGGCTTCGCGGCAGGCAACCTGCATGGCTTCATATTCCCGCCGGGTAACGGCTCCGGCGGCCGCCAGCTTTTTATACCGTTCCACGTCGGTTTCGGCATTTGCCAGATTCATCTTCGCGAGACTGAGCGATTCCCTGACGACGCTGTTTTCAACTTTGGCTATAACGGTTCCTTTGCTTACGCGGTCGCCAGCCTTCTTATACTTGTTTGTCACGACGCCCTGCGCCTTGGAGTACAGCGCCACTTCATTGGCTGCCTGTATGCGTCCGTCCACCCGGATGTCGCCGGATACGTTCTGCATCCTTACCTGTTCGACCCGCACGGGGACAGCGGGGTTTACGATTAATGAACGCGCAGCCACCTCGTCCATCTCCTGTTTATTGGCTGCCAGTTTCCATACCGCCAATCCAATCACTGTTGTTACGATAAGGACATTGATAATTTTTCCTGTTGTCATATTCTTATTTATTTAATAATGTATTAAGTGTCCCTTCCGATTTTTTCAGTTCGATGATGCTCTTGTGATAATTCGACAGCTCGTAAGCGTATGCCGACTGTGCTTCCCGGTATGATTTTTCGGTATCCAGCAGGTCGGTAATGCTGTAAAGTCCTTCTTCATAAAGCATGATTCCCTGTTTGTAGGATTTTTCGGCAACTTGCATATTTTCCTGTTGAGCCGTTGCGGACCGGCTGTTTACCTGTAGCTGCAACCGTGCGTTTTGCAGGTCGCTTTGAACGGTTTGCTGCTGTTGCCGAATGTCTTCTTCTATTTGCCTTAACCGGAATTGCGACCGGCGGATTCGATAATGCCTTGCCGCCCCGTCGAAAATCGGGACAGACAGTGTAAGCCCGAATGCAATCGGGTTTGACCAGAACTGACTGTTGCCCAAAGTGAGCTTCTCGTTCTCGAAATTGTAGCCCAGGGAACCGGTTAACGATAAAATCGGGATATATCCCTGCCTTAGCTGCCGGATCTCCAGTTCATTTGCATTTTTCTCCCTGTTTAGGATTAAGAGTTCCGTCCGGTTCGGGATATTGCCGTTTGAGTTATCCGTTGAAAGCTGTTCGATAGAGGGCAGTTGCATCTCTCCGCCGGCAAGGAAACGGTATTCCAAAGGCATACCCATCAGTACTTTCAGACAGTTCATCTGTTGGCTGAATGTCGCCCGCGTTTTCTGGATATCGACTTTCATGTTGCTGATATTCACTTTCATGCGGTTCAGGTCGATTTCACGGGTAACGTCATGCATCACCTGCAGCGCCATCATATTATAGATGGAATCCATGATAATCAGCGTCTCCATGCTGTTTTTCAAAAGATTCTGCGAATACATGATGTCGTAGAAAGCGTTGCCGATGTTGTATATCATCTCTTCTTCCGTCATACTGCTTTTCAGTTCGGCGAGTTCCCGGGCGTTTTTACTCATCTTAATCCCGGTAAACAGTCCGGCGTCAAAGACCACCTGTTCCAGATCCAAGCCTGCCGCGGCACCGTATTTGACGCCCATTTCGACGCCGATATATTCGCCCGGCATCCCGAACATGTCTCCGGGAAACATTGAAGTGGCCAGCTTTACATTGTCGGTAGCGGACACAGAGCCGTTTAACCGGGGAAGTAGTTCGCTTTTAGCCTCCCTGTGTCTGGCTTCCGCTTCCTGTGTTTCAAACTTCGCTTTGTGCAGCTCATAACTGTTTTGCAGCGCATATTGCAGGCACTCCTGCAAATCGAATATTACATCCTGCGTTTTTCCTTTCTGTGAAACGCCGCAAAGCAGCAGGAGAGAAAGGAGAACTGTTTTTGAAATTCTTCTGTTCATTATTGCTAACTGTATTTTTATTATATTGTATGCCCTGCCTGCCGTCCGGTATGCTTACAGGCAAAAAAGTTAATTAATAAAGTATCTCATTATATAATACTTCCAATCGTTTGCGGAGATGTTTCACGGCATAATGTTTCCGGGAGAGTAATGTATTTACCGGTACTCCGACAGTTTCCGCCACCTCTTTTACCGGTAATCCGTCCAGTTCCATCCATTCAAAGGCTTCTCTCTGTTCGGGAGGCAGTTCGGCAAGCGCTGTTTCAAGTTCCTGCCAGACGAGTGAATGTAAGTATTCTGTTTCGGGCGTCGGGTTATCTTCGTTAAACAGGATTTGGGAAAATTCGTTCAAAATATCTCCGCCCTCATCGTACTGACGGGCAAGAAGTGTTTCTTCCTGTTTTTTCTTTCCTTTATTAATGATCGTGTTCCGCGCCACGCGATACAGCCATCCTGCGACCTGTTCTATCGGGTTCGCCTCAACGGTTTTGATTAATTGATAGAATATATCCTGCAAAATATCTTCGGCGTCTTCCCTGTTGGAAACCCTCCTTCGGATGAATGATTTCAAAGGAGGATAATACTTCTTTACAACGTCTGCGACATTTTCTTTCCCTGCATGTTCATTCATTGTCTTTTCCCTGTTCCTGTTCTTCCACATCGAAAAAATCTCTGCCGAAGGGATGTCCAAAACCGAATTTCCGTCTTTTGTTAATAAACTCTTTGCGCTGTTCGAGCGTCATTTGCCTCCACCTCTTATGAATGGGATTTTCACCCATGTCATGCATTCTGCCTCTCCTCCAAAATCCGTGGCCGATACCGCCAAAAAGTAATCGCGCAAGTGCAAGCAACCCTAATGCCTGCCAAAAATTAATCGTAACCAGCCCGAAAATCACCGGCATCAGCCAGTTCCATATCAGCATAAAGACTGCACTGAATGCAGCTATAACCAAGATAAACCCGATTGGCATAAAAAATCTCAACTTTTCCATTTCTTTTAATTTATATGTTTTACAATCTGTTACTTTTAAGAGCGCTCTGTTTATTGAAGCAGCACTCTATTCATGAAGACAATTGAAATGGAAAAATATTTTACGGGGAACGAAGATTTTTCTGTGATTCTTATTTCCTGTTATTTTTCAGCAGGTTATCACGACGTTTTTTTTCCTGTCTATCGAAGCAGGTTGCTTCACCCCGGCACGTTCAGGGCTTATACTGCAGCGCCGAACTCAAAAAAATCAACCGGATGAAAACATGCAGACCTGATGTGCAATTTTTTTTTCGGGGTATACGTTGCCACAATACTGTTCTACCGGCGTATCACGCAGTTTCGTCAATTCACCCGTAAACGTTCCATAATGCTTCTCCCATTTTTTTTACCCCCTGCATCTAATTGTTTTTCTTTTTCGCACTGGGAATCTAAATTTTTTACGTAATTTTGCCGCCGATTTCATTAAATTTTATATACTTATGGATATTTCTCATATCGAGCATCTCGGCATTGCCGTAAAAAGCATCGAAGAACAATTGCCTTACTACGAACAGGTGTTAGGCGTTACGTGTTACAACATTGAAGAAGTTGCAGACCAGAAAGTGAAAACGGCATTCTTCAAAATAGGACAAACGAAAATTGAACTGCTGGAACCGACAAGCGAAGACAGTACAATCGCTAAATTTATCGAAAAACGCGGGGAAGGAATTCATCATATCGCATTTGCGGTGCCCGACGTACAA
>JAISCL010000373.1 GCA_031265585.1 Tannerella sp. | reverse complement strand
CAAAAAATGACGCGGTCCTGTCCGGGCAGTTGCGTGAAAGTCCGGCGGGCGGTTCAGCCGCGCATTGAATACCGGAGCTGATCCAGTATCAGCGGGATTTCTGCCGGGTCGATGCCTGCCGCGGCAAGTTCCGGAATGTCACGGTCGAATTTTTTACGGAACCTGTCATAATCACCGTCCAGCATCTCTACCGATTTCTTATAGAATGAGACCGTTCCTTTTCTGTTTTGCAGCACCCACTCCGTATGTCCGGCGTTCATATAATCCTGCGAATCCGGCTTGTGCGACAGGATCCGGCTGTAGTAATTACGGGCCTGGTCATATTTTCCCGTGAGGAAAGAACACCATGCAACGGGTCGCCACGCTTTGTTTCCCCCGGCATCCAGGTAGTCGACCTTGAAATAATATTTTAATGCTTCCGTGTAATTTTTCCTTTCCAGGTAGCAGGAGCCGATACTCAACAGGACGGAAAGGTTTTCCGGATCCGACTTTTCATATTGCAGGTAGTAGCCGGTTGCTGTTTCCGGCTTTCCGATGGCGCGGTAGCATTGTGCCGTACGGCGCAGCAGCCACTTGCTTTCCGGATTGATGAGTTCCGCTTTTGCATATTCGGCGATGGCCCCTTCATAATCGCCGTTCATCTGCCGGCAGTAACCGGTTTTCTGATAGATGGTATCATCATTCCCTCCCGGCAGGCGTTCGTAGACGGTCAGGGCATCTTCAAAATAATTTTTACGAAGGTAATGGTCTGCGATATTCAGCAAGTCGTTCCTGTCCGAAAAGTAAGCCTGCAGAACCGGCAGGTTGTGGAAGTCGAGGCGCCTGTTGAAGATGTCGTTAAATTCATTCCGGCGCGGATAAAGTTTATAAAAACGGTATAAATCCTGTATATACTGTCCGATGATGCGTTCGGTGTTATGATTCTTTGTCTGCAATCCGGCCATCTGGTGTTCCTTCAGCTCGCTCAGCTGGCTTTCGAGCTGGCCAGTCATTATTTTACGTCCTGCTTCGGGCACCTGCTTGAAACTGAAATACAGGGAATACAGGTCGGAATTGCACATATATCCCATATGGGTAATCAGTTCGAGGGTTTTCATGATGACATCATCGGCAGCGATCAGCGACTGGCTTTTGACGAAAGGCATGAACCAGTTGCTTATCTCGTTGAAAAACGGGAAGTTCTTAAGGTGCACAAACGTGGAGTGCATGACATCCGCGCCTTCCTCCTGCAAGCGGTTAAATTCTTCGATCTGTTTTCCCAGTTTACCTTCCGACAGGGTCTCCATCCATTCGGGATTCATCTCCTCTTCCGGATTTTCCGGGAACGGGGTGCGCGGATTGAACTTCGGGTTCAGCTTCATCATTTCAGGAATAATCTCATCCCGGAGTTTGTTGGAGATCTTTTCCGTCTCGCGCGAAAGAATAAAACGCAGGATGATCAGGTTGATGATTTTTCCAAATTCGGGCCTTTCCGCCAGCGCATCCAGGCGGTGTTTGATTTCCGGGTAGCAGTCCGTGCGGTATCGGTATAAATAGAGTGTGATCAGGATGCCCGTATAGGCGCGGATCCTGACTTCTTCGTCCCCGCTTTCGGCTGCAACGGTGAGAAGCAGCAGTTTTCTTTTATCAAACACTTCCTGCAGTCCGAGAATCAGGGAGGAGACAATCTGGCAGTTTAATATGGATCTGCCGTCCGTACCCTTCGCGTTTCCGGAGGGCGGCGCGTCGTCTGCAACGATGAAGCGGTGCAGGCTTTCCATCTCCTCTTCGGAAAAGGGCGGCGAACTCCAGATGCGCTTGAAGAGCCGTACCGTCAGTGTTTCCGCCTGTTTTATGTCATTTACTTCATACGATGAAATAATGGCGCCGGTCATTTCAACGCTTTCCGGATGGGCGACGAACGTGCGCTGCACGGAAAAATATAAACCGGACGACTCTGCCGCCAGCAGCGTTGATTTTATCCTGTCGCCCAGCTCGTATGCGGAAGCGGTCAGCTCGTTATAAATCTTTGTTTGCATCGGGTCTCTTGAACCCTCCGTATAATAGTACAGGAGCTGTTTATACGTTTCCTGCAGACGGTTCAGTTCGTCCCGGAACAGACCGGCCTGCGAACGGGCGATAAGATCGTTCAGGGAATCAAATGCCGTTTTTAATTCCCGTTTATCGAGCGCGTAGATAACTTGCCCGTAAATCAGTTGTATGTCCTGTATTGTCATTTATATTTTTGAAACAAAAGCGATGCCAAAAATAGTATTTTTATTTCAGATAACAATTTTACAGGTGGCCGAATCTGTTTTTTTATACTAAAATTAGCAGTTGTTTTTTATTTTACGGTGAAAAGGAGTACCTTTGCCACCTGAAAAAAACAGGAAGACAGAATGGATCATATACGTAATTTTTGTATTATCGCACATATTGACCACGGAAAAAGCACCCTGGCGGATCGCCTGCTGGAATATACGAAAACAGTGGACGCGAAGGATATGCAGGATCAGGTGCTTGATAATATGGACCTGGAGCGCGAACGGGGTATCACGATCAAAAGCCACGCCATCCAGATGGAATATGAATATAAGGGTGAAAAATATATACTGAACCTGATCGATACCCCGGGGCACGTTGATTTTTCGTACGAAGTATCACGTTCCATAGCGGCCTGCGAAGGCGCCCTGCTGATCGTTGACGCGGCACAGGGTATTCAGGCGCAGACGATTTCCAATCTGTATATGGCGATCGAAAATGACCTGGAGATTATTCCGGTCATCAATAAAATCGACCTGCCGAGCGCGATGCCGGAAGAAGTGGAAGACCAGATCGTCGAACTGCTTGGAGTGCCGCGCAATACCGTGATCCGTGCCAGCGGAAAGACCGGCGACGGCGTATTTGACATCCTCAATGCCATCGTCGACAGGGTGCCCGTCCCCAAGGGCGATCCGGAGGCTCCGCTGCAATGCCTGATTTTTGACTCCGTATTCAACCCGTTCCGCGGGATCATCGCTTATTTCAAAGTCGTGAACGGGGTCATCCGGAAAGGCGACGCCGTAAAGTTCATCGCCACCGGGAAAGAATACGATGCGGACGAGGTCGGCGTGCTCAAACTGGAAATGAGTCCGCGCAGCGAAGTGCGTACAGGCGATGTAGGCTACATCATATCCGGCATAAAAACATCGAAAGAAGTTCGGGTAGGGGATACGGTTACCCATGTTAAAAACGGGGCGCAGCAGGGGATCGCCGGATTTGAGGAAGTGAAGCCGATGGTCTTCGCCGGAGTTTATCCGATCGACCCGGAAGACTTTGAAAACTTGCGGAACTCTCTCGAAAAATTACAGCTGAACGACGCCTCGCTGACCTTCCAGCCCGAAAGCTCGGTCGCCCTGGGCTTCGGTTTCCGTTGCGGATTCCTGGGACTGCTCCACATGGAAATCATTCAGGAACGCCTGGACCGTGAATTTAATATGGATGTGATTACCACCATTCCGAACGTTTCCTATAAAGTGTATGACCGTAAAGAAAATTGCACGGAGGTACATAATCCGGGCGGGCTGCCTGACCCAACGCTGATCGACCATATTGATGAACCGTATATCCGTGCGTCTGTGATTACGCAGACCACCTATATCGGTCCGATCATGACCTTATGCCTCGGAAAACGCGGCATACTGGTAAAGCAGGAATATATTACGGGTAACCGGATTGAGATTATTTACGATATGCCGTTGGGAGAAATTGTTATCGACTTTTATGACAAGCTGAAAAGCATCTCCCGGGGATATGCCTCGTTTGATTATCACTTGCATGATTATCGCCCGAGTAAACTGGTAAAACTGGATATTCTGCTGAATGGCGAATCTGTCGATGCACTGTCTACACTTACGCATGTTGATAATAGCATTGCGTTTGGGCGCCGGATGTGTGAAAAACTGAAGGAATTGATACCGCGTCAACAGTTTGATGTAGCCATACAGGCCGCAATCGGTTCAAAAATTATCGCCCGCGAGACAATCAAAGCCGTACGAAAAGATGTGACGGCAAAATGCTATGGCGGCGATGTTTCCCGAAAACGGAAACTCCTTGAAAAGCAAAAAGAAGGAAAGAAACGTATGAAACAAATCGGTACGGTAGAAGTGCCGCAGAAGGCCTTCCTCGCCGTGCTGAAACTTGATTAATCCATCCCTCACGGTTGTATAGACGCCATTTACCGGACAAACCCTTTCCGGAAGAAACGGTGAGGATAAACATTCGCGAGATTATTTTTCGCGAGATGATAGCTATCTGTCATGGAGGATATTTTCAAACCGACAATCCGGTATGAACCGGATAAAAGCAAATGATTCCTGTATGTTCCCAAAAAGAAAAAAGAGCCGCAGTCTCCTGCCACTCTTTTTTTTCCTCCGCTCTCCCTCTTGGACTTGAACCAAGGACCCTCTGATTAACAGTCAGATGCTCTAACCAACTGAGCTAAGGAAGAATGTTTTTTTTCAAAATTGCGGTGCAAAGATATGTGTTATTTTCTAATTATACAATATCTTTGCGGAAATTTTTTTGAGAAGATGGATTTTATTTGATTTGTTGTACATAAAATGCAATAAACAGGCGGATTCCATTGTGTATTTATATAAAATAAATTTGAATGACGATGAAGATTTTAGGTATCGGTAATGCATTGCTGGATGTATTGCTTAGTTTGAAGAGTGATTTGACCTTGCAGGAAATGGGCGTGAAAAAGGGCGCGATGGATCTGATTGACGGGTCGACTATGCGCGAAATACAAAAGGCCCGGTCGGGCTTGCCGCGTACAGAAGTTCCGGGAGGTTCGGTCTGTAACACGATGCGTGCGATGGCCCGGTTGGGCGCAGAGGCCGGATATATCGGAAAGATAGGTGACGATCCGTATGGAAACATCTATGAAACAAGTGTCAGGGAAGCGGGAGTCGATCCGTTTTTTGTCCGTACCCGGGGCCTGTCGGGATGTTCGACGATTTTGGTTTCACCCGACGGAGAGCGTACCATGGCTACGTTCCTCGGTCCGGCGGCAACCCTGTCAAGTGAAGAAATACCGGACGACGTGCTTCGCAGGTATGACTGTCTCTATCTTGAAGGATATCTTATTTCGAACGGTTCCCTGTTTCTGCCTGTTTTAAAAAGGGCGGAAAATCTCGGGTTAAAGATTGCACTGGATCTTTCCA
>JAISCL010000365.1 GCA_031265585.1 Tannerella sp. | reverse complement strand
TTTTTCATTTCCCGCACCGTCGCTTCCACGGAGCCGAAGCTGTGGATGAAATTTTGGATGTCGTAGATCGAAAAATAAGCTTTGCCGTCGATCAGCCAGTAATTGGGTTGCGTAAAATACTGCTTTACGAGGTCATTGCCGATGCAGTCAAACATTTCGGAGGTTACTTTCCCGTCATATAAGTAATCGTGCGCATCACCGCCTGTATACGGATACAGCTCCATCCAGTCGTGGTTGGCCCACATCAGAGCGAACCGGATGTCGTTCGTATTTCCGGCTTTCAGGAAACCTTCGTCCAGGCAGCGGTTCAGGAAGGGTTTGCCTTCGTAGGTGTACCAGTCAAAGATAAACACATCAATGCCGTGCTCCGAAGCGGCACGGATCTTTTGCTGCATCACTGCCGGGTCTTTCTCGTCCGTATAGCCCCAGGCCGGCACGTTGGGCTGGTGATGGCCTTCAAAACGGGGCGGGGCGTTTTTTACCAACTCCCACTCCGACCAGTTTTCAAAATGCTGACGGCTGATCCGCAGATCCATCGTATCCCGCGTATGGTAATTGGGGAAATAATAACAGGCTACGGTGATTTTATCCGTATGATCCGTGCACGCCATGAACAGCGGCAGCAGCAGCACATAAACAATTGCAATTCTTTTCATCTCTTTTTCCAAATTAATTGATACAGGTCTGTTTCGCGCAAAGATACAAAACAGACCTGTATAATCATTATTGATAGCCCGGATTTTCTACTAATTTCGGATTATTGGCCGTCCGGCTCAGGGTGATGGGCAGGTAATAGTTTTCTTCCCTGAACAGCGGTTTGTTTACAGCGCCGTCAATCCGGTCGATGACGATCAGTTTGTATTTCAATTCGCCGGCCTTGTAGCTGTTATAATCCATGACATAGCGCAGTCCCGAAAATTCACGCGACAGGTCGACGGTTGCCGTCCTCCAGCGTCTTACATCCCAGTAGCGGTGTCCTTCGAATGCGAGTTCCACCCTTCTTTCGTGGCGGATCTTTTCGCGGTCAACCGAAGCTAGGAGGGAGATTCCGGCGCGTTCGCGCACTTTGTTGACGGCTTCCAGCGCTTCGGCCGTCCGTCCCAGTTCAAAGGCGGCTTCCGCCATGTTGAGGTGGACTTCCGCCATTCGGAAAATCTGCCAGTCCTGTTCGGAGGTCGCCCATGCGCTGTTTGTCCCGGCCATATTGTCATGCGCTTCATCCAGGTATTTCAAGACCCCGAAGCAGGTTCCGTCCACATCCTGATCTCCACTGCAAAGGATGCCGTCGTAGGAATCATTCGTCTGAATTGATCCGTCGGGGAGCAGTATGCCTTTGTAGTATTCGACTTTGGCGCCTTTCCAGGGGGTATTCTGTGTATAGAACGTGGCAAAGAAACGGGGATCCCTGTCTTTCCACAGTTCCTCCGTAGTCCATAGCCCCTGCTGGATGGCAGCGTGGTCTAATGTTCCGGGACGTCCGTCCACGTACTCAAATTCCTCGACCAGTTCCAGATACGCGCCGTCCAGGTTCCCCCGGTTCCATCCCTGCGGACGGGGACACTGGAAGAAGTCGACACACCAGCCGTTGCCGCCTCCCTGGCCGTGATCGCCATTCACGTTATTATGCCTTTTGGCAAAGATGACTTCCGGGTTGTTCTTTACCAAAAACAAGTTCCTGAAATTGGTCGCCCTGTCTTCGTCCGCATTGTATAACGCATGCTTGCCGCCATTCACAATCTGAGCGCCGGCCTCATAAGCTATCTGGTAATAATAGTTGGCCTTTTCCGCAGGAATGCCTACAACGCCATCCAGCTGCACTTTACCGAACTGTGCAATGCTGCCCGCATACAACGCCGCCCGGCATTTGAGCGCCAGCGCCGCATATTTCGTGACCCGGCCTATGTCCTGAGACGGGAGGGTCTCCGGAAGATCGTCGGCAAAGGCGTCGATTTCCTTTATCACATAGTCATAAACAGCATCTTCCTTATCCCTCGGCGTAAACAGTTCTTCCTCCGGATCGTCGGCAGACTGTGTTTTCGTAATTAACGGCACGCCACCGTAGCGTTTCACCATCGCAAAGTAGGAAAAGGCGCGCAAAAAACGGGCTTCGGCGGTCCGCACCCTTTTCAAGTCATCGTTCAGCGGTGTTTCCGGAAGTTTCTCAATAAAGGTATTGAGCCTGCGTACAGGGCCGTATCCCCACCATTCCAGCAGGCCTCCCTGAATCTTCAGGTTGCCGAACTTATAGTTATACCACGTCAAGGCATCTCCCCAGTCACGCCACTGCGACATGCTCTCGTCACTGACATGCGTCACGGCAAAACACGGGAAAAAGACATCCCCGTCCCAATTGTTGCCCCTGCTCTCGTTCGCAAAATAAGACATTTCATAATAGGAGTTCGACAGATAGGCTTCGATCAAAGCCTCATCATTCCACACATCACTGTCCGAGATCAGATCCAGGGGCGCTTTATCCAGGTAATCGCAGGAATTAAACAGCATAAAACCCGAAACGATACATACGATTATTCTTTTCATAACATTAATTTTAAAGATTAAAATGACACATTGATTCCGACACTCAGCGTTCGCTGCTGGGGATAGTAGTACCCGGCATTCCCGAACGGGGCTTCCGGGTCGATACTGTATTTTTTCAGTTTGTCGAACGTCAGCAGGTTCGTACCCGCCACAAAGATCCGGGCCTGCTCAATAGAAGCCCTGCTCAGTAATGTACGGGGAAGAGTATACCCCAGCTGCGCATTTTTCAGGCGGAGGTAGCCGGCCTTCTTATAGCGGTAATCGGAAGCTTCGCCGTTCAGCGAGGAGCCGCCCATCCGGGGAACCAACGCATCGGTATTGTTCTTTTCTTCCGTCCACCTTAAATGATAGACTTCTTCGGAATAAACCCGAATAGACCTCAGTAGCCAGACGTCCGTATAGTAGTCAAAGGCGCCCTGAAAGAGGCCTGTCAGGTCAAAATTCCCGTATCGCACATTGATGTTGAGACCGGTCGTCCAGTGCGGGAATTTGGCTCCGAGTTCAACCTGATCCCTCCAGTCCAGCCGGTCGTCGCCGTTCGTATTGAGATAACGCACGTCGCCCTGGCGCAGGGAGGTATTGTTGTTGTTGTCCTGCATGAAGGGAAGCGCGTCGATTTCCGCCTGGCTTCCGAATAGCTTGTCGGAGCGGTATCCGAACAGGAGATCCGTCCAGTTCCCGGACTTCTTGTTGATCCGCACTTCGTCGGCATCCGTATATTCTGATTCTTCATAGTGAATCCATTTATCCCTCGACCAGGCGACGTTCCCGGATATGTCAAATTCAAACTCGCTGATCTTGAAATAAGTGCCCAGCATCAGCTCAAATCCCCTGTTGTCCAGGATGTTCAGGTTTTCCTTCGGCAGGGAAGCGCCGAAAGTCAGCGGCAGCGTAAATTCACGGGTGGCGGGTATTCCGGTTCTTTTCCGGTAAAACACATCCGCTTCGCCGTAGAGTTTCCGGTTCAGGAATGAGAAATCAACACCCGCGTTCGTGATCCGGATTTCTTCCCAGGATAAGTTCGGATTCGGAATCACGGAAGGAGCAATGGCCTTCATCGGGTTGTCACCGATCAGGTAGCCGGCAAAACCCTGCAGGGTATATCCGGAAAGGTACTGGAAGTTGACAACGTCATCGTTTCCGGACTGTCCGTAGTTGGCCCTCAGTTTCAGGTTATCCAGGAAGTCTGCGTTCTGCATGAAGTTTTCTTCACTGATTCGCCATGCAGCGGAAATGCTGGGGAAATAACCCCATCTTTTGGTCGGTGAGAATTTGGCCGATGCATCCGCCCTCATGGTCGCTTCGAGCAGGTATTTGTCCTTATACGAATAATTGAGGCGGCCTACGTAGCTGACCCGTCCCATTTCCGAGGCGCTTCCGTCGTTCTTGGCCGTACTGTTGTCTCCGGCGTAGAGCTGCTCGACGGAAGGAGAGAGAAAGTTGTCACGGCTCGCCGAGAACCAGTCGCCCTTGTAGTCGATCCCTTCAAAGAGGGCCAGCAAGGTCACATGATGCGCGCCGGCAAACGTCCGGTCGTAGTTCAGGGAGGCCTGTGTCGTGATCGACCAGTTCCGGTCGTTGCGGACGCTCAGCTGCGCCGAATTGCCGAAAGCGCCAGCCAGCGTGTAGGTATCGCTGGCGATGTCGTAGCGGTAATATTCGACCGGCTTTGAAAAGACGGAGGATTTATTGTAATTGACAATCGTGTTCACGAGCGCCTTGGCTGACAGGCCGGGGACGCCGGGCACCTGCCAGTTCAGGGAGGCGGTACCTTTAAAATTCTGGTTATCCGATTTGCGGTGTCCCGTCAAACCGGAACTGGACGATACGTGCGCTCCTCCCGTTCCGCCCCCGTCAGCGTAGGACACTTTCGTCGGATCCGGCAGTGTGGCCGGGTAAATGGGCAGTGTGTTCCAGAAGTCCTGCCAGACATTATCGGCCCCGGCGCCCTGCGGCCTGACAGGGAAAAACTGGGTTTCGACAATCGTCGCCAGGTCGAGCTGGAAATTCAGGTTTTTGGTGATCGCCGCATCGATGTTCGACTGTAGATTATAGCGGTCATACTTGCCGCCATTCGTCTTCCACATGGACTGCTGGTTCAGGTAACCGATGAATCCGTAATATTTGATGGATTCGCCTCCGCCGCGGACGGACAGGTTGTATTGCTGCTGGGGCGCCCAGTCGCGGACAAGCACACCGTACCAGTCCGTATTGGGATACTGGGGATCGGAGCCGTCATAATATTTGCGCACCTGTTCTTCCGTAAAAGGCGCCTGTTCGACAGGCCTTCCGGACTGGATCCATTTTTCACGTTCCAGCTCGGCATACTGTCCCGCGCTGGTCGGTTTGGGCATACTGGTAATGCCCTGCATGGTCAGGTTGGAGCTGAAGGTAATAGTCGCCTTCTGTTGCACGCCGCGCTTGGTTGTAATCAGTATCACGCCGTTTCCCGCACGTGATCCGTAAATCGAGGCGGAACCGTCTTTCAGTACCGAGACGCTTTCGATCATGCTGGGATCTATGGTGTGAAATTCTGCCTGGACGCCATCGACGATGATCAGCGGCGCGTCAAAACCGCGTATGTTCAGGCTGGCTTTATCCGATCCCGGCTGACCGCTGTTCTGTATGACGGTCAACCCCGGCAGCTTCCCGGCCAGTGCATTGGTGGTATTGGCGACAGGCGCAACAGTCAGCTCTTTGGAACTGATCGAAGATACGGCGCCGGTAAGGTTCAGCTTTTTCTGTGTTCCGTAACCGACCACGACCACTTCTTCGAGTTTCTGCGTATCTTCCGTCAGCGTGATGAAGAAATCGCGCCGACTGCCGACCGTAATCTCCTGGGATGTATATCCTATGTAGGAGATCTGCAAGACGGCGTTTTCTCCGACCTGTAAAGTAAACTTGCCGTCGGCATCCGTCGTAATCCCGTTGGCGGTTCCCTTTTCGATCACATTCGCGCCGATAATCACCTCGCCGGACTGATCCTGTACAAGTCCGGTTACCGTTATCTTTTGCTGCTGCGATTCCCGGACAGCCGCCGCTGTATCTCCTCCCGGACTTTTCCGATCCGGATTAATCAGGATCAGGTTACTTTCCGTAATTTCGTAGATGACGTTTTCGCCACTCAAAATACGTTTCAAAATAGTTTCTACCGTCTGATCCTTTACTTTTACGGAAATCTTTCTGTTCAGGTTGACTTTTTCACTCTGATAAATAAACCGAAATTCCGACATCTCTTCTATCTGGAAAAGGATCTCTTTAATAGACGTCTTCCGCACATCCAACGACAGTTTTGTATTCTGGGAATACATCGATGCCGAAATGTGAATGGAGCATAGCATAAGTGCAAGCACGGTTAATCTCATTCTGTTTATAAATTTTAGGAAGACCGGAAACGTTTCCGGCTTTGAGATAAAAAAAATTTGCATATCTTTGTAATTTGATTGTTAGTTAACTGCAGTGTTGGACGCACTGCTAAAAAAATTAAGATCAATGTGTAGGGCGGGATTCGGTGCAACGTTTCCTGCTTTATTTTTCATGACGGTTTATTCCATAGGCATATTCATTTAGGGGTTATACTTATATTTTTTCCTTTCACCGCATATTTTACCTTGCTTAAGCCGGACAGGGCTTTTAGCGCATCCAGGATCGTTTCCTCCTGTAAAACCCCATTAAAATGGATGTTTTCACTCACGTCCGGATGGACGGTAATATGTACACCGTACCGCCGTTCCAGGTACCGGCAAACATCCGTCAGGAGCATCTCGTCCATATACAGTTTGTTTTCAAGCCAGCTGTACGTATGCGACAGAATGCCATCCATCCGCCTCAGCTGATTCGTTTTCCGGTCAAACGCGACCGTCTCCTTCGGCTTCATGACCTGTTTGGTGTCCTTATACACCAGCTCCACGCTTCCTTCCACTAAAGACGTCCGAACGAGCGGGTCTTCCGGATAGGCCTGCAGGTTAAACGCCGTTCCTAAAACCCTCACCTCAGGCCCGTCTTTAATCCTGATCACAAAGGGAACCGTACTTTTCGAAACGTCAAAAAAACCTTCACCCTGGAAACTTACTTCCCGGATGTTCTCCCTGCTGTTAAATGAATACGTGAGGTCGGAACCCGAATTAAGCTTAACCGCCGTCCCGTCAGGCAGCATAATTTCCGCCCGGCTGCCATAGTCGGCCTTCATACTGACGGACAGTTCGCGTTCCTCCTCCCCGAATACTCCGGAAAGCGCAAGCATAACAAATACAGCCGCTGCAGCGCCCGATACCGTATAATAAACGCGACGCCAAAGCCTGCCGGCTTTCTCTCTTTCCCGGTTTATCCGGTGAACCTTCTTCCATGCCGCTTCGGGGTCGAACACTGATTTCTCCACATAATGCCGGGATTCGTTCCAGATCCTTTCATACTGGCCGAACAGCTTCCTGTTGGCTTTACTGCCGTCCAGCCATTCCATCAATACCGGATCGCTTACGCCGTTGTCACCGCTCAGAAAATAATCGGCGATACGGTCATTTATATCTGTATTTTCTTCCATAAATGCCTCATTTGACATAATGACACACCTCCCGGAAAAAAGTCCTATCCGGTCTTGAAAAAAAATGTAATCCGGAGATACGCCGGAGTATTGGATCAGGATACTGTGGTCGTCCCGCCCAGGTTTGCCTGCAATACACAAAACCGTCCCGCGCGGAGTATAATGTTTTTGCCCTTCCGGAATTTTCCGGAAACATAAATCCAATTGTTTTTGCCATTCCGACAATTGCCGGAAACGTAAAATTCATAGTTCCTGTACTATCGTAAAGTGGAAGATGGAATATATTTCACGCGGAACAGTTTTGTGCATTGCAGGCTGACGCCGGAAGCGTCCGATTTGGATAACCTGCTACGAATTTGTATAATAACCTTTTACTTCCATACATTTCTTTAATTTCTGCAGGGACATCCAGATCTGATTCTTAATCGTCTTTACCGATACGGTTAACTTTTCCGATATTTCTTTCTGCTTTAATTTTTTTATACGGTGAAGCAGGAAGACTTCCCGGCTACGCTCCGGAAGACGCTCAATACAGTCATACAGCGCAATCCGGAACTCGTCGAACTCCAGCAGGCTCTCCTCATAATAGACCTCGGAAACAGACTGGCTGTCGACCATATTCCGGTAACTTTTAGCAGAACGGATGTGATTCAGTGAAAGATTTTTGGCCATTTTAAAAAGATATCCGGAGACATTCTCCGTTATTTCAATCTGTTTCCGGTTATTCCATAAATTCAGAAACAGTTCCTGTACAACATCCTCCGCATCTTCCCTGTTTTCCAGCATGCTGTATACGTACTGGCACAGACGGCTATAATAACGTGTAAACAGGTTATTATAGCCGGCATAATCGTCTTTCTTGACCGCAGCAATTAACTTTTCGTCTGTAATATGTATCTCAAACATCGCAGTGGATTAACAATCCGAATCATGTTTACATCGGCAGTGGCAAAAATAAAAATTATATTCGTTATTCTCAATAAAAAAAGGGAGAATCATTCCATGGCAGATTCAACTAGTAAATGCAACTGCTATTCTATAATGATACAGAGTTGTTTTAACAACACATCATCTTTATCAGATTACTTTTTTATTTTCAATTATTTATTGATAAAAAGTTGCATTTACTAATTGAACTTACC
>JAISCL010000322.1 GCA_031265585.1 Tannerella sp. | reverse complement strand
GGCTAACTCTTTTTTTGAGGTGCCGGAGAAAAATTATTATCTTCGCGGGCAAAAACATTATGTCTAAAAAAGTAGCCCCCCAGGCAGAAGAATTATTGCGCTCTTTACTGCGTATTCATGTACCGTCGAGTTACCTGAATTATTTTGATTTGTACGAAGTAGTTGAAAAAAATGACTGTTACGAGCTGGTTCTCCATGAGAAATCGGAGTTTGTACCCGGTGCACTGGAGGGGAAAAACGCGGTATTGGACGGTTTTTGCAATCCGTTAAGTATACTTACTCACAGTTTCTCACTAAAGCGTATTTATTTGATTATTAAGCGCAGGCGATGGAAAGAAGCGGGAAGCGACAGTCATTACAGCAATGATTACGGTTTGCAGGCAGAGGGGATAAAAATGACGCCGCATTTTGCGGCTTTTTTAAAAGCAGCCGATCGAATCTCACCCTGTCAATCTCAGCACGATAGCCCGCTGCTACGGTCTTAAGCCCCGAACCCTGTTTGAGTGGTACAAAAATGATATAGGCGATTATTATGCGGATAAGGCAGCCGGCCGTTTTGCCGGAGAAAAGGTTTACGAAACGGATAAGGAAACGGGCGAAATACGGAAGGAACAGGCAGTTCATATCTTTCAGCCGGGACACGTGGGCGAGCGCATGTGCATGGATGAAAAGATGATCGGGAAACGTTATCACACGGTTTTCAGTAATCATCAAAGCGGTTACATCGCCTTAATGATAGAAAGTATTCGTCCGGCGTCAGTAAAAGAAGCGCTGTTGCTTTTCGACAGGGAGTTGCTCATTAAAGTTAAATATATTACCGCCGACATGAGCCGGTCGATGAAAAATATCTGTGCGGCAGTTCTTCCTCAAGCCTGTATCGTCATAGATAAATTTCACGTCGTCAAACATCTGATGGAAGCCTTGCAAAGTGCGAGACTGCAGGTAAAAAAAGAGATTCAAACAGAAAGGAAACAGCAAAAAGAAAAACAGAAAGAGAAGAAAAAAGAGACGCTGTTACCGGGCGCAGCATCCGGCAATCCGAACGGATGGACAGACCTGGAATTACTGGAAAAGACGTGCTGCCTCTTATTGCGGATGCATCAGGAACTGGAAGAGGAAGATGCTTTTTTACCGGATTTTACATTAGGTAAATTCCCCCTGCTCAAGACCGCATACAATCTCTGTCAACAGCTCCGACTGTGGTATCAGCCATCCAGCATCGGAAAAAATACGGGATTACTCCTGGCTGAACTCCGCAGATGGAAAGAAAAAGTAAAACAGGAAAATATCAAAGAATTTTTACAGGTCGCACGGATGATGGAAAACCATCAGACCGAAATTATTCGCTATTTTGAAAATGGCTTAACCAATGCTAAAGCCGAAAATCTTAACGGTAAAATTCAACGATTCATCGCCAACAATTTTGGAATCAGAAACAGAGACTTTTTTCTTTATCGTTTGCAGGTCTATTTTTCTCCAGCACCTCAAAAAAAGATTTAGCCAATAATTTTGCTTTTTCGATATTTTTCACCGTTTTTCTTTATCTTTGTACTTTGACAATCGGGGCAATGGAGGGTCATTGTTGTTTTTATTTTACAAAATTACTCCTTTTTTGTCTGATTGCCAACTTTTTATATCAGCATACTTTTTACATCACCACCGAAAACTGCTTATGTACCACGAATGGAAAGACATAAAGATATTTATCAGCAGCACATTCAATGACATGCATGCCGAGCGGGATTATCTTGTCAAGAGTGTGTTTCCCGAACTGGCCGAGTGGTGCGAACGGCGCAAACTCCGGCTGATTGATATTGATTTGCGCTGGGGCATTACAAAGGCCGACTCGGAAGCGAATGATACGATTCGCAAGTGTTTGAACGGAATTGATGAAAGCCGTCCGTTTTTCCTGTGTTTTTTAGGCCAGCGAAGAGGCTGGATTCCAAACGATCCGTCGCGTTTGTTGTACGAGAACAAAATGCGGCAGGCGAAAGGCAACCCGATCATTGAGAACGAAATCAATAAAAAAACTCCGCTTTTGAAATGCAACGCGACAAATCCGGAGGCGTGGCTGTCCTGCATTTTGCGTACGACAAAAAAATGCAGGCGCATACGCTTTGGCGGCACACTTGCTTTTGCCGCCGGGAACAGCCTGGTTTATCAGACGCCCGAATATACGGTTAAATCCATGCTGCTGTGCGGTTCGCCGGAAGAACAGTCCATCGGAGACAGCGAGCATGTACTGGCCGGTTATTATCAAAAGCAGCAAAGGTATCTGCTGTACAAAACTTCGGAAGGATACCGGCTTACCTGCCCGGATTCCGCCGGCGGGCTGCTCCTCGACTCATCGGTTAATGATGTTATCTGTCTGAACGGTAAACTGTATGTGCTTCCAAACGACCGCTATATGCTGGCATGCGACCCGTTGGAACTGGAGGTCGAAGCAAGGGTGGAACTTGGGTTTGTTCCGTGGAGTGCGGTTCTTTTCAACGACGGCCTGCTCATGTCCGACGAACATGGAGCCATTTACACGTGGCATCCTCAAAAGGGACTGGAAAGTCATGGCATGCTTGCCGTTGAATGGGACAAGAACCCGACGCTGTTCCCCGTAGGGACAAACCGGGCATTCTACTTTTCAAATAACCGCTATGCCTTGCTGGCAAGTGTTTCGTCTTCAGAATACCAGATTATGCAGGCTACGGTAAAAGACGGCAAAGCCGGCCTGTTGCTGGTGCATGGCAACAAGGCCCTGACTTTTCAGCAGGATGGCAGAACGGTGAACCTGACGAATCTGTTCCGTGACAATCTGTTCGGCATGACCTCCCTGTTAAATTACAAGTGCGCATGGAATCCGCAGGGAGACGTGCTCTCTATGGGAAACGGACGAACCGCCGTGCTTGATTTTGCCGATGGGACACAACGGAATATTGCCGAACCCGATTCGCTGTCTACCGTCATAGACATACTTTGGGTGAATGGAATGGATGCGTTTGTGATTCTTTACAGCACCGGCGACATTCAGATCGTCAGGCCAAACGGACGAATCATCAAAAGCGGCGCCTTTCAAAGTTCAACAAGAAACTACCTGACGTGCGCCTGCGGAAATTATTTTTGTGTTCTTACCAAACGCAGGCTTGTGCGCGCTGTTACACTTTTTGAAGAGGAAGCCGTCACCGTGCTGGATAAAGACGGCCACTCCGTATATGAAGACCATTTCCAGGGAACCGACAGGCAAACATACAAAGACCTGGTATACGACGGTTCTCAAAAGAAACTCTATCTGATCTCCGATACGGCAGCAAGCGTTATAAATATGTCAGACAGGTTTACGGTAACAAAAACCACCTTCGACGTCCCGTTTCAGAAAAAGCCGGTCGGGTTAGCCGCCAGAGACGGAATCCTTTATTATGCAAATGCAGAAGGTGAAATCTGTACCGTTGATTTGAGTTCGGGAAAGCAGCTTGTACATTTACCGCTGCACCGGAACGTGTCTTACCTGCAGGCATCAAATGCCGGCAATGCTATCGTGTTAGTTGAAAATAACGAGAGAATCTATTCTATACAAATTAATAATTAAGAAGAAAAAATAGAAAGGAGAAGTAAAATGATACCGCAGGAATTTATACAAAAGTTTGCCGAAAGTGTTCGGCTGAAGGATTTTGGATTATTGAAAAGTTCATTGGAAAAGCGTGAAGAAGCAACAAAGTCGGTGCAAAATAACCCCGGCTATTACTCCATAGGAAAAACCAATGAGGCCATTCTGCTCGGCCACCACATAGGCGACGGGCTGCGCGCTTACGAAGCAGACATAGAGGCATTAAAGAATGTGGAAGCATTTGCAAAAGCGGATGCGGAATGGAAAGCCGAATTCAGATTCTCTCCGTTACTCGACTGTTTCGGGTCTGTCGGGCTATGGGTGGAAAGCTACGAAAAAGCCATTCAGCAGGCGGAACAGGCGGAACGGCGGGTTTCAATGCCGAACAGCGCCACAACAATAAACCAGTTGAAAGAACGGCAAAAATACGGCACAAAATGGTGGAAAACGCAATATGACATATCACAAAACTTCTACAGCCGCACAACGCCGCAGGCGGATGCCGGAAAGCATGCAGCCGGAATGTCCATCCTGCACTGCATTATAGACCGTGCAATCACGGAACAGCCCGGCTACGAAATGGAAGAAAACGATCTGTATGACCTGCTGGACGACTTTCTATGGCTATCCTTCCAGACCTATGTCGGGATTTCCCAGAAGTTTGTCAGGGCGCTGCCCGGCAATCCGGAACTGAGATACGTAGACGGCCCTTCCGAACAGTTTGTCGTATTCCGGAATCCGTTCACGTACTGGCTTCAACTGATGTCCGATTGCCCGAAGAAATGGAAACCGGTCTTTCAGCAGCATTATAACGTATTTATGAAGTCGCCGTTTCCCATTTATCCCGAACTGATGAAAAAGATAGGCGTCTTTTTTTACGGATGAATTGCGAAGCCCATGTAATCAAAGATTATTAACACTTAAAAAACATACACTAATGAAAACAAAACTGATTGAAAACAGACAGATTCGTATCTTTATTTCTTCCACGTTCCGGGATATGCACCCCGAGCGGGATTATCTGATAAATAAAATATTTCCGGCGCTCAAAAAATACTGCCAGGAAAGAGACGTGACACTCGTTGAACTCGACCTGCGTTGGGGAGTCAGTGAAGAGGCTTCAAAGCAGGGCAAGGTAGTGGAGATATGCCTGCAGGAAATAGAAAACACCCACCCGTTCTTCATCGGTCTGCTGGGCGAACGGTATGGCTGGACACCGTCGGTGGAAGAAATCGGTAAAAACCCGCAGATACAGGAGCTGTACCCCTGGATAACCTCCGACCTCTCCTCCGGCCGCAGCATTACCGATATTGAAATGCAGTACGGCGTACTGCGTTCCCGGGAAAACATCAACGCCTACTTCTACCTCCGTTCGCCGGAGATGCCCACGCCCAAAGAGTTTAAGGAAGAAAAAGGTAGCGGCGAAGAGCAAAAGCTGAACCGTTTAAAAGGACAGATCCGCTCGCAGGAAAAATACCCGGTAAAAGACTATGCCTCCGTGGAAGAGCTGGGCCGGCAGGTAGAGGAGGATTTTAAACAGCTTGTCGACACCCTCTTCCCGCAGGGCCGCCTGTCGGAAGTAGAGAAAGAACGCCTGCAGCAAAAAGCCTTTCTGAAAAGCCGCACGGGCGTCTACATCTCCAGCCCAGAGAATGATAAACGGCTGAACGGTTTCATGGCGGACAACTCCCCCGTCCTCGTCATAACCGGCGAGAGCGGTCTGGGCAAAAGCGCTTTGATAGCCAACTGGATTGCCGCGAACGAAGGAAAGATGAAGGGCAGGTTAATCTACCACTTCGTAGGCAATTCCGGTCTGGAAGGCGACTACCGCAAGATAACCCAGCGGCTGATCAATGAAATCAAAGAGGTGTACGGACTGTCTGATGAAGAAAACGAACGGGAATCGCTGAGCAGTAAACCCTCCGCCAGTTCGGACAGAAAGAAGGAGGAACTGGAAAAACTGCTCCTGTCCATCTCCGGCAAAGAACGCCTGCTAATCGTTCTGGACGGCGTCAACCAGCTGGCGGAGCGCGACAGCGCCAAGCTCCTCAACTGGCTCCCGGCATTCCCCGGAAACGTAAAAGTGATCTATTCCACCCTCCCCGCCGACGCCACCATGGCCGTTTTCAAACAGCGAGGATACCCCGTCTTCACCCTGCAACCGCTGAACACGGAAAAAAGAGAAGAACTGATCCGCACCTACCTCAACACCTACGGCAAGTCACTGTCGCCGGCGCAGGAGAAACGCATCGCCCTGGACAGAAAATGCGAAAACACCCTCGTACTCCGCACCCTGCTGGACGAGCTGCGCGTATTCGGCGTACACGAAGAAATAGACCGCCGGATTAGCGACTACCTCTCAACCGCCGGCATCCCCCTGTTCTTCGACAAGGTACTGACCCGCATCGAATCGGCGTATAACTATAAAGGTAACACCCGTGACAAACATTCGTTTTTCAATAAGATATTCTCATCGCATAAGCATGACGACGATGCCAATTTCGTGGGCGACGTCTTCTCCCTGATCGCCGTCTCCCGCGCCGGTCTCTCCGAAACCGAATTATTGAAACTCACCGGCGCTCCCCCCTTGTATTGGGTGCAACTTTACAACGCCATAGCTCCTCATCTAACGGTGAGAGACGGATTAATAACTTTCTCACACAACTATTTCAGGGAATCAGTCCGTCAGCGATACCTAAACTCCGAGAATGAAAGAAGCTATCGCCGCCGAATCGTGCAGTATTGCGAAAAGGAATTGTCGGCGGAAAGGTCCGCTCGAATCAACGACGAATTCCCCTACCAACTCCACCAATTATACGAGTACGACCGCCTTTATTCCTTCCTTCTTGATTTTAGTGTGTTTGATTATATTGATAAGAAAGACAGTTACGAATTAGGCGAATATTGGCGAACACTGATTTCTAAGGATAAAGCGAAATATCGATTAAGAATGTATTTGGAATTAAAGACTGATAACAGGGAAAAGAGAGATATTGCCCGGTTATATAATGATATAGGAGTCTTTATTGATAAATTATTCCGTGATGATTCGCTTACGATGGAATACAATCTAAAAGCCTTAGCTATCCGTGAACGTGTTTTAGAAACCGATCACCCAGATGCTTCTGCTTCCTACAACAATATCGGATCTACTTACGATTCTATGGGAAACTATCCCAAAGCATTGGAATACTATCTGAAAGCCTTAGCTATCAAAGAACGTGTTTTAGGGATCAACCACCCTTCTACCGCTACTTCCTACGGTAATATCGGAGGCACTTATTGTTCTATGGGGGACTATCAAAAAGCACTGGAATACTGTCTGAAAGCCTTAGCTATCCGTGAACGTGTTTTGGGAACCGACCACCCGAATACTGCTACTTCCTACAACAATATCGGAGGCACTTACATGTTGATGATAAACTATCCCAAAGCACTGGAATACTATCTAAAAGCCTTAGCTATCCTTGAACGTGTTTTAGGAACCGACCACCCTTCTACCGCTACTTCCTACAACAATGTCGGATGTACTTACGATTCTATGGGAAACTATCCCAAAGCGCTGGAATACAATTTAAAGGCCTTAGCTATCCTTGAACGTGTTTTAGGAACCGACCACCCGGATACTGCGACTTCCTACAATAGTATCGGATGTACTTACGATTCTATGGGAAACTATCCAAAAGCACTGGAATATTATCAAAAATCCTTAGCTATCCTTGAACGTGTTTTAGGAACCGACCACCCTTCTACCGCTACTTCCTACAATAATATCGGATTCACTTATAATTCTATGGGAAACTATCCCAAAGCACTGGAATACTATCTAAAAGCCTTAGCTATCCGTGAACGTGTTTTAGGGACTGACCACCCGGATACCGCTATTTCCTATAATAATATCGGAGAGGCTTACTGTTCTATGGGAAACTATCCCAAAGCGTTGGAATATTTTCTGAAAGCCTTAGCTATCCGTGAACGTGTTTTAGGGACTGACCACCCGGATACCGCTATTTCCTACAACAATATCGGATACGCTTACGATTCTATGGGAAACTATCCCAAAGCACTGGAATGTTATCAAAAAGCCTTAGCTATCCGTGAACGTGTTTTTGGAACCGACCACCCCTCTGTCGCTGCTTCCTGCAACAATATCGGATACGCTTACGATTCTATGGGAAACTATTCAAAAGCGTTGGAATACTTTCTGAAAGTTCTGGCTATCCGTGAACGTGTTTTTGGAACCGATCACCCGGATACCGCCATTTCTTACAATGAGATTGGATTTACTTACTATTCTATGAAGAACTATCCAAAAACTTTGGAATACCTAATGGAAGCCTTGGTTATCCGTGAACGTGTTTTTGGAACTGGCCACCCAGATACCGCAGATTCCTACGATAATATCGGAATCATTTACGAATCTATGGGTAACTATCCAAAAGCTGCGGAATACCGCCAAAAAGCCGCAGCTGCCCGCAGTGGAAAATAAAAAAAACAGTTAAACGGGGGCTGTGTGTGCCCCCGTTACAAAATATTTCGTATATTTGCAGACACTTTTTACAATGAACAACAATTTAAAACAGTAAACTATGACGACACAAGAATTTGAAGATCAATTGAACGAAAAATTGAAAGAATTGGCTATCAATGAACGTGTTTTAGGAATGGACCACCCGAAGAACGCTACTTCCTACCACAGTATCGGAGGCTCTTATTTATTCATGGGGGAGTATCAAAAAGCGTTGGAATACTTTCTGAAAGCCCTGCCTATCCTTGAACGTGTTTTAGGAACCGACCACCCGAACACCGCTACTTCCTACCACAGTATCGGAGGCACTTATCATTTCATGGGGGAGTATCAAAAAGCGTTGCAATACCGTCTGAAAGCCCTGGCTATCCGTGAACGTGTTTTAGAAACCGACCACCCTTCTACCGCTACTTCCTACGGTAATATCGGAGGCACTTACTATTCTATGGGGGACTATCCAAAAGCCCTGGAATACTATCTGAAAGCCTTGCCTATCTTTGAACGTGTTTTAGGAGCTAAACATCAGGATACGATTACTACCTACAGCAATGTCGGAGGCACTTACGAGCTTATGGGGAACAGTTCAAAAGCACAGGAATACCGCCAGAAAGCCGAGGATGCTCGCAGTAGGAGATAAAAAAACAGTTAAACGGGGGCTGTGTGTGCCCCCGTCACAAAATATTTCGTATATTTACAGACACTTTTTACAATGAATAACAATCAAAGCAGCACATTATGACGACAGAAGAATGGGAAGATCAGTTGAACGAACAGTTGAACGATTTGGCTATCAATGAACGTACTTTAGGAATGGACCACCCGAAGACCGCTACCTCCTGCTACAATATCGGACTCACTTACTATTCCTTGAGAGACTATCCAAAAGCCCTGGAATACTATCAGAAAGCCCTGGCTATCCGTGAACGTGTTTTAGGAGCTAAACATCCGGATACCGTTACTTCCTGCTACAGTATCGGAGGCACTTACTATACTATGGGGGACTCTCCAAAAGCGTTGGGATACTATCAGAAAGCCCTGGCTATCAATGAACGTTTTTTAGGAATGAAGCACCTTGATACCGCTACTTCCTGCAACAATATCGGAGGCATTTACTATTCTATGAGGGACTATCCAAAAGCACTGGAATACTATCTGAAAGCCCTGGCTATCCGTAAACGTGTTTTTAGAGCTAAACATCAGGATATCGCTGATTCCTGCAACAATGTCGGAGGCATGTACTATTTGATGGGGGACTTTTCAAAAGCACTGGAATACTATCTGAAAGCCCTGCCTATCCAGGAACGTGTTTTAGGAACCGGCCACCCGGATACCGTTGCTTCCTACGACTATATCGGAAGCTGTTACACTTTTATGAGGAACTTTTCAAAAGCCGCAGAATACCGCCATAAAGCCGAGGATGCCCGCAGTGGAAATAAAAAAACAGTTAAACGGGGGCTGTGCTCCCGTTATAAAATATTTCGTATATTTATAGACATTTTTCACAATGAATAACAATCAAAGCAGCACATTATGACGACAGAAGAATGGGAAGATCAATTGAAAGGACAATTGACAGTTCCGGCTGACTGTGAACGTACTTTAGGAATGTACGACCCGAAGACCGCTACTTCCTGCAACAATATCGGAGGCACTTACAATTCTGTGAGGGAATATCCGAAAGCATTGGAATATCATCTGAAAGCTTTGCCTGTCTGTGAACGTGTTTTAGGCACTGACCACCCTGATACCGTTATTTCCTACAACCGTATCGGAGCTATTTACGAGTTTATGGGGAACAGTTCAAAAGCACAGGAATACTTTCAGAAAGCTGCGGCTGCCCGCGGGGAGGGATACAAAAAACAACAATAAATTTTGCCGTTATAAAACATCAGGGTAACCGCACCAAAATAGTAAAAACGGATAGAAAAGTGTTTGCCGAAGACCTTGTCGGCAGCAAGTAAAAATGCGAACGTTCGCGCTTTCCGATGCGGACATTCGCTTATCCTCTGCACGGACGTTCGCGTCCCGGAATGCGAACGTTCGCGTTTTCGGACGCGAACGTTCGCTTATCCCCTACGCGGACGTTCACGTCCGAACAAGCGAACGTTCGCATTTGGAGACACGAACATTCGTATCCGGCAACGGGAATGTTCGCGTTGAAAACAGGGCATGTGCCCATCTGAAATATGCTGATTGTAAAAGAATTATCGATTTAATAACCTGTGTTCGGAATAAGCATAGCCTGTTAGGGCTTATATCTCCATAGAAACCATTTTCCGTTCGTGAATGAATGTCGTAGGTGTTCAACCTCTGCCGGAGTTGTGTGATGGGGGAGCCTTTTTTTATTGATAGGAATGCCCTCCGGGCAATAAATAGCCGATTCGTAATGAGTTCTATCCTTTCTTATCCCGAACGCAGGTTATAATACTGTGCATGGGCTAAAATTGCATGATGAAAACAGCTGTCAGCCGCCGTAGAGACGTGATGCTTCGCGTCTCCACACCGAATCGGCATACAAATTTATGCCGCACACAGTATAATAACCGGAACATTTCAGGGCAACCGCACCAAAATTAGCTATTGCGTAAAAAGACTTATCTTTGCCAGCATGAAAACCTATAACTATTTTTCCGAAGTTACATTCATTTCGCTAATGTATATCCGTCGAAAACAGTCAAGTCCCATTCGTCTTGCCATTTCAATACAGGCAATTCGTTCTCGAAACGAATGGGTAGCCAGACGTAGCGCCCGTCAATCGGGTTACGGGGCGTCCAGCGGTCGGCCATGAAGATGAATGCGTCTTTCTTGCCTTGCACGGGCAGGACGAAGGTGCTTTGCGAGTGGAAGGTGAGGCCGGCGTCGTCGCCGACACAGGGGTTGGGATGTTCCGTCCATGGCCCCCGGATATTATCGGCGGTGAAGAGGCGGGCGGCGTTCGGGTCCCAGCCCGTACAGCCCGACGTGATGAGGAAATACCGGCCGTCTTTTTTGAAGATAGCCGGCGCTTCGTTGTGCCCGCCGGGGGCGATGCGGACGTATTGGCCCGTGTGACTCAGGTAATCGTCCGACAGTTCTGCCAGGTGCAGCGTCAGGTTTTCTTCCGAAGCGTAGATGTGGTATGCTTTCCCATCGTCGTCAACGTAGAGCGTCATGTCGCGCGACATTTGTCCGCCGGCAAGGTCGCGACGCACGAACATCCCGTCGGTGACGGCCTTACGCCATTCAGGTGTCCACCATTCGGAAAAATCTTCTGTTTTAGTCGTGGCCGTCCGTTGGGCTTCCGTCATTTCCTCGGGGAAAAAACCGGCATTCGGGCGGTGTGATTTCAGGTATTGATAGGCGCCCGTCGGTTTGTCGCTCACAGCCACACCCACACGTGCGGCCGCATAGCCTTTGCCTTTCAGCTCAAGATGAAAATACATGACGAACTGTCGCGTTTTTGCGTTATAAATCACTTTGGGACGCTCGATGATGCTGCCTCTCGTAATATCCGACAACTCGTTCACCGTATCGACAGGCAACGCAATCCCCTCGTAACGCCAATCATACAAGTTATCGGACGAGTAGCATGTAACGCCCACCAGGGCCGCATTCGACTGTTCGCCCTTGTGTTCGCCAAACCAGTATTACCGGCCTTCATGATAGAGTATGCCGCCGCCATGCGCATTGATATGCAGGCCACGGTTGTCCGGCCAGATAGCGCCGGGACAAAAGACGTTCCGGGAAAAAACGGGGCACATTGCCGATAATAAAAGGAGGAAAGTAATAATTCTCATTTTCTTGGAAGTTGTTTTGAATTTATAATTATAATACATTGAATTTCGGTTTGTTAATTGTAGTCTGTTTATTATTTTTTGTAATTGTCAATCAAATTAATTACAAAAGGAAGAATAAAACGAACCATTCAGCTAACCTCTGATTGAAAAACAGCGGCAAGTTATGGAAAAAATCGTAGACTGCAAAAAAAGAAGGAGAAAAGGCGGCTAAATCTTATTTTGAGGTGCTGGAGAAAAATAGACCTGCAGATAAAGAAAGAAGTCTCTGTTTCTGACTCCAAAATTATTGGCGATGAAGCGTTGAATTTTACCGTTAAGATTTTCGGCTTTGGCACGTGAAATTTATCTATGATGATAGGGACTTGAGGAAGAACTGCCTCGCAGATATTTTTCATCGAATGACTCATGTCGGCTGTAATATGCCGGACTTTATCAAGCAACTCCCTGCCGAAAAGCAACAGCGCTTCTTTTACCGGCACCGGACGAATACTTTCTATCATTAATGCAATGTAACCGCTTTCATGATTACTGAAAATAGTGTAAGAACGTTTCCCGATCATCTTTTCATCTATGCACATGCGTTCGCCCACGTGTCCCGGCTGAAAGATATGAATCACCTGTTCCTTCCGTATTTCGCCTGTTTCCCTGTCCACTTCATATACCTTTTGTCCGGCATAACGACCGGAGGCCCTGTCCGGATAATAATCGCTTATATCATTTTTGTACCATTCAAACAGGGTTCGGGGCTTAAGATCGTAACAGCGGGCTATCGTGCTGATATTGACAGGATGAGATTCGATCAACTGCTTTTAAAAAAGCCGCAAAATGCGGTGTCATTTTTATCCCCTCTGCCTGCAAATCGTAATCATTACTGTAATGATTGTCACTGCCTGCTTCCTTCCATCGCCGGCGCTTTATGATCAAATAAATGCGCTTGAGCGAGAAACTGTGGGTAAGAATACTTAACGGATTGCAAAAACTGTCTAATACCGCCCTTTTCCTTTCCAGTGCACCGGGTATTAACTCTTCTTTTTCATGGAGAACCAGTTCGTAACAGTCGCTTCTCTCAACCACTTCGTACAAATCGAAATAACTCAGGTAACTCGGCGGTACATGAATACTTAGTAAGGAATGCAGTAATTGCTCTGCCTGGGGTGTTGCTTTTTTGGACATAACTTTTTTCCGGCGATGATACTAATTTTTCTCCAGCACCTCAAAATAAGATTTAGCCCTTTTTTTGTCAGGATACCGTTTCCGTATCAATATGTCACAAAGAGCGCTTTTGGCTGTCTGAACGCTGACCGGCGCCCGATTTGAGAAAGTTATTTGTTTTTTTTCGCTTTTTTCAAAAAAAACGCTAACTTTGCAATAACTATATTGAAAATATGATTTCTGTTTTAGAAAAATATACATCCTGTTTTGAATTAATTAACACGCGCGTGTTGGTTAATTGCGGATTTTCATTAGAGAGAGAGAGAGAGAGAGAGAGAGAGAGAGAGAGAGAGAGACGCGCAGGTTAGCCGGTCGCGTGCGCGATTATACGAATTTTTTTTGTTTTTTAAAAAATCCATTATTATTATTATTACTGAATGCCTGTCAGGTGGTATGTTCTGTTTCATATTGCCTGAGCATACATCCGTATCTTCTTCGGAGAACTGTTTTGTCCTGTCCTTTCATCAATATTCATCCGTTTGTTGCCATTGAAGAAAAAAGCTGATATAATAGTCCCTCCGGAGGTTAACTCGGAACCCAACTTCGGGTCGTTTTATAATACTTATTATAAGCGATTTTACCGTTATGCTTACTACTATGTGAATCATGTGGAGACAGCGGAGGATATTACGCATGATGCGATTTTGTATTATTGGGAGAATAAAACTAAAATTGATCCTGAAGCGGACGTTCTGGGGTATATACTGTTGACCGTTAAAAATAAATGCCTGAATCATCTGAAACATTTGCAGGTAGAGTTGGAATATAATAAGAGGTACCTGGAATTGTATGAATGGGAGATAAAGGCCCGCATCATGACGCTGGAAGATGAAAATTATGCGGATATTTTCATGAAAGATATTATGGAAATCGTTGCCCGGTCATTAAAAAAACTTCCTGTACAGACACGGGAAATTTTCGTGAAAAACCGCTTCGAATATAAATCAAGGAAAGAAATTGCATCTGAAATGAGGGTATCTCTGCAAAAAATCGACTATCATATCAACAAGGCTAATGAACATTTATATAAAGATTTAAGGGATTATCTGCCGCTTCTGTTGATTTTTCTTCAAAAAATTTCGTAAAAAAGTTTGGGATTTTTGTTTGTCCGGTTGCTCTTAGGAAAGAACGACATGAGCAGGCAGAATGAATATAGACCATAACATAATAATGCGGTATTTTACCGGCGAATCTTCCGAAGAGGAAAAGGAAGAACTTCGCCGGTGGCTGGAAAGCGCTGACGCGCACCGGAAGCAGTTTATCCGTGAACGGATACGGTTTGATGCCTCTGTCATAGTTGACGAAAAAGAACTCCTGGAAAAGCCTTCCGGCAGAAAGAGGCGGGTTTTCCGAAATTCGTTAAAAGCCGCTTCGATTGCCTTCCTGTTGATCGGTTGCAGTTATTTCTACAGTACGTACCGGATTAATCGGTTAGGACAGTCCATGCAAAATGCCTACGTTCCGCCGGGCAGCCGTACCGCGCTGACACTGGCCGAAGGGTCAACGGTTTGGCTTAATTCGAATACGACAATGAAATATCCGGGTATTTTTTCCAGTGAACGGGTGGTGGAACTGAACGGAGAGGGCTTTTTTGATGTAGCGAAAGACGCCGGAAAGCCGTTCATCATAAATACCGGCAAGTACAGGCTGGAAGTATTGGGGACAAGTTTTAACATCGAAACGTACCGTGAACGCCCCGATTTTGAGGCGGCGCTGTTCACCGGGAAGATTAAGCTGTATAAAGAGGAAGAAAACAGTGACACCGTTTACCTGAATGCCGGAGAAACCGCCACTTTGGTGGGTGATAAATTAGTGATTTCTGCTACCAATTTTAATAAGTACCGCTGGAAAGAGGGCATTATTGTGCTGGAAGACGAGTCGTTTGAGGAGATTATGCTGCTGTTTGAAAAATACTTTGATCTGCAGATTATAATACGGACGGATGAAGTAAAGAAACTCGGATACTGGGGGAAGTTTCGTGTGGTAGATGGCATAGATCATGCACTGAGGGTCTTGCAGAACGATTTTCATTTTACCTATAAAAGGGAGGAACATTCCAATGTCATATATATTTATTGAAAAACATGTCTAATTTAAAAATTGAAATGCCTATGATAAAAAACAGTCTGTAAAAAATGAATCGGTAAATGCGTCAACACTTACCGATTCCAAACAAGTACACGTGAAAAATATACTTATTATTTACAAATCAATTACAAAGATATGAAAAAAGTTTTTTTATCCCGGATTATATTGCTAAAAAACAATCAATCCAAACATATTTTTAGAATTATGAGATTAACATTATTTCTATTACTGCTGTTTACCGGCTTTGTGTATGCCAATGAGGCAAGTTCGCAAAATGCCCGGGTGAGTCTGAACGTACGGAATGCTGTACTTAAAGACGTATTGGAGAATATTGAAAATCAAACGGATTATCTCTTTGTTTCAAACAGGGATATAAACCTGGCGCAAAATGTCTCCATACGTGCGAAAAACAAACCTGTAAGCGACGTATTAAACCGTCTTTTTGAAAACACGGATTTGTCCTATGCCATGGAAGGCATAAACATTATTCTTTCCAGGAAAAACGTTGCCGGAAGCGAACTTGTCGCCGTCACCCAGCAGAAGCGGGCCGTTACGGGAGTTATTGTCGATAACTACGGAGAACCGGTTATCGGAGCGAACATTGTTGAAAAGGGAACGACCAACGGCATCATTACCGACGCTGATGGCCGTTTTACGCTGGCTGTCGACGAGGGAGCCGTCCTGCGGGTGTCTTACATCGGATACATTGCACAGGAAGTATCCGTCGGGAATCAGAGTCACCTGACCGTCACCCTGCTCGAAGACCTGCAGGCGCTGGACGAAGTGATTGTCATCGGCTACGGTACGGCCCGAAGGAAAGACTTCACGGGGTCGGTATCTTCGGTGCGGCTGGAAGATTCGCCCGTTGCACTTGCCTCGAACCTTAGCGCGCTGGAAGCCATCAAAGGCAACGTGCCGGGCCTGGACATCGGCGCGACCAATTCTGCCGGGGGACAGCCCAGCATGCAGATACGCGGACAGAAATCCATTTCCGGATCGAACGACCCGCTGCTCGTTGTCGACGGGGTTATTTACCTCGGAAATATCAATGACATCAACCCGAACGACATCGCTTCCTTCGACATCCTGAAGGACGCTACCTCGGCGGCGGCTTACGGGTCGCGGTCGGCGAACGGGGTAATCATCATCACGACGAAAAAAGGAAGGACGGCCAAGCCGGTAATCACGCTGAACGCATCGGGAAGCATGCAAAGCTGGAACAACCGCCCCGAACTGATGAACGGCGAACGGTGGCTGGAATCGGTGATGGCGCGCAATAACAGTACGGACCAGTCGTGGATGAAGCCGCAGGAAACGGCAAACATGCAGGCCGGGAAGGAAACGGACTGGCTGGACGCATCATCCCGTACCGGTTGGGTGCAGGACTATCAGCTCTCGGTATCCGGCTCGGGCGAAAAGATGAATTACTATCTCTCTACCGCCTATTCGGATAACAAAGGTGTCATTATGGGGGATCAGTATAACCGCATATCCGTTTTAGGCAAGATGAATACGGATATTACAAGCTGGCTGCAGATCGGCATAGACGCGGCGTATGCGAAATCCGACTATTCGGGAGCCGGAGCCAATCTGGGCCAGGCAATGAATCTGCCTCCTTATGCGGTTTTGTACAGGGATGAGAAAAATAAACTGATAGAAAAGTACCCCTATACCCAGTCCGGCACAAACCCGTTATGGGGCGTGGTGGACGGGTCGCGCGACAATGTTGACATGCGCGACAACTTCCGCATGAATGCGTATGCCGTTGTCAAGCTGCCGTGGCTGCCCGGTTTGAGCTACCGCTTCAACTATGCCGGCAACCTGATCAAAGAAAACAAGGGTGACTTTTATTATGAATCGAATTATGTAAGGGAAGGCGCTTATGATGACGAATCGCGCTATGCACCCGCCGCATTGCAGGATTTGCTCTCCCGTGCAAACGGAAACAGGGACAACCGGACAACGGCGAGCTGGGTAATTGATAACATTCTTAACTATACCCGGACGTTCGGCAGGCATACGGTTGACGTAACTGCCGTGGCGACCCGCGACCGCAAGGACTACACGCAGGAAGTAATGAGAGGCAATGATTTTGCCGCCAACGGCAATACGACGCTGGGCATAAGCGGCCTGCACAAGGCAACCGTTCAGCGGGTAGAGCTGGCGGCCAACAGGCGTTCCAATATCGGTTACCTGATAAGACCTTCCTATTCGTTTAATGACAAATATTTCCTGATGGGGTCTGTCCGTCGTGACGGGGCATCCGTTTTCGGAGCCAATCAGAAATGGGGTAACTTCGTGGCTGTTGGTGCGGCGTGGAAGATTACGAACGAAAACTTTATGGACAGGGCAGGCTTCCTGAATGACCTGAAGCTGAAACTGTCGTGGGGCCGGAACGGAAACCAGGGCTTAGACCCGTACGGCACGCTGTCTACGATCAGGAACAGCGCCGAGGCCAATGCCCGTTATGAGCTTGGGAACAGCAGCAAGATTCTGTACGGCATGATTCCCGGAGATTTGGGCAATGCAGACCTGGGCTGGGAAGCAACCCAGTCGTGGAACACCGGATTCGAATCGGCCTGGCTGGGAAACCGTATTTTCCTGGATCTGGATCTTTATTTCTCGAAAACAACCGACCAGATATTTGAACGCAATATTCCCGTAATGACCGGTTTTAAAGTCATGAAATCGTCCATGGGGCAGATTGACAACCGCGGGGTAGAAATTACGCTGCGAACCGTGAATATCGAAAGGCAGGACCTGATGTGGATGACCGGCTTTACATTCTGGTTCAACCGCAACAAGCTGGCGCATCTGTACGGCGACGACCTGGACGGCGACGGCAAGGAAGACGACGACATATCGAACAGCCGCTTTATCGGAAAGCCGCTGGGCGCTATCTACGGCTATGTGCAGGATGGCATCGTCCAGGAATCGGATACGGAATACATGCAGAAGAACGGCGTCCCGGCCGGCGTCCCGAAATATAAGGATATAGACGAAGACGGGGTCATTACGGCGGAAGACCGGGACATCCTGGGATACGACAAGCCGAATTTCAAATTGAATATGAGCAATACCGTTTCCTGGAAAAACTTCGACCTCTATGCCATGCTGACCGGCACGTTCGGCGGCGGCGGATATTACCTGAAAGCAAACCGCGAAGCGTACATGACAAACGGCTCCGGCCTCTTTAACTCGAACAGCATCTCTATCCCCTGGTGGACGCCCGAAAATAAAAGCAACACCTATCCTTCGGCCGTGTTCTCCGGCGACGGCGGACGCTTCGAGGGCTTGCAGAACCGCGGCTTTGTGCGCCTCCAGGACGTCACGCTGTCGTATACGTTCCGCGAACCGTGGGTGAAGGATTTGAACATCCAGAACCTGAAACTGTTCCTGACGGCGAAGAACCTCTTTACCATCACGAAATGGGAAGGCGATGACCCGGAAGTCGGCTCTACCGTACGCGCAGGCGACTATCCGGTACTGACCTCTTTCTCCCTGGGCGCCAATATTAGTTTCTAACCATAAACAACAGAGTAGATTATGAAAAAGATAAAAATAAACAAGAGTTTACTGCCGGCGTTATTATCCCTGCTTGTATGGATGAGCTGCGATGATACGGCTTTCCTGACGGAAAAACCGGAGACATTTTATACCGTGGACAATGCCTTCTCCACCTCCGAACAGGTCGACCAGGTCGTTCTCGGATGCTATTCCCACGTCCGCAACATGTTCTGCATGGACGAGGAAAACATGACATTTTACGCTTTCGGCGGCGGCAACGGGACGGATATGTTCGATATGGCGACCATCCGGCGGAGCACCCGCTTCAACGACTACGGCATCATCACGACCAGCCATGAGGTTTTCAACAACAACTATTCCCACTGGTACCAGCTGATCGCCAAGGCAAACCTGGCGCTGTATGCGGCCGAGCTGCCCCAGATCACCTGGTCGTCGGCGGCGGACAAGGCGTACACGACCGCGCAGGCGCGCTTTTTCCGCGCCCTTTGCTACCGCAACCTGGGAGAACTCTACGGAGGCGTCCCGATTGTGACGGAGATCACAACCTCGCCGCGCTACGACTTCGTCCGCACGACCCGCGTCGAAACGTACCAGTACGCGATTGACGAGCTGGAAGCCATCCTCGGCGACCTGCCGGAAACGACCCCCGTCGCAGGACGCCTCGTGCGCGGCGCAGCGCAGCATAACCTGTGCCAGCTCTACCTGGACAAGGGGCTTGCCCTCGAGGCCGAAAGCAAGTCCGGAGAAGCAAAGACGGCGTATGAAAGATCCATCAGCTACGGCAACGACCTGATCGGCGGCTCGACCTATTCCCTGATGACGAAACGCTTCGGCACGCGCATGAACGAAAATCCCGACTTCTATTATGCCAACACGGAGGCCAGGCAGACGCCCGACCACCTCTATTCCGCCGCCGGCTACCCGACGGAGGGCAACGTATACTGGGATCTCTTCCAGGAAGGAAACCAGGACTACCAGCAGGGAAACCTCGAAGCCATCTGGGTAGCGCAGTTTGACTATGCCGCCAACAAGGCCGAAGACGGGCACGCGCGGCTGCAGTATACGCGCATGTACGGGCCTGTCTTCCGCGACCCGCTCTCCGCCCACCTGAACGGCACGCTCGAAGACGTCGGAGGGCGAGGCATCGTAGAGGTCATGCCCACGATGTATACACGCGACATTATTTACGAAGATAAATGGGGCGAAGACCTGCGCAACTCGGAAGCGGCCATGAAGCGGACGTTCCTCGGCAACGTCGAGACGTCCGAATACTACGGCAAGCCCGTCCCCTGGAGCGTGATTTACAAGGAAGGACAGAGCCAGGACGCGATCGACGCCGCCGTGACGCAGTGCTTCCCCGTATCGTGCAAGATCTTTACCGACCGCTACGCCGGCCTCTCCGACGGCCAGAACCGCAGCAACCTCTACCGCGACGAGTACCTGATCCGCCTGCCGGAAACGATCCTCCTGCGCGCCGAAGCCAAAATGCGCACGGGTGACGACGCTGGCGCCGCCGCCGACATCAACCTGCTGCGCGACCGCGCCCGGTGCGGATACCGGGTACAGGCCTCCGACGTAAGCCTGGACCTGATCCTCGACGAGCGCGCCAGGGAACTGGTCTACGAAGAACGCCGCTGGAACACGCTGCTCCGCATGGGAGGAACAGTCGCCACGGACCGTATCAAAAAATACGCCTACTGGGACGATCCCCGTGCCACGCTGACGCGGAACTTCAACCTCTGGCCGATTCCCCAGGTCGTGATCGACACGAACAAGGACGTCGTCATGGAACAGAATCCGGGCTGGTAACGATACCTTCGCGAGCTGATTAAAGAAAATCCCCCTTTTAATCTTTTAAACAGGAAGATGGAAAGGGGGATTTTTATTTGAGATTCCGCGATAGTTGAAGGCTTCAACTCGCGATGCGAATATTAAATTTAACGCTTACGATGTAATTGTTAAATTCTACACATGAATTTTAACGCTACGGGCGCAAATGTTAAATCCCACGCCTGGAATTTAACGCTCGCGGTGCGAGAAAGAAAACTTCAACTGAATTTTTTCCGCTCGCGGCGCGAGGAAGAAAACTTTAACTGAATTTTTTCCGCTCGCGGTGCGGGGAAGAAAACTTCAACTGAATTTTTTCCGCTCGCGGCGCGGGGAAGAAAACTTCAACGTAAGTTTTTAGCAGGCGGACGGAACGAAGTGAAAATAAAAGTTGTAAATTTGCAGCCGAACCGGCCGGCCGGGGACCGGCTTCTTCCGGAAAACGAACGTTATGCGAAGACGGGCGCGGGGCCGGCAGGGCCTGTGGCGGTTAAACCGTATGAAATTCAACATTAAAATTATAGCTCTATGAAACTACTTGTTATTACAATCTTATTACTGCCGTGCGCCGCCCTGTGGTCACAGGCGGAAAACAGGCCGTACGGCCTGCTGACAGACCTGGTCGAGCATACGGATTATACCTGGCTGGACGGGTCGGTATCGAACGTGCCCGTATGGCAAATGGACGATGCGGTCGAATCCCTCCAGTACGTGGAAATCGCATCGGCCTATCCATCGTTCGGCTGGATTGTCCCGGGTAAGGCAGCCGGGACGTACCAGACATCTTACCGGATTATTGTAGCGGATAATCAGGCGGATATAACCTCCGGCAAGGGGAATACGTGGGACAGCGGAACCGTTGAAGACCGCAAATCAACAGCTGTGCCCTACGGAGGAAATGCACTGCAGCCCGCGACGGATTATTTCTGGCGGGTGAAAACGGTGACCGGTACGGGCGGCGAAAGCGACTGGTCGGATGTGAAGGCTTTCCGCACGGCTGCCAAACTGTCGGACTATGCAGCCTGTTTCTATCCGCAGGTAAAATCGCCGGAACATCCGGTTTCCGTCGCTGCGGTCGAACCGTCAACCGTCTTTGCCGATTTCGGGAAAGCGGCTTTCGGGCAGCTCGTCATGACGCTTACATCCGATGCGGAAAAAGACAGCGTCGTCATTCACCTGGGAGAACAGGCGGCGGGCGGAAAGGTAGACCGCCATCCCGGCGGAACGATCCGTTATCACCGCTATGCGCTGGGCCTCCTCAAGGGGACGCATACGTATCATCTGAAAATTGCCCGGGACAGGCGGAATACGGCTCCCGCTGCCGTGCTGATTCCCGCTTATATCGGCGAAGTCCTGCCCTTCAGGTACTGCGAAATCGAAGGATACGGCAGGCCCCTGACGGCCCGGGATCTCGTAAGGGAATCGGTTCATTATCCGTTCGACGGATCGGCCTCGTTTTTTGAATGCAGCAACGATACGCTCAATCAAATCTGGGACTTGTGCAAATATTCGGTTAAGGCGACTTCCGCTTTGGGGATTTACATTGACGGCGACCGCGAACGGATCCCCTACGAAGCGGATGCCATCATCAACCAGCTCTGCCATTATAGCGTGGACAGGGAATACTCGATGGCGCGGCGTTCGCATGAATACCTCCTGGAACATCCTACCTGGCCGACCGAATGGATTCTGCAGTCTGTCCTGATCGCCTGGTACGACTACCTCTATACCGGCGACAGCCGTTCCCTGAAAGCCCGTTATGACGTGCTGCAAGCCCGGTCGCTGATGCAGCTGCGCGAAAAGACCGGCCTGATCAGTACGACCACCGGCCTGCAAACGCCGGAGTTCCTCGCTTCGATCCGCTCGAAAGCGCCGGTCAGGGACATTGTGGACTGGCCCCATACGGGCATCCTTGGCCTGAACAAACACGAAGGCGGTGAAGCGGACGGCTTTGTCTTTACGGATTATAATGCCGTCACGAACGCCTGGCATTATGAAGCGCTCAAGCTGATGGGACGGATTGCCGGCGCGCTCAACCTCCCGGCCGACGCATCCTCATACAGTAAAGAGGCGGCGCTGTTCCTGGCCCGCTATAACAAAACCTTCCTGAACGCGAAGACCGGCCATTACGTGGACGGCGATACGACCACGCATGCCTCCCTGCATGCGAACATGTTTCCCGTCGCTTTCGGCATGGTGCCGCCCGGCAGGATGCCGAAAGTCCTGGACTTCATGCGCAGCCGCCGGATGGCCTGCAGCGTATACGGCTCCCAGTTCCTGATGGATGCCCTGTATGAAGCTTCGGATGCGGAATATGCCCTTTCCATGCTGACGAAAAGCGACGACCGGGGATGGTATAATATGATCCGGGTCGGCTCGACGGTCTCCCTGGAAGCCTGGGACAACAAGTACAAGCCGAATCAGGACTGGAATCACGTCTGGGGAGCGGCGCCGGCAAACGTCATTCCCCGGAAACTGATGGGTGTCGAACCCTTACTTCCCGGATTTGACAAAGTCCGCATCAAACCGCAGATCGCCTCCCTCTCATGGGCAAAAGCCGTGATCCCGACCATAAAAGGCCCGGTTCACGTGGAAGTGGAAAATAAAAAGGGAGAATACCGCCTGCAGCTAACCCTGCCGGCCAATATGGACGGTGAAGTCTACCTGCCGCTGCTCTCAAAAACCTGCGAAGTAAAAAACAACGGCATCCCGCAAAAAATAACCCGTTTAAAAGACGCCCCCTTCATCTCCCTGGGAAATATCCCCCCGGGCGCCTGTATCATCACAATGACGTATTGACAGTAGAGACGGGGCGCCCCCGTCTCTAAACCTGTTATTTGAGGCCTCTGTTTTTAAGTAAGGGTTCTATGCCGGGTTCTTTTCCCCGGAAGTTTTTGTACATGTCCATGGCGTCGTCTATACTGCCGGGCACGAGGATGAAATCACGGAATTTTTCCGCTGTTTTTCGGTCGAAGATGTTTCCTGTTTCCTTAAAGGCTTCGAAGGCATCGGCGTCAAGCACTTCCGACCACATGTAACTGTAGTATCCGGCCGTATAACCGCCTCCCATCGTGTGATTAAAATAAGTGGTGCGGTAGCGGGGCGGAATCTGGGGCAATGCTCCCCGGCGATTCATCGATTCGGTTTCAAATGCCGGGATGTCAAAGGAGGACGGTATTTCCTTCAATACATGATAGTCCATATCCAGGAAGGATGCCTGCAGGTATTCGGCTGTAGCGAAGCCCTGCCCGTATTTGCTGCTGTTGTCGATTTTTTTAACCAGGCTTTCCGGTATGACTTCCCCGGTGCGGTAATGCCGGGCGAATACTTTCAGGACTTCCGGCTCTAACACCCAGTGTTCCATAACCTGTGAGGGCAATTCGACAAAATCGCGCGGCACGCCGGATACTCCGTAATAATGAACGTCCCTGAATAGATTATGAAGGGCGTGCCCGAACTCATGGAACATGGTTTCAGCCTCGTCGATGCTTAACAGCGCAGGCTGGCCGGCCGAAGGCTTCGTGAAATTGCAGACAATGGTGACTGCCGGCGCGATCCGTTTCCCGTCCCGGTATGTCTGCGAGCGGTAGGCGCCGCACCAGGCCCCTCCGCGTTTGCCCGGGCGGGGGAAGAAGTCCATGTACAGTACGCCGCGGTGTGTGCCGTCCGCGTCTTTACATTCGAACGCCACGGCTTCTCCGTGCGGCTTCGGGATGTCCCTTATTTCCGTAAATGTGATGCTGTAAAGCTTGTTTACTACATGGAAAAGCCCGTCCAGCACATTTTCAAGCTTGAAATACGGGCGCACTTCATTCTCGTCAATATCGTATTTTTCCTTTTTTACTTTTTCATTGTAATACCGCCAGTCCCATCCTTTCAGTTCTCCTTCAACACCTTCCTTTTGCATCATGGCCTGCAGATCGGCCGCTTCTTCTTTTGCTTTGGACAGCGTGGGCGTCCATACATTATCCAGCAGCCCGTATACGTTTTTTTCGTTTTTAGCCATCCGTTCTTCCAGTGCAAAGGCGGCATAGTCTTCGTATCCCATCAGTTTGGCTTTTTCCAGGCGAAGGGTCACCAGCTGTTTTACGACCTCTTTGTTGTCTGCATCATTGTTATTATTCCCGCGACGGATATAGCCGTTGAATATTTTTTCACGGAGTTCACGCCTGTCGGAAAATTGCAGGAACGGCATGATGCTTGGATTATGAAGCGTAAAAATCCACTGCCCGTCCCGTCCTGCCGCCTTTGCTTCGTCGGCGGCTACACTGACCAGGCTCCGGGGCAGGCCGGAAAGATCTTCTTCCCGGTCTATGATCAGTTGGAAGGCGTTCGTTTCCTTCAGCATATTCTGGCCAAAGGTGAGTTGCAGGAGTGATATTTGGCTGTTCAGTTCGCGCAGGCGTTCCTGTTGTTCTTCCGGAAGGTTCGCTCCGCTCCTGACGAAACTTTTGTATGTTTCTTCCAGCAGTTTCTTCTGCTCTTTATTGAGGTTGAGGCCGTCCTGCTGTTCATAGATCTGTTTTACCCTGTCAAAAAGTTTCCGGTTCAGGTTTATATCGTCATAATGGCGGGACAGCAGGGGGGACATTTCCCGGTTCAGGGCCTGCATTTCGTCGGATGTATTCGCACTGTTCAGGCCGGAAAATACGCTTCTTACATTGCGAAGCAGGTTTCCGCATCGGTCTAACGCGACAATCGTATTTTCAAAATCCGGCGCAGCCTGATTCCGGACGATCGCCTCAATCTCCGCCTGATGATCTTCCATCCCCTTGATGAAAGCCGGTTTATAATGATCCATCCGGATTTTATCAAAAGGCGGCACGTCAAAAGGTGTCGCATACGCTGCAAAAAAAGGATTCCTGTCGTTCATATCCGTTTCTGTTTTATTTCCCTCGGCCTGTATCCCCAACGTAATGATTGCGAATAACCCCGCTGTTAAAAATATTTTCATAGCTTTTGTGTTTATTATTTAACCGAGTAGAGACGTCTCTACCGTGCGATTCTCTACCGGAATATTTTCATTCTCACAATCCTTAATATGTTCGTCTATAACATATCGGAAAGCATTTTTAAGTTCGCTCACACTATTTCCTTCAAAAGTAATCAAGTCATTGATTCCTTCTATTTTTCCGAAGAAAACATCATCTTCGGATGAAAAATGAACGGAACCGGTAAAACCTTTATAAGTTAATACATCCATTGCTTTCAGTTTATCAATCTTTGACATCCCTGTTTTTTTCTGCAAAGATAGTAATTTGTTTCAAAATCAGCAACTGTAGTTTTGTGCATGGCGGGCTGTGCGCAGCATATGAAATCTTCGGCTGGGGAAAATGTGAATGACCTGTGATTTATGAAATCCCCGTCGGGGAAAGCATGAATGACATGTTATCACTATGCCTCTTGAGCAAAGCCCGGCGCAACGGGGGACGCTGCGCCGGGTGGGAAGTTTTCCGGGGCTTCCCGGAAAGGGTTTGAGGGATCCTCGAAAAAAGATTCAACCGTATTCTGCTATCGTGTATAGGCGCCGATTTCGTAGACGGACACATTTTTGTTGCCTGCCTGCGACGGGGTTTTACATTCGACTTTGATATGCCGCACCTGTTGAGATTCGGAAAATTCGAAATACTGGTATTCATTCCCCTTTCTAACCGAATAGGAACCCTGGGAAATCCATTCCGTTCCGTTTTC